>JBAYYI010000033.1:0-24627 GCA_041673165.1 Bacteroidales bacterium
AGTTGAGCAATAATTTATTTATTCACATCTATATATTGGTAGATTAGATATTAATAACTATTTTTGCAGACTTTTTGTAAGTAAAAATTAACATATATAAGAAATGAGCACTTTAACAAAAGAAAAATTATTTTCAAAACATTGGGTAAAAGCATACCTGTTTATCCTAATAGGAAGCTTCCTATTTGCAGCAGGAGACGTGATGTTCGTAAACCCATACCGTTTAGCACCAGGAGGAACCTATGGACTTGCAAACGTTTTCAACACCCTTTGGCCTTGGAAGATTAGTTACTATGCATTTTGCATGGACATCCCACTACTAATACTTGGAACCTGGATCTTAGGACCCAAATTTGGCGTCAAAACAGTCGTCTCAACATTTCTTATCCTTGGATTTGTATTCCTATTAGAAACAACATGGGGATATGCACCAGTAATTCATGACGGATTTCTTACCGATGTAGCACCAGGAGCACTAAACTTCGTACCAGACTACTTCCTAAACACCCTAATAGCAGGTTTAATCTATGGACTATCAATAGGACTAATCTTTAAGTCAGGAGCAACCTCAGGAGGATCAGACATCATAGCAATGATACTTAATAAATTCACCAAAATATCCTTAGGAACATTAGTACTAATAGTAGATTCAACAATCACCCTAACAACCCTTTTCGCATTCGGACAATTCCGTTTACCAATCTATTCAATCCTGCTAATCTTCATTGAAAGCAAGCTAATAGACGTAATAGTAGATGGAGTAAAGACATACAAAACCCTATTTATAGTAACTAATAACTACGAAGGCGTAAGAGATGCAATCATCAACGACCTAAACCGAGGAGGCACATGCTTCAATGGAATGGGAATGTATAAAGGCGTAGAAAGAAAAGTCATCTACACCACAGTATCCAGAACCCAGTTCATCCGTCTAAAAGAAGGAATCCATGAGCTAGACCCAGATGCATTTATCAACGTAATAGATAGCAGTGAAATCTTAGGCAGAGGATTTAAAGAAATAGAAATGAAAGACAAGTAGCCTCAAACCCTACAAACCTTAATACCCAAAGAGGATATAAAGCAAACAAACTTTATATCCTCTTTTTCTTTATATCAAAATTCTAAACCGCCATAACAAATAATTAATCCGAATACTTAAAAGTTTATGATAATTTATCCTATAATTCAGTTGTTCGGAATTTCCGAACAACCACAACAGAGAGATTGATTTCTTCCTAAAATAACGACAAGCCTATAAATAATCAGAAAGGATAATGAAGGTTAATAAATAATTTGTAAATTTGCCAAATGATTATAAATACATTTTATTATTAACTGTTAGGGATGTTAAGTTCTATTAATTGTTGAGGTGATTTGTTGATATGAAATAGTATAAATAAGTGTTAGAATGAATTATCAGTTTTTTTCGTTTGCAAAGCAAGAATTACTGTAAGATTGATAGCATGGCTAATAGTTTTATTATCCTTACAAAATTATGCAGTTTAATTCTATAATATTCTTATTTTTTGCGATTTTGTTTTTTTCTATTTGGAAATTTGTAAAATCTAACATTACTTTTAAATTAATATTTCTGGTAATCGCATCTTTTTTGTTTTATGGCTGGTGGGATTGGAGGTTCTTATTTCTAATAATATTCAGTGGATTTATTGATTATTTTGCTGCCATAGGAATTACAACTTTTCCTAAAAACAAAAAGTTGTTATTAATTTTATCGTTATTAGCCAATATAGGAACGCTCTCATTATTTAAGTATTCTGGATTTGTTTCTGAGAATATAGATCAACTTTTTGGAACTTCTTTAAATAGTCAAATCAATAGCTTTCTCTTAATCACACCTATAGGTATTAGTTTCTATACCTTTCAAAGTATGAGTTATACAATAGACGTATATAAAGGAAAGTTCAAGCCAACTAAAAACGTTTTTCAGTTTTTTGCATACTTATCAATGTTCCCACAATTAGTAGCAGGGCCAATAGTTAGAGCAAAAGATATGCTCCCACAATTGATAGGACAAAGACAACCATTGAAAGAAGACCGTTGGGATGGCTTTCGTCTTATTGTAAGAGGTTGTTTTAAAAAGATGGTAATTGCAGATAATTTAGCTCCAATTGTGGTAACTGCTTTCAATAGTACAATAGCTCCTGAAAGTTCAGCCTTTTGGTGGGGTGCAGTTATTGCATTTGCTATTCAGATTTATTGTGATTTTTCAGGTTATAGTGATATAGCTTGTGGATTAGCGCGGTGGATGGGATATTCTTTCCCTGATAACTTTAATCATCCTTACACTTCTACTTCTTTAAGAGAATTTTGGGGTAGATGGCATATTTCTTTATCAACATGGTTTCGTGATTATATATATATTCCATTAGGAGGAAATAAGAAAAGTAAATATAGAAGCCATATAAATATGTGGATTACTATGGTAGTGTCGGGTTTATGGCATGGTGCCGCATGGACATATGTTCTATGGGGGGGGGTGTGCATGCGCTATTCCTGAGTATAGAGAAAATTATAAAATGGCCAGAGAAAAACCAACCAACCAACCAATTTATTCGATTTACAGCATGGATGTTTGTTACATTAGAAGTCTTAATAGCTTGGGTGTTTTTTAGAGCAAATTCAGTTCAACAAGCTTTGGATATTTTAAAAATAATGTTTTCTTTTAAAGGAAATGGACTTTTAGGATGGGGTCTAAATGGTAGCATATTTGTTTTAATAATAATAATCAGAGAAATAATGGTTTATACAGGAATAGAAAAAAGAATAAAATTGAAAGGCTCAATTGGTGCTTTTTCTGAAATGCTATTCTATGCAGTATTAATTGCATTAATCATTTTCTTTAGAGGAAGTGGAAGCGAATTTATTTATTTTCAGTTTTAAAATATGAATAAGTTGAGACAAAACATGTGGATCACTCTTTTAATGGCTATAATTTTTATAGTTATATTAGGAGGTATTTTACCTAAAAACCCCGATAAGTACCTAAAAGATAGGTTTTGGGCATTTAAGGTTCATGATGATAAGAAATATAATTTTATAATTCTTGGAGATAGTAGAACCTATAGGGGAGTATCTCCTGATGAAATTGAAAATATATTACCTGAATTTACTGTATTAAATTTAGCATTTTCAAATGGGGGGTTAAATCCTGCTATTTATAAGGTTGCAGAAACAAAATTAAAAATAGAAAGCAAACCAATAGTAATTCTTTTAGGTGTTTCTGCATTAACTATCAATGATATAAGCTTTTCTAATGAGCTGTATTTACAAGAATTAAAGAGAGCAAAAGAAGAGGTTTTTGAACGAATATATCTTGGCAAATACCTAAATTATTTCAGTCCAGTTACCCCTTTAATTGTTAAAGATTTAATAAAAGGAATAAAACCTATCTCTAACTATATTAGTATTTATCACGACAATGGTTGGGTTGAGTCAGAGAAATTTCCTGTGGATACATTAGAAGCTATGCCTTATTATAAAGACGATTTTAAATTGCACTCTACCAATTATCAGCTTGTTAATAGCTTATGTAAACAAATAAGCTTATGGAAATCAAAGGGTATAATAGTTTTTGCTTTTCGTCCACCTGCATCATTACCTCTTGTAGCTTTAGAGGATTCTTCAGGAAACTATAATGAGCTATTGATTAAAGAAAAAATTGAAATCTCAGGAGGACACTGGATTGATGTTAATTCAGCTTTGTATAAAACATATGATGGGAGCCATTTGTCTAAGACTGAAGCTCGCAAGCTTTCTCAATATATAGCTAATAAGATTAAGTTCTTCCTTGATAATTAGACTACTCACCTTGTAGAATTTCGCGCTAAGCTTATATGTAAACAGATGAATCATCATTAAGATAATGGATGCTAATTAGTCATTTGTAAATTTGAAATATTAGTATAAATATACGTTAGGTGCATACTATTTCCATAAAAAGAAAGATTAAAGGTTGAAATAATTGATTTAAAATGTGAATAAATAGTAGATTCCAAATCTTTATAATAAAAAGTAAATGATTCCAAAATTCCATTAGACGGACAAACATACTCAACAAATTAATACGCTATAACAATTTCATCAAACGCCATAATAATTTTTTGAAACAAAGAACTAATTTATTATTACGCCACAATATTTCAGTAACCTGCCACCTTACTACCAGTAACCTGCCACCTTACTCGAGTAACCTGCCACCTTACTATAAGTAACCTGCCACCTTACACAAATAAACCTTTGTTTTACGAAACTAAAAGCCTGAACCACAATAATATTACGCAGTATTTAAAAACTTGTAATTTACTGTAGTTTATTTCTTGCTAATTCAAGCCTAAAATTAACAAGGAACTCTCTTCTATATTCCTCTTTTTTCTTAAATATATCCACTTAATTCATAACAATTTCCTATCTTTGGAGCTTGGAATAAAGAAATAAATAAGCGTAGGACTATAGGTTTATAGCTTTCAAAGGTAAAGAAACCGTAAGAAATATGCAGGAGATTTAATATGAAAGAAGAACAAAAAGGAGAGATTATACTTTATCAATCAGAAGAGGGAACAACTAAAATAGAAGTTCGTCTTGAAAATGAAAATGTTTGGCTTACTCAAGCTCAACTTGTGGAGTTATATCAGTCTAGTAAGTCTAATGTTAGTGAGCATATTAAGCATATTTTTGAAGATAATGAGTTGGATGAAGAAGTGGTTGTTCGGAAATCCCGAACAACCACTTCTTTGAATTGTTAAATCATTATACAAGAAGGTTTTTATTAATTTTCAAGACAATTCAAGGAAATAAAACGGTGACAGATTTTCTCCAATTGAGAATAGAGAGAGGTGTTCTATAAGCTGATAAAAGGATAAGCGAATATTAAAAATTGAATCTTCATTAAGAATGTTTTTAAAGATAAGTCCGTCGAGGTGGATTTGCACTCCACCTCTTAATTTCTATAAGGATTTGTAATTCGTAATATAAACAAATTTAAGACAATACAAATAAATATGAATAAGTATCGGATTGAAAATTTAGTAAAACAGGTAAATAACAAAATGTATTTAGTTTTATTTTTTCTTTTATTAGCATCTTGTAGTGTAAAAAAGTATGACCCTTGTCTTATGGGTAATACAAGAGCAGAGGTGTCAGCAGAATATAAATATAAAATAGTTGAATCCATTGATAAAAATATAGATCTAATATTTGATAGTATAGCTAGAGTTCATTTGTTTGAAGATCAGCTTATAGCTCTAAGCTATAATAATGATAATAATTGGACTATTACAATTTCACAAAAACAAGAATTACCTAGTATTCGGCAGTTGACTAGTAAAAAAACAGATTATATCCTATTCTATAAAGAGAGCCCTGTAATTATTAGTCCTTTTGACACGAGTGTTTTCAATCAATTCTTCCGCATATTAAATGCAGATACTTTATTATTGTTAGCCACTTACCGGAACTATTACCCAGAGGTAAAGACTGTTTATTTTACAGAACAATACAAAGAAAATAAAGAATTAATACCTGCATCTTGTTATTATCAATTTAGAATTATAGATAGAAAGATAATAGATTTTAGTTCCAATTATGAAAAACTGTTTTATAATACTAGAGAAGAATTAGAAGAGATATACGGGAAATAAGAGAAATAAATTAATCTATTGAGGTGGATTGCAAATCAAGTTCAACGATAAGGACAAATCAAGCACGGCGGAGATTAATAAGAATTTTATTAAATATCAGTTTATCGTTTGAATTAGCAATATATTTCTAACAATTGAGTTATTAAAGATATTTAGAATAATTATTTCCTTTGTAGGGATATAGTAATCCCAAGTTCAACTTATAAATGCAAGTATTATGAAAAGAGAATTATCGGTAGTTTTTTTGATGTTTTTAATCATGTGTTCAAGCAGTATTGCTTATTCACAGGTTGAGAATACTATTGTAGATACAAATAGTGTTTGGTCGATTAATAACCAAATTGTATATCCGATGCCTCCAACGAGTTATTATATTCATTTAAATGGTGATACTGTTGTTGATTCAAAACATTATACTAAGGTTTGGACTAATAATAGTTTGTCTTTAACTAATGATATGGAGTTTTATGGTTTTATAATGGAGGAAAATCAAAAGACTTATTTTAGGAATTACCATTCTTCGTTGGATAGCTTATATGAGGAGAGTCTTATTTATGACTTTTCTTTAACTGAAAGCGATACTTTTATGATAAACATTTTTGATACTGTAGTCTATTTAGATGTTAGTGTGGGTATGTTCAATCTAAATAATATGGAAGTAAAAAAGATAACTCTATCTAATCCATTATTATCACAAGATATTGTTTGGGTTGAAAAGATAGGGAATCTAAAAGGGTTGTTTCATAATCAGTTTATATGTGGAGTTATGACAGATTTGTTATGTTATTATCAGAGAAACAATGTTTTATATTCCAATCCAGAGTTTAATTATTGTTCATTACGTTTAGATGAGCCAATTAAGAAAGAAGAGAAAGCAATTATATATCCGAATCCTGTAAGAGATTTGCTTAATATTGAATCAAAAGAGATGATGTCTAAGATAGAGATTTTAGATATTGAGGGTAGGTTATTGACAAGTGAAGAGAATATAAATAGTATAATCCATAGAATGAACTTATCTTCTAAAAACAAAGGTGTTTATATTATCAAGATTCTATTTATGAATAAAGAAGTCGGTTTTTATAAGCTGATAAAAGGATAAGAAATGCTAAGAAATGGGTTTTAATGCCTGTTATTTGAAATAAGGTGTTATTTTTGCAATAAGGATAATACCTTATTTTTATTATAGGAATTAATGATTTATTGAGGAAATGAAGAAAAGCTATTTATATATTATATTACTTATTAGTTCTCTTTCTTTTACGAGCTGTTCTTTTGTGAAGGATTTGACAAGAAGGGATAGTGAGCAGGAGGCTTGGAATATTGAATGGGATGCGGAGTCGGAGGGAAGACCTATTAAGTATAGGAAGGATAGTGATAAAGGGGATAAGGCTAAGAAAAGTATTAAGGTGCCTAAGACTGAGCTGACTGAATATTGTAAGGCTTGGATTGGGGTGCCTCATGTTATGGGTGGAATGACTAAGAGTGGGGTTGATTGTAGTGGCTTTGTTTGGAATGTTTATAAGGATGTTTATGGTATAAGTCTTCCTCGCAATTCTCAAGATATGGAAACGGTTGTTGAGCCTGTGGATGATAGACAGAAATTAAAGGAAGGGGATTTGGTTTTCTTTAATGGGAGGTCAGGAAAGGTAAACCATGTTGGCATTTATATTAAGGACGATACTTTTGTTCATACCTCAACTTCAAGAGGGGTTATTATTTCAAGCTTAAATGAAAAGTATTGGGCAAATATATACCGTAGGGGTGGACGTCATCCTGAGGTGAAAGATAAAGAAAAGAAGAATAAAAAGGCTTAGGAAGTGGTGCTTATTTCTTGTTTACCTTAAATCAACAACGTTTACTGATGGGTATTCTTTATTATTAAAGCTATAGTCGCTGTCTTTGGACTTTACTTTGGTCTTATAGTTTGAAATGGTGTAGGAGTATGTGTTTCCGCCCTTGTAGTTTATCTCCATAGAGGAAATTCTTGTTGTTTGTTTGTTTACTATTAGCCTAATTTTGGTATATTCTGATTTTGTCTTAGGCGTAAGGTCTATTATATAATTACCTTTTTCTTCCCTTATCAGCTTTGGTCTAAACTTGGTGTTGGCTTCTGAGATAAACTTAGAGATATTTAAGATTTCGTTGCCAGCATCTTCAATACTGTTTATCGTTACTTCGTTAATTTCTTTCTGATATATAGAAATGCTTTTACCATCACAGTAGATTGTATTGCCTAAGAAAGAGGCTGTGTATTTGTTTCCGTTAAGCTGAATTGTGCCTGTTTCTGTGCTTTGTTTTGATTTTTGAGTGAAGTTAAAGCTTATTGGAGATTCTGTTTTAAGCTTTGAAGATACGTCTGTGATAAGTTTTTGTGCTTGCTTATCAATTACAAGTCCATCCTTTACTTCCCTTTGAGAAAATGCAGATAAGCCTGATATTGTAATAAGTATTATAAGTAAAAAAAGCTTTTTCATAATCTATCTTCCTAAGTAATCTTTTAGTAACTCGTCTAATTCATGTTCTGTTTTCACCCTAACATCTCTTGCTTTTGAGCCTTCAAATGGTCCCACAATGCCGGCTGCTTCCAACTGGTCAATTATCCTTCCTGCTCTATTATAGCCAAGAGAGAGTTTCCTTTGTATGATTGAGGTTGAGCCATGTTGTAGGGCAACAATTAGTCTTGCGGCTTCTTCAAACTTATCGTCAATTTGTTTTGGGTCAAAGTCCTTACTTGGTTCTGAGGTCTCATCAATATATTCTGGCAATAAGAAAGTATCTGGATATCCTCTTTGGTTTCCAATAAATTCTGCAACCTGTTCAATTTCCTCTGTATCTATTAACGCACATTGGATACGAATAATTTCATTCCCTGTGGAAATAAGCATATCTCCTCTACCAATAAGTTGGTCGGCTCCTCCCATATCTAAGATTGTTCTTGAGTCAATTTTCGATGTAACTCGGAAAGCAACACGGACAGGGAAGTTTGCCTTAATTATACCTGTGATAATATTTACAGAAGGTCTTTGAGTTGCGATGATTAGATGAATACCAACGGCACGAGCAAGTTGAGCAAGACGTGCAATAGGCATTTCAATTTCTTTTCCTGCCGTCATAATAAGGTCGGCAAACTCATCAATAACTAAAACTATATAAGGTAAGAAACGATGTCCTTCCTCTGGGTTTAGCCTTCTGGAGCAGAACTTAGGGTTATATTCTTTAATGTTTTTTACCTGTGCATTCTTTAGTAGGTCATATCTTTGATCCATCTCAATGCATAGGGAATTAAGTGTACGGACTACTTTTCTTGTGTCTGTAATAATAGCATCATCAGCATCTGGCAGTTTAGCAAGGTAGTGGCGTTCTATTTTTGTGTAAAGAGAAAGCTCCACCTTCTTAGGGTCAACCATAACGAATTTTAGTTCCGCAGGGTGTTTCTTATAGAGGAGTGAAGATATGATAGCATTTAAACCAACTGACTTACCCTGACCTGTTGCTCCTGCCAAAAGAAGGTGGGGCATCTTGGTTAGGTCGGTAACATAGGGTTTGTTTGAAATTGTCTTACCAAGTGCAATAGGGAGTTCAAATTTGCATTCCTTAAACTCAATTGAATTAAGCATTGTTCGCATCGAAACAATTTGAGGATGTTGGTTAGGAACTTCAATCCCAATTGTTCCCCTGCCTGGTATTGGTGCAATTATACGTATGCCAAGAGCAGATAAACTAAGTGCAATATCGTCTTCCAAGTTCTTTATCTTAGATATTCTAATTCCTGGTGCAGGAACAATTTCATAAAGAGTTACCGTAGGGCCTGGGGTTGCAACAATCTTAGATATATCTATATTATAGTTTTTCAGAGTATTAACAATCCTATCCTTATTAGCAACTAACTCCTCTTGCTTAACTTCTTGGTTTCTTTCTTCATAATTAACTAAGAAATCAGTTGAAGGAAAGACAAATGAAGATAGGTCAGCTCTTGGGTCGTAGGTTGTTGTTATATCATTTCTTTGAAGAGGTGTTTCGATAATCTCATCATCATCAGCCTCAATATTGTTTTGGGTTGAAACTACTGCTTGGTTTAAGTTGGATAGGCTTGAGGATTCAATCTCAAAGTCCACATCTTTTGTTTCTTTTTTCTTAGTCTGAATAATTTCTTTGGGAATTGGGTCAAAGCTATAAGTTCCTTCTTTATTAGGAGAAAGGTTTGTCTGTGCTTGGTTTTGGGGTCTATGACCCTTGAGCTCAAATAGGAGTAGTTGTTCTCTTTCTTCTTCAGTTAATCCGTCATTATCAAGGTTAGAATCTTTTGTAATGCCTGTTGGACTAACCTCTATTTCTTTTTTCTTATGATTTTGAATCTCTTCTTCTTCCTGATTATCTTCTTCAATAGAGTCTTGAGCTTCTTCATCCTCTTCCTTCTTAATTAACTCTTTTCTTAGTAGTTTCTTTTCATTAGCTTGTTGAGATACTCTACTAACTGTCTTGTTAATAAATGAGTATTTTACTCCAAACATTAGCATTGGAAGGGTTATTGTGAAGAATAGAAGGATTAGAGAGGCTCCAATTTCTCTGGAGAAACCATAGAGCCAAGAGTTAATTGAAATTCCAACAACTCCAGCTAAATGGTAGAAATCGTAAAATTTGCCAATAGAAACCACATAACCAATTATGGCAGATAGCCACAGCATTATGATGAATGTGAATAGGATTGTTTTGCCGAAGTCTTTAAGTTTTATTCCGAAAAGTCTTAAGCCAATAAGTGTGAAAACGAAAATATAGCCAAAGGATGCAATTCCAAATGTGCTATATATCATAATATAAGAAAGGAAAGCTCCTATTGGACCTCCCCAATTCGTTATTTCTTTCTCTCCTTTAAGTATTTCTAAGGCAGAAATGGACTCAACTATGCTATGGTCAAGGGTCCATGAAATAAAAAAAGATACAAAGGAAAAAAGCAAAAATACAGATAACAAAACAAGAAAAGTACCCAAAACCCTAATAAATATTTCGCTATGAATGGTTGATGAAACCATATTCATAGGTTTTTCTTTAGTAGTTGGCTTATCTTTTATGTCTTTTTTATAGTTATCAGCGTTCTTTTTTTTCTTTGTATCTTTTTCCACAGTATATAATTAATTCTTTACTTTAGGAAACTTATATGTCGTCACCTTGTCCGCCGCCGCCCATTGCTTCCATAAGGATTGCAATGATTTCTTGGAATTCTTCAACTGTTACTTCTTCAAAACCTGTTGGAAGTAGCATATCGGCTTTTTCAACCTTAGCTCCTTCAACGATTTCGCTAACTTTGAAAGTTATTTTAAATTTATCAAGGTCAACAGGGAACTCAAATGGCATACCTTTTAAACCAGGATAGAATTTCAGGTCTTGTTCTGGGCCAAAGTCATCACTCATCCAAATAGATTCATTCTTTAGTTCACCAGTTTCAGATTTAAAAGTAACGTTTACTTTCTTAACTGTTTTACCTGCAATTTCCTTTGTTTCAGATGTAACCTCGTATGTGCTATTCTCTAATTCTTTTGGATCTAACTTATCTTTAATATACCATTTTCCAGTAACTCCTTCAACAGGAACTTGAGAAAAGTCAAACATAGAATAAGATGTTCCAAGTTTAGCATTGGTTAAAACTTTGCTTCCAGAGAACATATCATCAAAAGCAGTTTGGTTTTCAAAAACTTTAATGTCTAGAGTTGTTGGAGCTCCAGGAGGAACTTCACCTTCCCAGGTTAGGGTGTATTTTACAATACCTTTGAATTTGCCTTGTTGAGCGTAAGTTTGTGTTGATAACAAACCTAATGTTAACACTAAACAGATTGATACTAATAATTTTTTCATTGCTAAAATGTATTTGTTTTATTTTTAATTTAACTTAAATGACAGACAAAGGTACATTTTTTTTTATAACCGAGAAAGAAAATCAAAATTTTACCTTGATAAGGATTAAAACTTTTAGTATTTTTGCAGTTAAATATATAAGAAATACAGGGGGTGAAATCGAAAGAACCATTTATTAAAACTCAGAATTTAGAGATATACAAAGTTGATGGCTCCAAGGCCTTGTCCCTTCCCTATATTGGTGGAGTAAGGGCTGGATTTCCTTCTCCTGCTAATGACTTTACTGGTGAGAGGGTCGATATATATAAGGAATGTGTTCCTCATCCAGAGGCGACTTATTTTGCAAGGGTAACTGGAGATTCTATGAATAAAGATTTTCAGGAGGGTGACTTACTGATCATTGATGCCAGTCTTGAATATAGAGATAACCAAATAGCAATGATATTTATTGATGGCGAATACACAATGAAGAGGATTAAGAAAACTGATGGTAAATGCTTCTTACTTCCTTCCAATGACAGTTTCCCACTAATAGAAATTACATCTGAGTCAAATAGCCAAATACTTGGAATAATAACTTGGAGTTTTAGAAAACATATATAAGTATGCCCTTATTTGCACATATAGATTGTAATAATTTCTACGCCTCATGCGAAAGAGTATTTAACCCCTCTCTTATTGGTGTTCCTGTTATTGTTCTAAGCAATAATGATGGTTGTGCTATTGCAAGAAGTCAAGAGGCTAAGGATTTAGGCATTAAGATGGGCGAGCCATTATTTAAGATAAAAGACATAGTAGAGAAACATAATATATCGGTCTTTTCGGCTAATTTCGAATTATATGGAGATATGTCAAATAGGGTAATGACTATTGCCTCTCAATATTCTCCAGAGGTTGAAATATATAGTATAGATGAGTGTTTTCTAAACCTTGAAGGAATTTCTGATAATCCAAGAGACTACTGCTTAGAAATAAAGCGTAAGATAGAGAAATGCACGAAGATACCTGTTAGCATTGGAATAGGGTCAACAAAAAGTCTTGCCAAAACAGCTACAAGGATTGCTAAGAAATTTCAAAAGAAAACTCAAGGCATTCATTTTATAGATAGTGAACAGAAGAGGATAAAGGCATTGAAATGGTTGAAGATAGCGGATGTATGGGGAATAGGTAGGCAGTATTCTAAGAGGTTAATATCATATAATATTCTTACGGCTTATGACTTCACCCTCTTAGATGAGAAATGGGTAAAAGCCAATTTAACCTCAGTTGGGCTTAAACTAATGAGGGATATGAAGGGAATACCAAGCATTGAATTAGAAAATATCAAGGAAAAGCAATCTATATCGGTTACTCGCACATTTGAGAGCAGGAAAGAAGACTTAGAGGATATTAGAGAAAGAGTTTCAACTTTTGCTTGTAAGTGTGCAGAGAAACTAAGGAAACAAAACTCTCTATGTACTCAAATTCACGTTTTTATTATAACAGATTATTTTCGCCAAGACCTTAGTCAATATTCCAATAGCATAAATATCAAACTGCCATATCCAACTAATAGCTCAATAGATTTGTCTAAGTTTGCCACCATGGGCTTAGAAAAGATTTATCGCCAAGGCTACAAATACAAGAAAGCAGGGGTAGTTATTATGGATTTTGTGCCAGAGGATAACCTCCAGCTAACATTATTTGAAAATAGAAATCCTAAGCATACTCTCCTAATGAAGGCTGTGGATAAGATGAATACGCATTATAGCCAAGACCTAATTCGTTTAGCCTGCCAAAGTCCTGGTAAGACCTGGAAGATGCACCAAGACCACATCTCTAAGCGATATACCACAAATATCAACGATATAATTAGAGTAAAAGCTTAGTCTTGAAAATTTATCTTCTTTCTTAATTTAGGCAAAGGGTTATATTATATGAGTTTTTATGTATTTTTGCACCAAATTAATTAAAGAAGAATGGAAATACCAGAAGAATTAAATACTACACTGAAGACTCAAAAGAGCAAAGGTTTTAAGAATATATACCGAGTTGGAATTGTTCTTATTTCAATATATATATTAAGCCAAATCTTCCCTCCACTATTTGTTTTGGACTCTACAACGATGAAGTTTTTTGTTTTTTCAATTCTTAATATTGTTGCAATTGCGTTTCTTTTGAGATATACCATAAAGCATAAAAAGGATTTTACATCTTCCGTTTTTAAAAATAAGATAAGTTATGCCTGGCTCTTGCTAATTGCGATGATGTTTCTTTCCTTCTTCCAGTCTTTTAATGTTGCAGAAAGTATTGTGACAGTCAATAGATGGATAATTGTTTATCTGATGTTTATCTATTTCTCAGTATTTCTAAACAAAAGACCCTCACTATTCAATGCCATAATAAATCTCACAATAATCATTAGCATTTTCAATGTGCTTTGGTGTATGGTTGCTTATTACTATCTTGATGTTCCTGCTAATCCAAGAATGAATCTTTATATTAATGGCTTCTATGGGAATAAGAATATTTTTGCAGTAGCTATTCTTTTTAAGTTGCCTTTTCTTTACTATGCTTTTATTTTTAGGAAGAACTGGTTAAGGTGGCTATCGTTATTTCTAATCTTTGCCTTAACTTTTTGTTTGGTTATCCTTAGTGCAAGAACAAGCTTCATTGGATTAGGTCTTCAATTGGGTCTTTTATTATGCTACTGCATTTTTGTAGTTCTAAGGTTGAAGAAATCAAGAAAACTTATAATAGCAATTGGTTTCCTTATTGGATCTGCTCTTTTAGGTTTTTTTGGAGGTGATTCTTTTATAAAATATAATTTCAAACATTATTGTGCAAAAACAAGCATTGCTAAAACTTTTGAGAAGGATGTAAATCCATATTCTGTTTCAAATAGATTTAAGTCCATTGAGGAAGGAAACAGTAAGGGTAGGTTGATAATATGGAAGAACTCGATAGCTATTATAAAAGATAAACCTTGGCTTGGCTATGGTGTGGGAAACCATAAATTAGCAATAATGAAAGTTGAGGCGGCTCAGAAGGCTAATTATGTAGTTAGTGACCATGCTCATAATGATTATTTGGAAATGTGGTCTGAATTAGGTGTCTTTGGTCTAATTGCTTATTTATTATTATTCCTTTCAGCACTAATCTTATTCCTAAAAACTATATTTAAGAAAAACATAAGTGAAATAACAAGGTTTATGTCCTTTGCTGGCTTCTTATCTGTTATTACATATATGAATGATGCAATGTTTAATTTTCCATTAGAAAGGGCAGACTGCCAGCTCTATCTTGCTTTAGGAATGGCTCTTATCTTAGTTTCTTATCTTAAAACTAAAAAAGAGAAAACTACTAAGCCAACAAATAAAACAATCATTATCATTATTGGCATTATAACTATTGGAATAACTACAATTGAAGCTATGCACTACGCCTCTTCTGTACTGCAAAAAGCTAAAATACTTCAGACTAATGGTAGTAAGAGAATAAATTTAACAGCACAACAGTGGGATAGGATCTTTCCTCCTATTCCAACAATAGATGAAAATGCCAACCCAATTGCTCTAACAAAAGCTATGAGATTTGATGCAGAAAAGAATTGGAGAAAAGCTATTGATGTAATAATTAATGATGATTCAAATCCTTATTTAGCTCTTAGAGAATACCGCCTTTCTAACTATTACTTTAAACTAAATATGTTAGATAGCACAGAGTATTGGGCAAGAGAATGTATGGCGATGAAACCCCTTTGTTATCATCCCGTCAAAATGTTATATAGAAAATATACAGTTTTAAAAGAATACGAAATTGCCGATACTATCCTATCAAATTACATTTTAAAATATAAATTCTCAGCAAGTGCTTGGACAGATTTAGTTAGAACAAAAGTAAATTTAAAACAAAGAGAAGAGGCTATAAGTATTTTAGATTCAGCTCTGTACTATTTGCCAGAGGATAATAAAATAAGACAAATGCGTCGTGAATTATCTTATTGATAAAGTTAAAAGAATAAAAATAACAATTTTTTTATACCAGTCTCATTATTTTTTGTAATTTTGCAAGCGTTAAAACAAATGAATTGTCAAACCAATTAAAACAAAACAAAATGAAAAAAGCATTATTTTTATTAGCTGTTGCTAGCGTATTCGCAGCATGTGGTGGAAAAACTGAAACTGCAACTGAAACTACAATCGAAACTGAAATCCAAGAAGAAGTTGTTGCTGAAACAGTAACTGAAACTCCTGCAGAAGTAGTAGCACAATAATTTATTCCAGATTATTCTGGTAAATTAAGCTAACAAAATAGCAGTCCCAAATCCTGAGACTGCTTTTTTTATGCCTTGTTTTTTGATGTTTAACAATGATTACTTAGCAATAATCAAATAATAGTTTTTCTTTCCTCTTTGAACAAGAATATACTTTCCGTTAAGGAGGTCTTCTTCAGTGCAAATATAATCCTCATTAACTTTTGTCCTGTTTAGTGAAAGTGCATTTTCTTTCAATGTTCTTCTTGCTTCGTTCTTAGATGCTAAGAGGTTTGTTTTGCCAGCAACTAATTCAACAATATTAATTCCCTCAATAAACTCTCTTTTGTCAACTTCAAACATAGGAACTCCATCAAAAATAGATAATAGGGTTTTTTCATCCAACTTCTTTAGAGTTTCTGTTGTCCCTTTCCCAAAAAGAATTTCTGAGGCTTCAATTGCTGAATTAAATTCATTATCTCCATGAACCCTAATTGTTAAATCCTTAGCAAGAGTTTTTTGAATTAATCTTAGGTGAGGAGCTTTTTCGTGTTCTTTTTCTAAATTCTCAACTTCTTCTTTTGAGAAAAATGTAAATATCCTGATGAATTTCTTTGCATCCTGATCAGAACAGTTTAACCAGAACTGATAGAAGATATAAGGAGAGGTCTTCTCTTTATCTAACCATATATTTCCTTTTTCTGTTTTACCAAACTTGCCTCCATCTGCCTTTGTTATTAGAGGACAAGTAAGTGCAAAAGCTTCTCCTTGCAACATCCTACGAATTAGTTCTGTTCCTGTTGTTATGTTTCCCCACTGATCAGAGCCTCCCATTTGAAGACGGCAATTATAGTTTTCGTATAGGTGTTTAAAGTCGTAACCCTGCAATAATTGGTATGAGAACTCAGTAAATGAAAGTCCAGTCTCTAATCTTTTCTTTACGCTATCCTTAGCCATCATATAATTAACAGTGATATGCTTTCCTATATCTCTAATAAAGTCTAAAAATGTCCAATCCTTTGTCCATGAATAGTTGTTTAGGATTTCAGCTATATTGTCTGATGGAGTTTCAAAGTCAATGAATTTTGACAATTGACTCTTAATGCAATCTTGATTATATTGAATTTGTTCAATAGATAATAATGTCCTTTCTTCACTCTTAAAAGAAGGGTCTCCAATCATTCCTGTTGCACCTCCCAAAACAACAAGTGGACGATGTCCGCAGCGTTGTAAGTGAGTAAGCATCATAACTCCAACCAAGTGACCAATATGTAAAGAATCTGCTGTTGGGTCAATTCCAACATAAGCAGTTGTCATTTCTTTCATCAATTGCTCTTCTGTTCCTGGCATTACGTTGTGAATCATTCCTCTCCAACGCAATTCTTCTACAAAATTCTTTATCATTTCTATTGATTATTATAATTATCTACTTATATAATTCTGTAATTCTTATATTCTCCAACTCTCCACCCTGTTAGGTTTTCAATCTTATGGAGTATCTTAGTTTTTAGTCCAAAGTTCTTAGTGGTTGGGTCAAAATCAAATTTCCAATTAACTCTTTCAATCCTGCCTTTCATCACCTCTGGATGTGTTCCATTAAACAGTTTTAAAGAATCAATAACACTATAATCAAATTGATCCACAGGTGCAATATTCTTTTCTAACCATTTCTGGTCATGCCATAAGGAATTGAAATACTTAATCTTTTCTTGTTGAACAAAAGGAGGCTTAACCCATCCATAATGATATATATATGCATCTATTGGCTTAACCCTAAGTTTCCTATCATCAATCCTAAACCCTTGCGCATCCCTATATGATGAAATGTTTTTAAGTGGTCTAATTATTCTTATTTCTTTCCTATACCACCTTCTTGAATCTCCAACATAATCATAAGATCCATAGAAATGAGTGTAGTTGAAAAGAAGTCCCTCAACTTGTTTGTCATCTTTCCATTTCTCCATCGATTCCTTGATGTTTGAAAGGTATTTCTGGTGAACAACCTCGTCTCCTTGAATATAAAAAGCCCAATCTGTATCGTTTGGGATATTATTAATAGCTTTGTTTGTTTCAGATGCCAAAACTCTTCCTCCTTGACGCAAAGTTTCATCCCACTTAGTGTCAATAATCTTAATTTTATCGGATTTAATTGAAAGAATAAGCTCTCTTGTTTTATCGTCAGATTCTCCAACAGCAACAATAAACTCATCGCAAATTGGCAAAATTGAACTTATTGCTTCAATTATTGGATAATCAAACTTAATTGCATTTCTGATAAATGAAAAACCTACAACTTTCATAAATATAGTGACTTATTATATTGGTTTTCTCAAAGAATTAAAATAAAAAAAGGAGAGTATTTTGACATACTCTCCTTTGCTCCCCCTCTAGGACTTGAACCTAGGACCCCATGATTAACAGTCATGTGCTCTAACCAACTGAGCTAAGGAGGAATGTTTCTTAGCCTTTAAAAGCGTTGCAAAGATATAACCATTTGAGAAACTAGCAAATTTTTTATCATTTTTATTTGCATTATTTTTTCATTTTGCTGATTTACAATCAAAAAAAATGAATATAATTGTTTTGTCTAAATCTATTAGAAGAGAATTTTCTTAAAATATATTGTTATTAATCCATTTTTATCTGTATATTTGCAAGTTGTAAAAGGCGTTTAGTTAATATAATTTTCTTTTGAATATGAGAAAGTATTTTTTAATAGTATTGTTAGTTTTTAGTATAAGTTTTGCCTCTAAATCATATGCACAACCAGTGATTAGCATGGTAACTGCATCAGATACCGTAACCTATTGGGGTGCAAGAATGATTGCAATGGTAACAACTAAAGACAGTTGGCCTGTAAACTCATATGGTTTTATATTTGATACTCTTCCAATGCCAACAAGGGCAACAGGAGCCAAAATCCTTAGAGTGGGCACAACAAGTTGTCCTGAAAATGCTACATACACAGGGACTGTTAGTAATGCTTCTTCCTATATGGCATCGGACAAAACATATTATGTTAGAGCTTATGTGGCTAAAACTAGTGGTGGTAATGACACTGTTTTCTCAGATCAAATGACATTAATGACACTTGCTCCTGAGCCTCCTATTTGTTCGATTGATTCCATTTACGCCGTCACCCTAACATCTGCTCGATTTGGAGGAACAGCTGTTGCAAAGAAAGATGCTAATATAGTAAGTGCAAGAGGATTTATATATTCATATTTAGAGTATAATCCAACTCATGCAAATGCAACAATCTTGACTGCAGGTAATAATGTTTCAGTCTTCCCAACACCATATAACGCCTTAGCCAATAATTTGACTTCGGGAAATAAATACTATTTAAGAACTTATCTAATCTACAAATATTTAAACAAAACAAGTAACGATACAGTATATTCTGATACAATAAGTTTTAAAACTCTTCATCCATGTGGCTCTATTCCAACAAACGTTGAGGTAGATTCCATAACCCAAACAACTGCTCGAATAACGTTTACTCGTGGTTATGCACAAAATAAATGGGAGGTTGATTATGGTTTTGCAGGACACCTAACTGGAACAGGAACATCCCTAATAACCACAAAAGATACAGTCGATCTTGCAGGACTTATAGGGGGAACCTCTTACACTGTTTTTGTTAGAGCTGTTTGTACTGATAGTATATATGGAGACTGGACAGAGGTCTACCCCTTCACAACTGTCCCTCCACCATGTGCACCCGTAGGAAATATCAGTGTTTCTGATTTTGCTCATTCTTCGGTCACTATAGAATGGTGGCCAGGAGCAAGTTGGCAAAATAGATGGGAGATTTTGTTCACAAAGTCAAGCTCCCCTTTCCCAAATCAAGGAATTATTAAAGAAGGAGATCCAGTATTTTTCCCAATAGGATTAAGTCCAAGGACAGAATATAAACTACAAATTAGAGCATTATGTCCTGAGCACACAAGTGATTGGTCAGCTATTTATTATTTCAACACTCTGCCACAGGGTCTTCAAGATGAAATTGACGAGATAGCAGAAAAAGTAATAATATATCCAAATCCAACAAATGGAACAATTAACTTCAAGGCTCAAGACAAGCAATCTATCATAAAGGTTGAGATATATACTTCATTAGGGGGATTAATTTATAGTTCAGATAATCTTCCAGACAGTTTTACGTTAACCAATCAAAAGAATGGCATATATTTAGTAAAGATATATTCCAAAAATCACGTTCAAGTAGAAAAAGTAATATTAAATTAATAAAAATAACTAATTCATGTTAGCAAACATTTTATTACAAATCCAAGAAGGAGCAGCAAGTGTTGCAGTTGAAACAGCTCAAGTAGTAGTGCCAACAGTTAAATCTTTTAGTATAATCGACCTTGCCTACAAAGGAGGTTGGATAATGATAGTTTTGGCTATACTTTCAATTGTTGCTGTTTATATATTCGTAGAAAGATATATTGCTCTTAACAAAGCTGCAAAAGAAGACAAGAACTTTATCAATAATATCAAGTCATTTATTCATAAAGGAGACCTTGAGGGTGCAAGAAACCTAACCAAAAACACCGATACCCCAATTGGAAGGATGTTAGATAAAGGATTAGTAAGAATTGGAAGACCACTTAACGACATTAACCAAGCAGTTGAAAACGTTGGTAAGCTCGAAGTAGCAAGACTTGAAAACGGAGTATCACTTGTAGGAACAATTGCAGGACTTGGGCCAAGCATTGGTTTCCTTGGAACAGTAACCGGAATGGTAATTGCCTTTTTCGATATGGCAAATGCAGGAAACAACATCGACATCCAAATCCTATCCTCAGGAATCTACCAAGCAATGGTAACAACAGTTGGCGGATTAATAGTAGGGATTATTTGTAATTTCCTTTATAGCATACTTGTAAGCAAAATCAACAAAATAGTATTCCTACTTGAAGCAAGAACAATGGAATTTATGGATTTGTTACACGAACCAGCTTAAACACTGAACAACAATGATTGAATCAAGAAATAAAATAGACCCAAATTTCAATACCGCTTCAATGAGCGACTTAGTCTTTTTGTTGCTTATCTTCTTTATGTTGACCTCCACCCTAATAAGTCCAAATGCAATAAAAATATTATTGCCACAAAGTAGTTCAGGACAAACAATGGCAAAGCAAAACGTAACAGTTTCAATAGATACCAACAACCAATACTTTGTAGAGAACCAACCAACACCGGAGGCGGAGCTACAAGCAACCATACTTAACTATACCGCAAACATACAAGACGGAACAATAAAACTTCATGCCGACAAAACCGTTCCAATTCAATATGTAGTAGTAGTTATTGATGCAGTAAATAAAATCAATGCACAAACCGGACAAAGCCATAGAGTAATACTTGCAACAGAAGCAAACCAATAGAAATGGAATTAAAAGAGAAAAATAATAAAAGAACAATCACAAGTTTAATAGTAACCCTATTATTTCATGGCGTTATTTTATTATTGCTTTATTCCATGGGACTAAAATATCAAGACCCACCACCTCCAGAACTTGGAGTTGAGATGAACCTTGGAGACCTTCTTGGAGATGGAAATGCTCTAATAGGAGATGCAGGGGGAAGTGATGCAGAGGGTTCAATTCATGACGTATCCAGCTCTGATGAAGATTTCTATTCCCAAGACACAGAAGAAAGCCCTATAGTTGCAAAGAAAGCAGAGGCACCAAAGAAGAACATAACAACAAAAGAGGAAACCGTTAATCCCAATGCCCTATTCAGAAAAGGAAAAGTTAAGGGAGAAGATGGCGGAGGAGTAGGAAAAGGCAAAGGCTCAGGAATTGATGAGGGAGAAGGCACAGGTGGAGGAGGAACAGGCTATGACACTGGAGGCTCAGGAACCACATTCTCATTATTAGGCAGAGAATCTAAAAGCTTAAGCTTACCACCATCAAAAACAGATGAAGTAGGGTCAATTGTTGTAACCATATGGGTAAACCCAGAAGGGAAAGTAACAAGAGCAGTTGCAGGAGCAAGAGGGACAACAATAGATAACCGCTCCCTTTGGCGTAATTGTGAAAGTGCAGCAAGCCGTTCAAGTTTCTCAGAAAACCCAAATGCACCATTCGAACAAAAAGGAACCATAACCTATAAGTTCAGAAGATAAGTAAATCCCATTTTTAGCATTTTCTTTCTTTAATTCATCAAATCCGTTCTTTGATCTACGCAATTCTTCCTTTGATCTAGAAAATTCTTTCTTTGATTCATTTTCTTAAAGTGGCGTTTCAGTAAATCCTTTCTTTGATTCACGAAATTCTCTGTTTCTCTAATTTTCAACCACTAAATTTTAATAAATAGGCTCCAAAAACAAAATAGAAATTTCTTTAAATGAAAAAAGTGAGAGTTTTTGTAAACCCTCACTTTTCTTTGTGATTTTCTTGCTAAAGCTTATTCAACTTCTGCAAAATCTTCTTTACCAGCTCCACATAATGGACATACCCAATCTTCAGGAAGGTCTTCAAATGAAGTTCCAGGTTTAATTCCGCTTTCTGGATCACCTAATTCTGGATCATAGATATAACCACAAGGTTCGCATTCAAATTTTTTCATCTTTCTTTGTTTTTAGTTATTTTGTTTGGCAAAGAAACAAACTTTTCTTGAAAACACCAACATTTTTCTACATTTTTCACATAAAAAAAATAAAAAGCTCTAATTATTTGGTAGTTGAATTATTTTTTGTAATTTTGCACTCCCAAAAATATGGTAACGACTTTCGTGGTGTTGTTTTACCTTTTGTTCTAAAAGGTAATAGGGTTGGACACAAAGAGAAAGTGATTCTTAATTGATAACCAAGTGGCTATGGTTTTTTAAGACGTTAATATTTAAGGGCTTAACTTACTTAAGTTTAACAGCAATATGCAATATTTTCATAAAGTATTGGATATGTGAGATTTTAGTAATACCTTTGCAACCCGAATTTTAGCAAAGAAAAATAAAAAAAAAGATATATATTAATTTTAAATTAAGGTATGCCAACAATTCAACAATTAGTTCGTAAAGGACGTACTGATATCAACTACAAGAGTAAATCTCCTGCATTAGATTCATGTCCTCAACGTCGTGGTGTTTGTACCAGAGTTTACACTACAACTCCAAAAAAACCAAACTCTGCAATGAGAAAAGTTGCAAGAGTTCGTTTGACGAATCAAAAAGAAGTGAATGCTTATATCCCAGGTGAAGGACATAACTTACAAGAACACTCTATTGTAATGATTAGAGGTGGTCGTGTTAAGGACCTTCCAGGTGTTCGTTACCACATTATCCGCGGTGCTTTAGATACTGCTGGTGTTGATGGTAGAAAACAAAGACGTTCTAAGTATGGCACAAAACGTCCAAAAGCAACAAAATAAATCTAGTTTAAGAAATAATTAACATAGCTTTACTATAAAATGAGAAAAGCAAGACCAAAGAAAAGAATTATCCTTCCAGATCCAAAGTTTAACGAAACTATAGTAACAAAGTTCGTTAACAATATTATGTTGAAGGGTAAAAAAACAACAGCTTATAATATTTTTTATGATGCTATCGAAGTTGTTAGTGAGCGTACAAAGGAAGACGGTTTAGAGATATGGAAAAAAGCATTATCTAATGTAACACCAAATGTTGAGGTTCGTAGCCGCAGGATTGGTGGAGCAACATTCCAAATCCCTTCTGAAATTCGTGCTGAAAGAAAACAATCAATGGGAATGAAGAGTTTGATTAGCTACGCAAGAAAAAGAAATGAAAAAACAATGGCTCTTTGTTTAGCAAGTGAAATTATCGCTGCTGCTAAGGAAGAGGGTGCTGCATATAAAAAGAAAGAAGATATTCATAGAATGGCAGAAGCTAACAAGGCTTTCTCTCATTTTAGATTCTAATAAAAAAGTAGAGAGAAAGATATTACAATGGGAGATTTAAAAAATACAAGGAATATTGGAATCATGGCTCATATAGATGCTGGTAAAACAACAACTACTGAGCGTATCTTATTCTTTACAGGTAAAAACCATAAGATAGGGGAAACCCATCAAGGTTCTGCTACTATGGACTGGATGGCTCAAGAGCAAGAACGTGGTATTACCATAACTTCTGCAGCAACAACTGTTTTCTGGGACTATAATGGCAATCATCATAAGATTAATATTATTGATACTCCAGGACACGTTGACTTTACTGTTGAGGTTGAACGTTCACTAAGAGTTTTGGATGGTGCTGTTGCACTTTTCTGTGCTGTTGGTGGTGTTGAACCACAAAGTGAGACTGTTTGGCGTCAGGCTGATAAATATAATGTTCCTCGTATTGCTTTTGTTAATAAAATGGACCGTGCAGGTGCAGACTTTTTTAATGTAGTAGCTCAAATCAAAGAACGTTTAGGTGCAAACCCTGTTCCTCTTCAAATTCCAATTGGACAAGAAGATTTATTCAAAGGTGTTATTGACTTGATTTCAAACAAGGCTTTAATGTATGATGAGGAATCAAATGGAACTAAAATGTATGAAATCCCTATGCCTGAAGATTTGAAGGAATTAGCGGCTAAATACAGAAAAATGCTTATTGAGGGGGTTGCTGAAGAAGATGAAGCACTTCTTATGAGATATATGGATGATGAAAACTCTATCACAGAAGATGAAATGATTTTCCATGTACGTAAGGCTACTTGCGCAATGAGAATTACACCAGTTCTATGTGGTACTGCTTTCAAAAATAAAGGAGTTCAAAACCTACTTAATGCAATTACTGCATTTTTACCAAGTCCCTTAGATTTTCCAGAAATTGAAGGAATCAATCCAAAAACTGATAAACCAGAAACTCGTCATGCAAATGATCCTAAGGCTCCATTTTCAGCTTTAGCATTTAAGATAGCAACCG
>JBAYYI010000034.1:0-24189 GCA_041673165.1 Bacteroidales bacterium
TTTAATATCCTAAAAGGAGATATGTCTATTGTAGGAAACAGACCTTTACCTCTTTACGAAGCAGAACTCTTAACTGATGATAATAGTATTGAACGTTTTTTAGCTCCAGCAGGACTAACTGGGCTCTGGCAAGTAGAAAAAAGAGGAGATGCAGGAAAACTATCTGCAGAAGAAAGAAAACAACTCGATGTTAAATACGCCAGAAAATTTAGTTTTTTCTTAGATATTAAAATTATTTTAAAAACATTTTCAGCATTTATCCAAAAAGGTAACGTTTAAATAAAAACCTAAAATTATGATAAATAATTTCATATTAAAACTCTTTTTATTAACAATATTAGTATCTTTGAATTATAAATCATATTCTCAAGATTCAATTTTTAATATACTTTCAGATCAAGAATATAAAAATCTTATTCTCCCCCCAATAGACACATTATTCTATTATGCTGAGAAAAATCCTACGTTAGATATTTATATTCCCAGAATTTTAGAACAAGAAGCAAATATTAAAACTGAAAAAAGAATTTGGCTCAACTATTTTCGTATTTCAACTTCTTATCAATATGGATATATTGGAGCTCAGTCACTAACTCAAGGATATACTATTCCATCATTTTATCAAACCTCTCAAAATGCTCAAAGCTTATATCATGTAGGAGTAATTCTCTCAATACCTTTAGATGATGTTATTAATAGAAAGAATAATATAAAAAAACATGAACATAAATTGGAGGAAATAAAACATGAAAGAAGCATTAGTGTAAATATTCAAAAATTAACTATAGTAGAATTGTATAATAAGGCGAATGAATTTATTTCAGTACTTAATATAAGAACTGAAGCTAAAAACTTTGCCGAAGTACTTTTCGTAGTAGCTCAGAAAGATTTTATTAATGGAAAAATAGACGTCAGTACATTAAGCCAGATAAAGCATTCAGAATCCGTAGCATTTTCAGAGTTAGAATATGCAAAAAATGAACTCAAAACAGCGTTAATGAAATTAGAAGTTATATGTAATTATAAATTTCAAATTATTAAGAATCTTTAAACATGAAAACCGCCAGATATATACTTAGAATAATTTTCAAAAGAAGAGTTTCTTTACTCTTAATTCCACTAACAGCTACTATTATAGCTTTTTTATTAACTGCAAATCTCAGATCTAACTATAAAGTTACAAGCACAATATTCACTGGATTTGCCTCAGGATATTCAATTGAATCTGGTAATAATATTGCTTCAAATAGTGATTTTATTAACACTTCAATGGACAACCTTATAAATATTATAAAATCTAAAAGTACATTAGAAAAAGTATCATTAAGATTATATGCTGAGAATATGATATTTGGTGATTCGACAAAAGATAATTCAACAATCGAAAAAGCAAATTTTATTGAAATATTTAATAGAACCCCACATCAAATAAGAAACCTAATTGAAAAAAAATCTGTAGAGAATACAATAAAGAAATTAGAAAAATATAAAGAATCTAGCCCTAAAAACTTTGTATATGGTCTTTTTAATTGGAATCATAATCATTATTGTTACGATGCCTTAAATAAGATTGATGTTAAAAGATTAGAAAACAGCGATATGATTATTATTTCTTATGAAAACAATGATCCAGGAATAACATTTAATACTATAAAATTTTTGAACGAAGAATTCATAAAAGAATACCAACTCCTAAGATTTGGAGAAACAGATAGCGTGATAAAATATTTTCAATCTGAATTAGCAAGGGTTGGAGGATTGTTACGGAATAATGAAGATTCTCTAACTGATTATTATGTAGATAATAGAATTATAAACTACGAAGAACAAACTACTCAAATTGCATATCAATCTCGAGAGTATAATCTTGAATATATTAGATTAAAAATGAACTATAACAGTTCTAAGGCAGCTTTAGAGGAAGTTGAAAAAAGGATGGATATCAATCTGAAATCTTTAAAAAATAATTCGAAATTCATAGAATATCTTGAAGATATTTCTAAAATTCGTCATGATATTGCTTTTAAGGAAATAAATAGAATAGATTCAACAAATAAATTAAAAAACCAATTAGCCAAATCAAAAAAAGAATTATTAAATAAAGAAAAAGAAATAAGTGAACTAATATCTACATATAGCAATGAAAGATTTACTAAAGAAGGTATTTCTTCAACAAATATCATCAATGAATGGTTTTCTGAGTTAATGAAGAAAATTAAAGCCGAAGCTGAAATTGATGTGCTGCAAAAAAGGAAACAAGAACTTGATAATGAATATGTTTTTTATGCTCCAGTTGGATCAAACATTAAAAGGAAAGAAAGGCAAATTGGTTTTCTTGAAAGCACTTATTTGAATGTACTTCACAATTTAAACTTAGCATTATTAAGAAGAAAAAACCTTCAAATGACTTCTACTACAATTAAAGTTATTAATCCTCCTTTTTTTCCATTGAATTCTTTGCCATCTAAGAGAAAAGCAATTGTTTTTGGAGTTTTATTTGGATCTTTTATATTTATACTATCTTATTTTTTAATTATTGAATTATTAGATCGATCACTTAAAAATAAATTAAAAGCGGAACTGCTAACTAATAATGAAGTGATTGGAGGATTCCCCGATTCTCAAAAGGGTAAGCATCGAAGATACGAAAATGAAATTTTAGATATTTCTAAACATTATTTATTTAACTCTATAATAAATTACATTAATTCTAACGAACAAATTAGTATTATAAATATTATAAGCAACGAAAAAGGAGAAGGAAAATCATTTATTGCTGAAAACTTACGAAGTATATTTGATGAAAAAGGCATTAAAACAAAACTAATATCTTACCATAGGGACTTCAACCATGAAGACAGTAAGTACTTACTTGCTAACTCCGTTAATGAATTCTGTGAATTTAACGATGAAAGGATTCTTATTATAGAGCATCCTGCTTTAAAAGAATCAAATATCCCTATTACCATATTAAAAACCGCATCCATTAACCTTTTTATTGGAATGGCAAGTAAAGCATGGAAAGATTCAGATCAATTATTGTTTGAGCGTTTCAAAAAGCAAATTGAGAATGATAACCTATATATATATCTTAACAAAACCAGCATTGATGCCACAGAAACATTTACAGGTTTACTCCCTCCGTATAATTGGTCAAGAAGTTTTATATATAAAATTATTCAAATGGATTTTAAAACAAAATAGTGAAGAAATTTAGGTTTTCAATTAGTAATAGTATTCAGCTGATTTTTCTATTAATTAGTGTATTTATTATACTTTATTTAGCGATTAAAATCAGTCCTCTATTAGCATTACTATTTGCAATAATACCAATTGCCCTATCATTTTCATTATTTTTTCTTTCCAGTCCCTATTCGCTACTAATTGTTTTATTTATAGCAAATTATTATATAATGGGTTTAGTACGTTATATACCATTCCTTAAAGGAGGCATTACTTTAGATATCTTAATTATTTTAGCGATTGCTTCTT
Organism: Bacteroidales bacterium; assembly: GCA_041673165.1. Lineage (GTDB taxonomy): Bacteria > Bacteroidota > Bacteroidia > Bacteroidales > P3 > UBA10566. The sequence continues at coordinate 3,493 of JBAYYI010000034.1, forward strand.
TAATGATTAAAAGTTTAAGTCCTATCAAAATAAACACATGGGAAAGAGTTAACAACCCCTTAGTATACATAATATTAATTTGGGTTATCTATTCCTTTATGCAATTATTTAATCCAGAATCAAATTTTCCTCAAGCTTGGTTTACTGGTGTGCGAGGGATTTCTCTATATCTACTAATTATTGTAATAATTACAAAATTAATAGTTACAGATTATAAGAAAATGAAATATATTATTTTTATATGGTCAATTTTAACCCTTACTGCAATAATAAAAGCATATATTCAAAAAACATATGGTTTTGATTGGGCTGAAAATAAATGGCTTTTTGTAGGTGGAGGAAAAAGTACACATTTAATATCTTCTGGAACAAGATATTTTTCATTTTTTAATGATGCAGCTACTTTTGGATGCTCGATGGCTTTATCTTTTGTTGTTTTCATAATAACCGCTATGGGTAAAACAAGTATTAAATATAGGATTTATTATATATCTGTAGCATTATTATCATTTTATGCAATGTTGTTATCTGGGACAAGGGTAGCCTTGGTAATACCTTTTATTGGGTTAGCATCATATCTGATCTTGAGTAAAAAGATTAAAATAGCTATCTATCTTTCTTTGCTTCTAACTGTAGCATTTGTTTTCTTTAAATTTACATATATTGGAGAAAACAATAGCAATATTAGAAGAGCTCGAACTGCTTTTAATCCTAACCAAGATGCATCATTCATTGTTAGAAAAAAAAATCAAGCTAAAATGAAAACCTATATGGTTGATAAACCTTTTGGTATTGGGATAGGTTTAAGTGCTGGAAGAGCTGAAAAATATGGCTATTATAGTAAGTTGTCAGCAATTCCAACAGACTCATGGTTGGTTTTGGTTTGGATTGAAACAGGTATCATAGGCTTAGTACTTTATATTGGTTTATTATTATTTATATTGGCGTATTGTGCATATATATTAACATTCAAATTAAAGAACAATGAATTACGTCATTACATGATGGGGATATTCGGAGGCATTGCAGGGATGATTGCATCCTCATATGCTAACGAAGCTTTCAATCAATTTCCAAATGGATTTATTGTATATATGGGTATTGCATTAATATGTGTTTCTCCATATTATGATAAAGAACTTGAAGAAAACAAACCTAATACGAAAAAACTCGTAGAGAATAAAAGAGAATTAGGCATTTGAAGTTTTAGATATGAATGAAATATTAGTTTCTTTTATTACTGTTAATTACAATGGACTTGGTGATACGATTGAGCTTATTACAAGCTTGAAAAAAACTATCAAGAGTATTCCCTATGAAATCATTGTGATTGATAATGCTTCTAGAAAGGATGAGATTGGTCCTTTAAAGGAATTATTTGATGATATACATTTTATTAAGAGTGATACAAATTTAGGATTTGCTGGGGGAAATAACCTTGGTATTGATATTGCAAAGGGTAGATATTTATTTTTTATAAATAATGATACTTACATACTTAAAGACAATATATCTTCTCTAATCCAAAGACTCGAATCTAAAGAATCAATTGGAGGGGTTAGTCCTAAAATACTATTCCATGAACCTTTTAACACAATTCAATTTGCTGGTTTTACTCCTTTTACCAAATACACTATTAGAAATAGCATAATTGGATATGGAGAACCAGATGATTTTAAATTCAATACAGCGTCCATAACTCCTTATGTTCATGGTGCTGCAATGATATTCAAGAGAGAGGTTATCGACAAAGTTGGGAAACTACCAGAAATGTATTTTTTGTATTATGAAGAAATGGATTGGTGTGAAACAATAAAAAGAGCTGGTTATGAACTATGGTACGAGCCAGGATTTTCCGTATATCATAAAGAGAGTAGATCAACAGGAAAGGATAGTTCAAAAAAGGTTTACTACCACACAAGAAACAGACTATTGTTTACTTGGAGAAATTTAGAACCTAAAAGAAGAAACCTTTCAATTCTATATCAATTATTTGTAGCTAATATTCTTCATATAATAAAACACTTCTTAAGAGGACGATTTAAATTTGCAAATGCTATTATTAAGGGTGCCTTAGATTTTTTAATTATTAAAAACAAAAACTTATAATCATGGCTCTAACTATACTAAGATTTATAGATATCTTTTTCTTTATTATTACTACCTTTTCTGTCGGGTATTTGTTTTTCTTTGCAGTAATGTCAATGAAAGAAAATATGCCAAGACATAAGGAAGCTAAGAAAAAGAATAGATTTTTAGTTTTGTTTCCTGCATATAATGAAGATACTATTATATTGAATTCTGTTGAAAGATTTATGAAACAGGACTATCCAAGTGATTTGTATGATCTTGTTGTTATTTCAGATCATATGAGTGAAGAAACTGATAATAAAATAATTGAATTAGGTGGAGAGGTTTTAAAAGCTAATTACGAGAATAGTTCCAAAGCTAAGGCTTTAAAATTTGCAATAGAGCAAAAAGGTCATATTAATTATGATGCTGTTGTGATTTTAGACGCTGATAATATTGCTGAACCGACCTTTCTTAACGAAATTAATAATGCATATTTTGCTGGTTCCAAAGCAATTCAAGCTCATAGAGTAGCTAAAAACAGAGATACAGAAATGGCAATTTTAGATGCTGTTAGTGAAGAGATAAATAATTCAATCTTTCGCAGAGGACATGTTAGAATTGGTATGAGTTCTGCTTTAATAGGTTCTGGCATGGCATTCGATTATAAATGGTTTAAAGAAAATGTAAATCATCTAAATACTGCTGGTGAAGATAAAGAGCTTGAAGTTTTACTCCTAAAACAAGGAGTTTATATTGATTTTCTTAACTGGGTATTTGTTTATGATGAAAAAACAAGGAACCAATCGACTTTTGCAAAACAAAGAAGAAGATGGGTGGCTGCTCAATTTAGTATATTAAAAGATTCTATCAAAGACCTTCCTAAAGCTATTTGGGAAAAGAATTGGGACTACGCTGACAAACTTATACAATGGATGATGTTGCCAAGGGTTGTTGTTATGGGCTTTGCATTTTGTTTTGCAGTAGGAATGCTATTTATCGATTGGGTTTGGGCAATTAAATGGTGGATAATATTAATTGTTCTAATGTATTCGTTTGCTATGGCAATTCCTGATTTTTTAGTAGATAAGAAATTAAAAAAGACATTTCATAAATTACCATTGGTTTTTGCAATTATGGTATTTAACATATTAAGGATAAAAGGAGTAAACAAAAAATATATTCATACTAAAAAAGGCGTGGAATGAAAATAGCAATTGAAGCTCAAAGGATATTCAGAGCTAAAAAACATGGAATGGACTTCGTTGCCTTAGAAGCTATTAGAGAGATTCAAAATCTTGACAAAGAAAACCAATACTTTATAATCGTTTCGCCAGGAGATGATAGGTGTTTGGAAGAAACATCAAATATGAAGATTATAGAAATCAGTTCTATTGGTGGTTATTTAGGGTGGGAACAGTATGCTCTACCTAAAATTATCAAAAAAATCAAGCCCGATATTCTTCACTGCACAAGTAATACTGCTCCTATTTTCTGCAAAACAAATCTCATCCTTACTCTACACGATATTATCTTTCTTGAAAAGCAAGCGAATAAAAATAAATCATTATATCAAAAATTAGGTAGAATTTACAGGAGGCTTGTAGTACCAAGAATTATCACAAAAGCTAAAAAAATTATTACTGTATCAAAATTTGAAAGAAACAATATTAAGAATTTACTGAATGTGGATGATGATAGTATTTTGTTTATTCACAATGGATTTAACAAACACTTTGAAGTAAAAGATAATCCAAAAGAAGTATATAAAAAGTATATTGATACAGATAATTATCTGTTTTTTTTAGGAAATACAGACCCTAAGAAAAACTCTGAAAGGACAATAGTGGCTTATGCAAATTATATTAAAAATACAGACCAAAACAATATATATAAACTTCTAATTGCAGACTTAAGAGAAGAATTTATCGACAATATTCTTAAAGAGAACGATATTCAATTTATCAAACCATACATCTCTTCACCTGATTATATTCCAAACAAAGATCTTCCTTATATTTATTCTGGAGCCAAAGCCTTTTTATACACTTCTTTAAGAGAGAGTTTTGGCATCCCTATATTAGAATCAATGGCATGTGGATGCCCAATAATTACCTCTAACACTTCAGCAATCCCAGAAATTGCAGGTCAAGGAGCCATCTTAATTGACCCTTACAATATTAAAGAAATCCAGCTCTCAATTGAAAAGGTGTTGGTAGATGAACAGTTTAGAGATAAGCAAATCCGATACGGTCTTGAAAGAGTAAATCTATTCTCTTGGTCTAATACAGCAAAAGAACTAATTAAACTTTATAACAGCATTCAAGTAAAGTAAAGATACTAATCGAACTTTAATTGAATTACTTCTTTGATCTAATTTTCTGAATCTTTGATCTGATTTTTTCTTTCTTTGAATCAAGAAATCCTTTCTTTGATTTAATAAAAGGGAAAACAAAGAAAAAGATATACTACCAAAACTAATTAAATGCTTAGATTTCTTACAAAAGTGATTGTAATCAAACTATGATATTATAACTAAACGCATATACCCTTTTTGAGATACCACCGTGACACTTCGTTAAAATTATTATTATTATTTATGGTTTTGATAAAATAATTCTTATATTTGCAGCTTATATTTCAGATGAGCTGGATATTATTAGTTTAGGACTGAAATTCAAATTGAAAGTTATTTTGAATATAACACTTTAAAATAATATGGAAATAAATAATTCCGATTATAAAATTTTAATAGTTGATGATGTTAGAGCCAATGTAATGCTTTTAAAGGCATTGGTTAAGAAAAACAATTATCAAGTACTTGAAGCTTGCGATGGCAGACAAGCATTAGATCTTTTTGAAGAACATAAACCTGACTTGATTCTTCTTGATATTATGATGCCTATTTTAAATGGCTATCAAGTAATGGAAAGTATTAGAACAGGGAGTACTAAACCCGATGTGGCAATCATCCTTATTACGGCATTAGATAACAAGGATGATATTGTTAAGGGCTTTAATGCCGGAGCTAATGACTATATATCTAAGCCTTTCAATAACGAAGAATTAGAAGCAAGAGTTAGGCATCAAATCTCACTCACAGCTGCAAAAAAAGAAATTGAACAAAAGACTAAAGACCTAATTAATGCAATAAAAAACAGAGATAGACTATATTCTGTTATTGCACACGACTTAAGATCCCCATTAAGTAGTGTTAAGATGATTCTCACATTACTTGTTTCTGAGCTTAAAGAAGCTAATATAAATATTGACTTGTATGACCTGCTTGATGAGGCAAATAGAACAACTGAAAACATTTTTATTTTATTAGATAACCTTCTGAAATGGACTAAAAGTCAAATAGGCAAACTAAATCTTTCCATACAAAAAATTGATATTATAAATATCATTTATGGTTTGATTGATCTTTATAGCCTAATGTCTCAGAATAAAAAAATAAAAATTAGCGTTAAATCTCAGATGAAAAGCGTTGAGATGATATCTGATCCTGATATAATTAAAACAATAATAAGAAACCTTCTTTCAAATGCAATTAAGTTTAGTTATCCAGATAGTGAAGTAATAATAGATGTTGAAGAAAAAGATGACTGTATTGTTCTTAGCGTTGAGGATTTTGGATGTGGAATACCTGAAGAAAACAAAGCCAACATCTTAAGTGATAAAGAAATGGGCTATACATCATATGGAACAGATAACGAAGAAGGAAGTGGATTGGGGCTTAGCCTTTGCACAGAATTCACTCATAAAATTGGAGGTCATATTTGGTTTGAATCCGAACAAAACAAAGGGTCAAAATTCTTTGTTTGCCTTCCTAAGGTATATAAAGAAAAGACTATTGCCTAATAAATATTACTATATTTCCTTATTTTTAACAGATTAGATTTGTGAAATTTACATTAGTTTTGTATCTTTGCAAACTATTTTTAATTATATATACCAATATAACAAAATGAATAATAATATAATAAATATAACTCTGCCTGATGGTTCTATCAAGCAATTTTCTGAGTCTGTTAATGCTATGGAGATAGCAAAGAGTATTAGCGAGGGCTTAGCACGTAACGTTCTTTCTGCTACAGTTAATGGTGAGGTTTGGGATTTAAACCGAATGATTAATCAAGATAGCACAGTTAAACTTAACACTTGGAATGACAGAGAAGGGAAAGAAACTTTTTGGCATACTTCCGCCCACCTTTTAGCATCTGCAATTTCTGAATTATATCCACATGCTAAATTTGGCATTGGACCAGATATAGAAAATGGTTTCTACTATGATATTGATTTTGGTGAAAATCAAATTACACCAGAAGATTTTCCAAAAATAGAACAAAAGATGCAAGACTTGGTTAAGGCAGGAACCAAAATCATTAGAAAAGATATTTCAAAAGCTGATGCCATAAAAATGTTCTCTGATAAAGGAGAAACATATAAGCTTGAACTAATTAATGAACTAGAAGACGGCACGATAACTATTTACGAAAGTGGCAGTTTTACCGATCTTTGCCGTGGACCTCACTTATTAGATTTTTCAATAATCAAATCAATAAAATTACTTTCTTTGGCTGGAGCTTATTGGAGAGGTGATGAAAAACGTAAACAATTAACAAGAATTTACGCTATAACATTCACAAAGAAAAAAGAACTTGATGAGTATCTAAACTTTTTAGAAGAGGCAAAGAAAAGAGACCATAGAAAACTTGGGAAAGAATTAGAGTTATTTATGTTTTCTGAGAAGGTTGGTCAAGGACTTCCTATATGGCTACCAAAAGGAGCTATGCTTAGAGAAAGACTTGAAAACTTCTTAAAGAAACTACAAAAGGAATATGGTTACCAACAAGTAATTACTCCACATATCGGAGATGTTGACTTATATAAGACTTCTGGTCACTATCAAAAATACGGGCAAGATTCATTCCGCACAATATCAACTCCAAACGAAGGAGAAGAGTATTTCCTTAAACCAATGAACTGTCCTCACCACTGTGAAATATATAAAGTAAAGCCTCATTCATACAAAGATTTACCTTATAGAGTTGCAGAATTTGGAACAGTTTATCGTTATGAACAAAGTGGAGAACTGCACGGACTAACAAGAGTTCGTTCATTTACTCAAGATGATGCTCATATTTTCTGTACACCAGAACAACTTAGTGAAGAATTTTGCAAGGTAATAGATATAGTATTATATATATTCAAAACCCTAAAGTTTGATAACTTCACTGCTCAAATTTCTCTACGAGACCCAAAGAATACTGAAAAGTATATTGGTTCTGATGAAAGTTGGGAAAGAGCTGAAAGTGCAATTATTGATGCGTGTAAAGGAAGAGGACTTGAAACCACTACTGTAATTGGAGAAGCTGCATTCTATGGACCTAAGCTTGACTTTATGGTTAGAGATGCAATTGGCAGAAAATGGCAATTAGGAACAATTCAAGTTGATTATAATCTTCCTGAACGTTTTGAATTAGAATACACAGGGCAAGATAATCAAAAACATAGACCTATAATGATTCATAGAGCTCCATTTGGTTCTATGGAAAGGTTTGTTGCAGTTTTAATCGAACATACAGGAGGTAAATTCCCTCTTTGGTTAACTCCAGAACAATATATAATTTTACCAATTAGCGAAAAATATGAATCATATTCAAAAAAAGTATTATCTTTGCTCGCTAGTTTTGACCTAAGAGGAACGATTGATGGAAGGAATGAAAAGACAGGAAAGAAGATTAGGGATGCAGAATTAGCTAAAATACCTTTTATGCTTATTGTTGGAGAAAACGAAGAAGGCAAAGGAACCGTGTCGGTTAGAAGACATGGAGAGGGTGACCTTGGAGAGATGACAATGGAAGCATTTGCAGAGATGGTTGAGAAAGCAGTAGAAAAAGAATTAGAATAAATACATTAATAAAATATATTACATAACTAAATTTAGGAGGAATTAATTATAGCAACAAGAGTTCAATTTAGCAAAAGACTACCAATTAGAAAAGAAGAACAACATAAGATTAACGATAAGATAATCGCACCTGTTGTCAGAGTAGTTGGTGAAAACATAGAAGCAGGCATTTTTAACATTAAAGACGCCATTAAAATTGCAGATAATTTAGGTTTGGACTTAGTAGAGATTTCTCCATCAGCCAATCCTCCAGTTTGTAGGGTAATTGACTATCAGAAATTCCTTTACGAGCAAAAGAAGAAGCAAAAGGAAATGAAAGCCAAAAGCACTAAGATTGTTGTTAAGGAAATTCGTTTAGGACCACAAATCGATGAACATGACTTTAACTTCAAACTAAAACATGCTATTCGTTTCTTGCAAGATGGGAACAAAGTAAAAGTTGATGTATTATTTAGAGGAAGAACAATCATTTATAAAGACCAAGGAGAGACGCAACTATTGAAGTTTGCCGAAGCTTTGCTTGAATACGGAAAACCAGAGATGCTACCAAAGCTTGAAGGAAAACGTATGATGATGATTATTGCTCCAAAGAAATAAGATAATAAAAAGAAATAATTACTACTTGTGAAAGTAGAACATTAATAAATAACATAACTAAAAAAAAGGACGTAAGATGCCAAAAATGAAAACTAAATCCAGTGCAAAAAAGCGTTTCACGCTAACTGGAACAGGCAAAATTAAAAGAAAGCATGCGTACCATAGTCATATTCTGACAAAGAAGACGACTAAACAAAAGAGGAATCTGACACATACAGGTACTGTAAGTGTGTGCGATACCCCACGTATCATTGAAATGCTAGGAAAATAAATTATTGCCAAGCAGGAGTTATTAACCATTGTAATTAGCCAAAAGATTCTATCTTAATTGATAGGACGCTAATACGAAAAAAAATTAGAAATTATGCCAAGATCAGTAAATCACGTTGCTTCAAGAGCACGTAGAAAAAAAATCCTAAAACGCACAAAAGGCTTTTGGGGAAGAGGTAAGAATGTTTGGACCGTTGCGAAAAACAAATGGGAAAAAGGACAACAATACGCTTACCGCGATAGAAAAAACAAAAAAAGAGAGTTCCGTGCATTATGGATAAACCGTATTAATGCAGCTTGTCGTCTGAACGATGTTTCTTACTCAGTATTCATGGGACTACTTCACAAAAACAACATAGAGCTTAACCGTAAGGTTCTTGCAGACTTAGCAATGAATCATCCAGAAGCTTTCACTGCTGTTGTTAAACAAGTGAAGAAATAATTAATTAAGTTGTTTAATCCCTAAAACAGAATCAAAAAATGAGTAAGCCAGAATTAATGCTATATGTTGACAGCTTAACAGAACAACAGGAACTTCCTAAGTTTCAAGCTGGAGACACAATTACAGTATCATACAAAATTATTGAAGGTGTAAAAGAACGTATCCAACAATTTAAAGGAGACGTTATCCAATGCGCAGGTATTGGCACTACAAAAACTTTCACAGTTAGAAAGGTATCAGGAGGAATTGGAGTTGAAAGAATATTTCCGATGTCATCACCATTTATCCATGAAATCGTTGTAAACAAACGCGGAGTTGTTCGTAGAGCAAGAATCTTCTACCTAAGAGGATTGACCGGTAAGAAAGCGAGAATTAAAGAAAGAAGACACTAGTCTATACTTTAATATAGAAAATCAAAAGCGACAAATATTTATTTACTTGTCGCTTTTTTTAGGTCTATCTATCTTGTAATTGGCTTAGTAATTATGCCCAAATGAATCAAAGATCTAGAAAATTCTTTCTTTGATATAATAAATTATTCCTTTGATTCAGTAAATTCATTCTTTGATTCATTTGTCTATCTCTTTAACTTAGTTTTTGCAAGCTAAATCATAGGGTTTTTGTCTATTATTAGAGAGGACTTAAACTATAAAATGATATTTTCAATCTCAACTGATAGATTATCATCCAAAGAATTTAAAGCGTTTATTAGGAATAGCCTCTTGTAATCCTTCAAATCATCTACTTTTATCTCTCTTTCTTTAATAATATTCTCATAAAGAAGCCTTTGTCTCATCGTTCCATTTAGAAGGAAAGTTTTTGGAGTGAAATATTCTTCTCCATCAAAGAGGACAATATTAGAATAAGATGTATCGGTTATGAAACCATCCTTGACAATTAATATATCGGAACATCCTTGTCTTCTTTCAAATAAACTATTTAATGAGGCTCTATTTTCAAACTTAAAGTCGTATTCTATATTATCATCATAAACTATTTTCAAACTGGATATCTCTCTTTTCTTATATTTGATAATTTCCATAGAATACTCATCATCAGAATATAATACCCTACATTTATAAATATTATTATCTTTAATATGAGATAAATCAATAGAATTCAGGTCTAATATTTTATTAAAAGAAAATGCCTTTGAGGTTTTATCTACTCTTTTTTGATGGTATTCTAAGTTTTGAAAAACGCCATTCTCTACCCTTATGCTTTCAATAAATCTTTCTTTTCTCATTAGAATGGTAGGTAAATCTTATTAATCGCCTCCTTATATTCTTCCTCTGGATTGCTATTTATTGTAATCCCTCCCCCACTTCTAAAAAAATAACTATCGTTTTCTTTCTCAATATATCTGATAATCACAGCTGAATCTAAATCCTTTCCATCGAAGAAACCAAAGATGCCTGTATAAAACCCCCTCTTCTCTTTCTCTGAACTTTGTATTATATTAATTGTCGATGTTTTTGGAGCACCAGAAATTGAGCCAGCAGGAAGAAGTCTAAATATTATATCTCCTAAATTTTCATTAAAACCTTTATCTAAATCACCAACTATTTCAGAACTTACTTGCAAGATCTCTCCCCTACTTGTCTGAAGTTTATCAATATATCTGAATTTCTCTACCCTTATATTAGAAGCAATAATATTCAAATCGTTCCTCATTAAGTCAACAATAGTATTATGCTCGCAGGTTTCTTTGTAATCAGCTAATATTACCTGCTCGGCATTTGGGATAGAAGCATCAATTGTTCCTTTCATAGGATAGGTAGAAATCTTATTATCTTTTATTTTCACAAAGCATTCAGGTGAAAAACTAACAAGCTTATCCTTTATATATAATTTATACTTTGAATTAGCCCTATAAAAGATTTCTTCCAAGCTTAAATTAATATCAATTTTTGTCTTAACAGTCAAGTTAGCAAGGAAGCTATCACCATTCATTAACCCTTGATTAACTATTTCAAACTGATTACTATAGTCTTCAAATGATTTAGGATAAGATTTTATTGTGGGATTAATTGAGTACTTGCTTTGAGAACAGTCAAGTGAATTAGAAAGAGAATTTAGACTAAAAAGAATATCCCTTTGATTAAATGCATCTTCAATAACATAGCCACCCTCCTGCTCAAAGTCAATAACAAAAAGAAAGGGAGTTTTATCCTTTCCTAATCTATTCATCTGTTCAATAATTCTATCCTTGTTTAACATATCTGCAAAAGTACATCATTAGACATTAATTCATATCTTTGCAAGTCTAATTTATAATAATTTATGAAACACGTTTTAGTAATAGATAATTACGATTCATTCGTTTACAATTTGATAGGTCTATTGAAAGAGTTTGATGATGTAGAATATTCTATTATGAAAAACGATGAAATAGACTTCGATTTACTTTCTAAATTTCAATATATACTATTATCACCTGGGCCAAGCGTTCCAAAACTTTCAAATGACTTATTGAAAATCATTGACCAAAGCCATAAAACTCATTCAATCTTAGGTGTTTGTTTAGGACATCAAGCAATTAATGAGTATTTTGGTGGAAGTATAAAGAAGTTAAGCTCTCCTAAACACGGACACAACTCAGTGCTTAAGAATATTAATAATAAAGATATTCTATTTAAAGATATAGATAAGGAGATTGAAGTTGCAAGGTATCATTCTTGGACAATTGATGTATTAGGAAAAGACTTAGAGATAAGCTCCATTGATGAAGACGATAATATTATGTCAGTATTTCACAGAAGGTATAAGATTAACGGTGTTCAATTTCATCCAGAATCGATAATTACAAATTGTGGAAAAGATATAATAAAGAATTGGCTATCTACTAATTAATAGATATTCCTTTATTCATTATGGTAAGGTTCGTTCTTTTGGATTGTGAAAGCACGATATAGCTGCTCAACTATCATAAGACGAATCATTTGGTGGGAGAAAGTCATTTTGGAAATAGAGATTAAGAGGTCAGCTTTCTTATAAACCTCATCAGAAAAGCCAAATGCCCCTCCTACTACAAAACAAAGTGTCTTAATTCCAGAATTCATTTGCTTTTGAAGGAAATCGGAATATTCAACAGAACGAAACTCTTCACCAGTCTCATCAAACAAAACGAGCTTATCATATTTTGAAACCTGTTTAAGTATTAAGTCCCCCTCCTTTTCCTTAACCATTTGTGGAGAAAGGTTCTTTGTATCTTTAAGGGAAGGAATCGTAATCATCTCATAAGGAATATAAAACTTCAAACGTTTCTCAAAGATATCAATACCCTCTTTCAAATACTTCTCTTCCGTTTTCCCAACAACAACAAGCTTAATGTTCATAAATTCTCTAATCTTAAGATGAATTACTTTTCGTAAAAGAACTGCAAAAATAACATCTTATTTCTAGAATTCAATAATCCAATCTAAAATTACTAAAATCTATATGCTAAGAAACAATATATAAATAATTATTAGTCTTATTTCTTTAAGCTTCTTAGTAAGGTATATAGCTTGGAATAATGCTTTTCGATAAGGAAGTATGGAGTTTGAACTGCTCCATAATGGCGGAAGAACTTTTCAATTGGTTCTATCATTGAGCCGGTGAAGTCATATTCTTTCATTCCGCTTTGGTGTGCAAACTGAATGGCATGCCAGTTTAGTAAGGTTGTTGCACCAGAATTACGCAAAGTTGGGTCTGCTCCAGAAACTATGCTATAACATGTTTCCTCATTGAAAACTATCATAAGGACTGCATGTACTCTTCCTGTTTTATCTTTTGCGGCTAAGAGTTTGCAAGCATTTCTCTCTTTACAAGTACTTGCAAGATTTATGAAGAAAGACTCAGAATATGGCACTTTTATCTTCTGACGGTCAAACGTTAGAGCGTTTATCCTATAGAACTCTTCTAATGAAATATCCTCCGTAATCTCTAACTCCTCTTCAGCCAAGCGAATAATCCTTTTGGTCTTACGGTGAAAAAGGGAATAGACTTCTTCGATATTCTCTAAATTTAAAACTCTATAAGTATAGTAGGTTGTTTGCTTAAAGCCATTCCAATAGAAGCCGAGCCAATTTGTTATTGTGTGATGAAACTTCTGAAAAAAGAAGTCAAGTTTTAGTTTATCAATTTCTTTTGCAATATGAGCCATTAGCTGCATCTCATGAGCATAACGAGATATTTGGTGCATTCCTTCTTCATACCATAGCCAAACTCCGCCTATTGGGGTTAAATGTGGAGGGATTATGGATTTAAAAGAGTATTTCTTATGAATAAAATAAGGGAGGGCTGCAATGATTTTATTGTTTTCCTCAATTATTATAACATCCCAATCCTTTCCACACACAGCATCAAGCCACCAATCTTGCATAAAAATTGGTAAAGTCTTATTCTCCTGACAGAAGTTCCTATATGTTTCTTTATTTCCCACCCTTTGCTTTAGTCTGTTTTGTCTTAGCTTTTTTCTCTTCAATAATAATTTCATCTCTTACGAGATCTTTCTGAGTTTGTTCCATTGTTGGAAGGTGAGAAATAACCAAAGCATCATCTAATCTAATTCTTAGGTCTGATAGAACATTAGCATAGTTCATATAAGCATCATAAGGCGATTCGTAGTGGTTGAAGTATTTGTGAACATCACCATCTGAGAACCACTTAGTACACATATAATAGAAATGGTCGGAGGTTTGTAGATAACGCCAATCTACCCAGAAATTCAAATCATCAATCTTTCTAATCTTATCTTCAAATTCATAGATTTGGTCAAAAGCATCATCCTGCAAGTCATTACCAAGCCAAGCCGTAAGGTCTCTTTCCTCATCTGCCCAAGAGATTGGAGTTGGCACATACATCTTATCAACTGGCTTTAAATTTGCAACAAGTTCTGAAGGTGTGTTAAAGCTGTAGTCGGAATGATTAAGAACTCTTGAAGGCAAGTGTTTAAGAAATTCAAATATACCTGTTTCTTTCCATTGGTGTTCTCCAAAGGTTTCATAGTCCATAAATAAGTTGATACACTCAGGACTATCAATACTATTTAACCAATCAACATATTTATCAGCTGTTAGAGGATAACCTGGCCAAGTATGTTGAGAGAAACGGAAAGCAATATCATCACTAAGTTGGAAGTTTTTAAGCAAGAGTTTGAAATCATCTCTATAAGGATGAGCATAAGCATGGTTTGGACTTCTCCAGCCTAAAACATGTTTTGCACCCTCAGATAGCTGTGCCGAAAATCCCATATCAGCTACCATATTCCCAATGTCATCAGAATAGATAAGCTCAGTATTTCTAAACACTTTTGGTTTAAGTCCAAACAAAGTTTCTATCTTTCTGGAATGAATCTTTACTTGATCGGTGAATTCTTGTTTTGATTTAAGAGCTGACAAAGAGTGGGTATATGTTTCTGCCATAAATTCCACACAACCAGTTTCAGCAAGAGCCCTAAAGGAATCAATTACCTCTGGTGTATATTTTTCAAACTGGTCAAGAGCTACCCCTGAAATAGAATAAGAAATTCTAAAAGCACCATTGTTTTCTTTTATTAGGTCTAACATTAGTTTGTTAGTAGGAAGATAGCATTTATCAGCAACCCTACGACAAATCCAAGCGTTTTGAATATCGTCAAAATAAGAGTGATCGCGACCAATGTCGAAGAAACGATAATGTTTTAATCGAAATGGTTGATGTACTTGAAAATAAAAACAAATAGATTTCATATGCTTTAGCTTAATAGTTTATAATATACATTTCTTAATTGATTAGCTGCGTCTTCCCAGCGGATTGACTGAACTTCTCTTTTACCATACCTAACAAACATCTTTGATAATGCAGGATAGTTTAGTAAGGAATAGATAGCATTTGCCATTGCGTCAATATCCCAAAAGTCAACCTTAATGGCATATTTCAAAACCTCTGAAACACCCGACTGCTTAGAAATCACAACAGGTACACGAGCATTCATTGCCTCGAGAGGAGAGATTCCAAATGGTTCACTTACCGATGGCATAACATAGACATCACTCATAGCAAACATCTTATTCACTTCATCTCCCTTTAAGAAACCTGTGAAATGGAAGTGCTGTGAGATTCTTTTCTTAGCAACAAGAGCAACCATACGATTTAGCATATCTCCAGAGCCTGCCATAACAAATCTAACATTCTTATCATATTTCAAGACCTTTGCAGCAGCTTCCACAAAATAGTCAGGTCCCTTTTGGAAAGTAACTCTTCCTAAGAATGTAACAATCTTTTCTTTGACTGCTTTTTCGTTATTAAATTCCTTTAAGAATAGAGAATTTGCACCATTATATATGGTAGTAACTTTGTCTGGGTCTTGACCATAACGACTAATTACAATATTACGTGTTAAATCGGAAACACAAACTATATGGTCTGCATTATCCATCCCAAAACGTTCAATATCATAAACTGCTTGGTTAATATGTTCTCCTGAACGGTCAAATTCAGTTGCATGAACGTGTATAACTAATTTCTTATTTGACACCTTCTTTGCAATAACGCCTGCCTTATAGGTCAACCAGTCGTGAGCATGAATTATATCATAGTCGTGTTGTTGTGCTATTTCAGCAGCAACCATTGCATACCTTTCAACCTCTTCCAAAAGACAATTCCCATATTCTCCACTAAACTCATACTTCCTTTGAGATTCAAGCTTAGTTGTTCTTTCTTCTTTCTTAGTCCTATTATTTATTACATTATAGAAGTCATCAACACCAACATAAGGAACAAGGGTTGAGTTAACTTCAATATATGATAAATTATCCCAATGTTCCTTGTAGAAATCTTTTGATAAATCCACAACAACATCAGATGCACTTAAAACCCTGGCTGCTTCTTGGCTTTCGTCACCATAGGCCTTAGGTACAATAAATATAACCTGGTCACCTTGAGCAACCATTGCCTTAGTTAGACCAAAGCAAGCAGTTCCTAACCCTCCTGTTATATGAGGGGGGTATTCCCATCCAAACATCAAAACTCTCATTCCTTACCTCCTTCTGCTAATTCTTTATAATTATCAATCATATATCTAATTCTAAGTAGTTCTGCAACTGACCAAGCTTGCGTAAAAGAACCTCTTGCATGGTGTGGAGGGTTACCATCATATATTTCTGCAATTCCTCCAATTCCATAATTACTCATAATCTCTCCAAAACCTTGGTATATCTTTTCACCAACCTCACAAGCACATTCTTTATAAATTTTAAGATACCCTTCTACAAAGTGACCAAGTAGCCATGGCCAAACTGTTCCTTGATGATATGCCAGGTCTCTTTCTCTTTGAGATCCAACGCAGATATCTTTATAGTCTTTATGGTTTGGACTAAGGGTTCTAAGACCAAAAGGAGTTAAGAGTTCTTTTGCTACCCTATCTAAGATAAGCTGACAAATCTTTGGAGAAATACATCTGTATTTTAGAGATGTTGCAAATACCATATTAGGTCTTACTGTGAAGTCTCTATTGTATCCATCAACACTATCGGCTAACCAACCATAGGTTTTATCCCAGAATGTTAATTTAAACTCTCCTGGTATTTGCTCTGAAAGCTCTTGCCACTGACTTATAAATTCTTTATCCTTAGCCTGCTCTGCAAGTTCTAAACAAAACATTATCGCATTATACCATAGAGCATTAATTTCTACACATTTCCCTCTTCGTGGTGTTACAGGCTCATTGTCAACAACTGCATCCATCCAAGTTAATGCACGATTATCTTCACAGGCGTAGATTAGACCGCTTGGCATCATCTTAATGTTTTTTGTTTTCCCATACCTAAAACTTTCAAGCACAGAAACCATAACATCTTTATAATCTTTCCAAACCTCTTCAGTCTTTCCTGTATAGTCGGTATATTGTTGCAAAGCCCAGAAAAACCACATCGGAGCATCAACTGAATTATATGCAGAATCGTTACCTGAACCTATGTTTGGGAAAAGCCCATCTCTCATATCTTCAATCAAAGTGTCGATTGCCTTCTTAAAGGATACCATATCGTTTAGCCCAATGCAAAGACCAGGAAGTGAAATAAAACTATCCCTTCCCCAACGTCCAAACCAAGGGAAGCCTGCTATAACCTCTACTTTATCATCTTTCTTAACCAAGAATGCCCCTGCAGCTCTTCTTAACTCAGATTCAAAAGTATTAATAGGCTCTATCTTTTTTGCCTCTTTATTAAAAATCTCTATTATCTTAGTTGTATCAATCTCACTCAAAGCCACGCTCACATATAAGGTATCTCCCTTTTTCATATCCGCTTCAAAATATCCAGGAACAAGCAAATCCTCATGGCATTCATAGCCTCTTTCGGCTTCTTTTATATATTCAAGATTATAATACCAATTAGGGTTATGAGAATACTTTATGTTTTTGTCCGTAAACTGAATAAATAGTGGGTCGTAGGAAGGATAAAGCCTAAAAGATGCCCCATTTTCAATTTCCTTGAAAGATGTATTAGCCTCAGAATTAGCTTTCGATAGCTTATGCCTTTGACGAAAAGCCAGAAATGGGTTAAATTGAAGTTTGAATGGGTGATCACAGTCCTCAACACTATATTTAATTATTAATCTATCTTCCTTTGAAGAAAATAATAGCTCTTTAGAAAGGTTAATATCTCCAACCGTATAAATATGTTTTCCTGTTGTAGTGATATCATAAGATATTAGGTATTTATGACCCTTTGGAGCATAAATTTCATTTGGATAGCGGTGAATTGCCAGGTGAAAAGGATAATCGTATTGAATAATGGTTTCGTCCAAAGATGATAAAATAACATGGTATTCTTTATCAATTTGTGGTTGATTAGCAATTAGAAGTCCATGGTACTTTCTGGTATTGCAGAAACATAGGCTCGTGCAAGCATAAGCTCCGTTTGAACTTGTCCTTAGTATCTCTCTTTCCAGAGAATAGCCAAGTTTTACAAGTTCGTCCTTATTGAAAATGATTTTTCCCATAGTATGGTATATAGTTGTTAGTGATGCCACAAATATATAACTTTTTTAGTTAAAATGCAAGTGAGTTTCCTTTAATTTAAAAATAATTTAAGATTAAGAGAATTAAATGTAAAACTCTTCGATTAAAACCAAGCCAAAAAGGCATTAAACATAAATCCAAAACTATGAAATATAAAAGAATTAAAACCTCATCTTATGCAGCTCAAACCTTATACCTAAAACGCTAATCCTTATACCTAAAAATTGAATCTTTGTTTTGAACTCGTGACATGGGTATGTCGCACCTCGTGACATGGGTATGTCAGCACTGCTCACATGGGTATGTCAGCGACTGTGACATGGGTATGTCACGAGGTGTGACATGGGCATCTCACGAGTTTGAAACAAAGAAGCATTAGTAGAAAGCAAAGGATTAGAAGTTTAAGTTCAAATAATATCAGATTGTTTTTCTAAAATATGTACCTTTGCACGCTAATAATGATTAAAAACTAATAAAATTAAATAATGAAACAGTCTTTCACTTTTCTATTCCTTATGATTAGCCTTTGTTTTGGCTCTATCTTTGCTCAAAAACCAACAAGCACAAATGCTGATAATGATAGTGTTGCTATTGTTTACTTTATAAAAGATATAACTCCTGAAAATGTTTTAAAGCTTTATAAGGCTATTGGGATGGAGCTTGAGGGCAAGATTGGGGTTAAGATACATTTTGGAGAGGATGGCAATAAAAACTTCCTAAATCCAGAGCTTACAAGACCACTTATGGAATATACAAAAGCATCTTGGGTTGAAACAAATGTGCTTTACATAAGCAAGAGAAGATTTACCGACTCTCATATTAAGCTTGCTAAGGATCACGGTTTCGTATTTGCTCCTATCGACATTTTAGATAAGGATGGTGAAATGGAATATGATACAAAAGGAATGGGATTTAAGCATTATAAGAAAATTAAGGCTGGTTTAAGCTTCCCAAACTACGATGGATATATCATATATTCTCATTTCAAGGGTCATGGCTCTGCTGGTTTTGGAGGTGCAATTAAGAACCTTGCAATGGGATTTGCTTCACCAGGGGGAAAGATGGCACAACATGCAAGCGATGTTCCCGTTATAGTTGATAAAGATAAGTGTATCCAATGTTCAAACTGCATAAACCAATGTCCAGCTCATGCAATAAGTTATGTGGAAAATGTAATTACGATTGATAGTAGCAAGTGTATTGGTTGTGCTAAGTGCATTGCGGAATGTCCAACAAAGATAATTAAGCCTGAGAAGATAAATTTGGAATCAAATACGTTTTTAGAAAGATTGGTTGAGTATGCTTGCGTTTTTACAAAGAAGAAACCGATGGTTTATATTAATGTTTTGGCTAATATATCTTCATCATGTGACTGTTCTGCAAGAGCTCCACTTCCTTTTACTCAAGATATAGGGATGTTAGGCTCAAGGGATATTGTTGCAATTGATGATGCATTCCTTAAAGAAAGCGGAGTTAGTGGCTTGGGTCAAATAAACTATGCAGAGAAACTAAAGATGGGTACTCAGAAATACAAATTAGTTGAGATAAAGTAGTTGAAATAAGATAAAAATATAAGAATTTTAAGATGAATAACTCTATCAAATATTGGCTTTACTTCTTTGTGGGAGCTTTAATTATTGGCTTTGGTTTTTCTTCCTGCGTTAGTGAAGATGATTTCGTTAGTGACCAAAGCGTTAATTTGAAGTTCTCATCAGATACGCTAAGGTTTGATACTGTTTTCACAACAATGGGCTCTGTTACCAAGCAAATCAGGGTATATAATAAGGAATCCAAACCAATTAAGATAGATCAAATTAGATTGGGTGGAGGAAGAAATTCTTTTTATAGGCTAAATGTTGATGGAGATACTTCCATGGTTCTAAGAGATATTGTTATTGGTGCAAAGGACTCTATGTTTATTTTTGCAAGAGTTACAATTGATCCAAACAATCAAAACAACCCCTTTCTGGCTTCGGACTCCATTATCTTTTCTTTTAACAACAAGGAGCAGTATGTTCAGCTTGAATCTTTTGGACAAAACGCCTACTACCATACTCCTAATTCTTGGTTAGTCTTTGAGAATGCTGACGGGTCAAAAGACTCTACTCACTATTCACTTGCTCATTTTGGAGGATTAGATAGAGGAGTTACTTTGAATGGTAACGATATTGAATTTAAGAATGATAAGCCTCATATAATTTTTGGTGTCTTAATTGTTAATTCAAGCTCAACCCTAAACATTGCAGAGGGGACAAAGATTCACCTAAACAATAAAGCAGATATTTGGGTCTTGCCTGATGCTTCTCTAAAAGTTAATGGCTCATACCAAAACAATGTGGTTTTTCAAGGAATTAGGAAAGATACTTATTATTCTACACTTGCTGGTCAGTGGGGCTTGATAAGGTTTTTTGCAGG
>JBAYYI010000035.1:0-23657 GCA_041673165.1 Bacteroidales bacterium
CTATTGATGAATTTGCAATGGGATTTGGTAAAAATATTGATGTAGAAATTGATTTTGAATCCAAAAAAGTAAGGGTTAGAGATTATGGTAGAGGAATACCATTAGGCAAGGTTGTAGATTGCGTTTCCAAAATTAATACTGGAGCTAAATATGACTCTGTTTCTTTCCAAAAATCTGTAGGGATGAATGGGGTAGGGACAAAGGCTGTTAATGCTCTTTCAGAATACTTCTACACCCAATCAATAAGAGATGGTAAAACAAAGATAGCAGAATTTTCAAAAGGGATTCTATCAGAAGATACTAAAATAGAAAAGTCCGACTTGCAAGATGGAACAATCATTGAATTTGTTCCTGACACAGAACTATTCGGCAACTTCTTCTTCCTTGATGAGTATATTGAAAAAATGATTTGGAACTATGCCTATCTTAATAGAGGACTTGTTATAACTTATAATGGGAAGAAATTCGTTTCCAAGAATGGGTTATTTGATTTGCTTGAAAACAATATAGATTCTGAAATCATATATCCAATAATTCATATTAGGGAAGAAAACTTTGAATTTGCTTTCACACACTCCGACAAAGCTTATGGTGAAGAATATCATTCCTTTGTTAACGGACAACATACCTCACAAGGCGGAACACATCAATTGGCTTTTAGAGAATCTCTAACAAAAGTATGTAGGGAGTTTTATAAAAAAGACTATGAACCCTCCGATATTCGCAGCGGAATAATATGTGCTATTAGTTTAAGAATACAAGAACCTATTTTTGAGTCTCAAACTAAAACTAAGCTTGGATCAATCAACATGGAGCCAGGTGGAAAAGGACAAACGGTTAGGAATTTCATTAATGATGCAGTAAAGCTAAATGTTGATAACTACTTTTATAAACATCCTGAAACAGCAGATAGTCTTTTAAGGAAGATACTACAAAGTGAGAAGGAAAGAAAAGATATTGCGAGCATAAAGAAGATTGCTAAGGATAGTGCTAAGAAAATAAGCCTTCATAATAAGAAACTAAGAGATTGCAGGATACACTATAACACAAAAGACGATAGGAGATTAGAGTCAACCCTTTTTATTACAGAAGGGGATTCTGCATCAGGCTCAATAACAAAGTCAAGAGATGTTAACACCCAAGCAGTTTTTTCTCTAAGAGGTAAACCCTTGAATAGTTATGGAGAGTCGAAAGAGATTGTTTATAGGAATGAAGAGTTTAATCTATTGCAGTCAGCACTTAATATTGAAAACGACCTTGAAGACTTAAGATATAATAATATTGTAATAGCAACTGATGCTGATGTTGATGGTATGCATATAAGGATGTTGCTAATGACATTCTTCTTACAATTCTTCCCCGAAATGGTTAAGGCAGGACATGTCTATATCCTACAAACTCCCCTTTTTAGAGTAAGAAACAAACAAAAGACAATGTATTGTTATTCAGAAGAGGAAAAACAAAATGCAATGAGTCAACTTGGAACAAATCCAGAGATAACTCGTTTTAAAGGGTTAGGAGAAATATCCCCTGATGAGTTCAGGTTCTTTATTGGGAAAGATATTAGATTAGACCCTGTTATCTTGAATAAAGAAAGCGGAATAAAAGAAGTCTTATCATTCTTTATGGGAGATAATACACCTGAAAGACAAGCCTATATAATTGAAAACCTTAGATACGAAGAAGTAATATAAACAGAACAAATCTTATTAATTGATATGAAAAGAATATATTTATTTACCACTGCAATAATCCTAACGATGTGTTTCTTTACAAATAATTCATTTGCTCAAACTGAAGATGGCGAAGAATTGATTAAACCTTGGACAGACATTGTTAAAAACACAGCCGACCCTGCATCATGGACTTGGAGTAAGAATGAAAGCACACGATTTGTTATCCGTGGAGATTGGGATGGCGATGGCTTTGATGAAATGCTATATGAAAGTGCAACACAACTATTTTCCGACAATTCAGATATAACACCCCTAAACTTAATGGGTGATTTAGGCGTTTTCTTCCTAAAAAATGAAGGAGACCTTGACGGAGATGGAGGAGATGAAATATCCTTTATGTCAGTTAATAGAGATTATTCAAATCTTAATGTAATTAGAGTTTGGTCTTATACAGGCAATCGTTGGAG
The DNA here is from genome assembly GCA_041673165.1 of Bacteroidales bacterium. GTDB lineage: Bacteria > Bacteroidota > Bacteroidia > Bacteroidales > P3 > UBA10566. The sequence continues at coordinate 2,144 of JBAYYI010000035.1, forward strand.
AGAACTATTCCAAACAGAGGTTCACATTTGGGATTGTCCAAACTATAAGCCAACAAACCCTGAAGAGAAGTTTACTCACGAATGGAAGAGGAAAAACAACTATTCATTAAATTCTGTTATCCTAAAGAAACACGATGGAATAATAGATGTGATTGGTATTCATCCAAATGGCAGATATGCTATTGAAGAAATTAGAGTATTGGATAAGAGTGCTATGAAGAGAAAATGGGGAATGATTATCCAGCCTCGTGATGATTAATTCTTCAACTCTTAATCTCAACATTTATTCCAAAGCAATTATCAATTAAATTTAATATGAAAAACTTATTTATTATATTATTCATATTCTTGTCTGTTAATTTATTTTCACAGACCAAAGAATTCAATATAGAAAAAGCAGTATATTACTTAGCCTCTGAACAGTTGCAAGGAAGATTGCCAGCCACCAATGGAGACACCTTAGCAGTTGAGTTTGTTGCAAGTGTTTTCAAAGACTTTAATATAAAACCTTTCTTTCCCACCTATTACCAAGAAGTTGTTTTCAAGGAAATGCGATCTATTGCAACAAATAGCAAGCAGGCAGGCCCAAAATCTGAAATTACAAGAAATGTTGTTGGAGTGATTGAAGGAAGTGACCCAATTCTGAAAAACGAATACATAGTTATAGGAGCTCATCTTGATCACTTAGGATTAGGAGGGGTGATGAGTGGTTCGATGTCAAAAGAACAAGGTAAAGTTCATTATGGAGCCGATGATAATGCTTCTGGAGTTTCTCTAATGCTTGATTTAGCAAGGAAGTTTTCTGATTCTCCCACAAAAAGAAGTATAATCTTTATTGCCTTTGCTTGTGAAGAAAAAGGATTAATTGGCTCTAAGCAATTTCTTGAAGGACTTCCATTTGAAACAAGTAAGATTGTTGGAATGCTTAACTTCGATATGGTAGGTAAACTAAAAGGTAATAAACTAACAGTTGGTGGTTCAAAGACATCAAATAAAGCTGAAAAGATAATTAAAAGATATTCTAAGCAATATGATTTGAATGTAACCCTATCCAAAAGCGGAGTAGCACCTTCAGACCACGCTTCTTTTTATGCTAAATACATTCCTGTTTTCTATTTCACAACAGGAGCAGACTCAACCTATCACACGCCTTATGATGTTCCAGAGAATATTAACTATAAAGGCATAGAATTGCTTTCATCATACGCTTTCGATATTGCAAATGATGTTGCAAACATGAAAACAAAATTAAAGTTCAAGAAGGTTAAAGAACCTAAATCAAAAGGGAGTATGGCTTCAATGAAAGTAACCTTAGGTATTATGCCAGATGTAACAGGTAGTACAACTGAAGGGCTGAAAGCAGAAGTAGTGTCAGGAGGTAAGCCTGCGGACAAAGCAGGAATGGTGAATGGTGATATTATTATTGAACTTAATGGCAAAAAGGTAAAGGATATCTATTCTTATATGGAAATACTTGGGAAACTTGAGCCAGGCTCAACCATTAATGCTAAAATCAAAAGAGACGGCAAAGTAAAAGAATTAATAATTAAGTTATAAAACTAAAATTAGAATGAGAAAATCTACAATTGCAATATTTTGGGTTCTTGCAATAATACTAACCCTATCAACAAGCATATACCAGCGCATAACTGGACCAACAAACCCTAAGAAAACAACAATAACAATTAACGATACTGAATACAGACTTTCTTTTCCTCGTTCAGCAACTTCAACCGACAATACAATTACTCTAAATATTGCTGACCAAAACGTAAAGGCTCAGTTAATATATAGGAAATACCAATTAGATGAAGAGTATTCTATAATAGATTTTCAGCATAATGGACAAGTGTTAACTGCAAACCTACCTATTCAACCAAAGGCTGGTAAGCTCGAATACTATATTTCAGTTAATGATGAGATGCTATTTGAACAAGATCCACTAATCCTTCGCTTCAAAGGTGATGTGCCAATGGGAGTATTAATTCCTCATATTATCTTTATGTTTACTGCAATGCTATTTGCGAGCTATGGACTTATTCTTTCAATTGCTAACAAGAAGAATGTATCACGCTATGTCCTTCTAACAATATTTGCTTTGCTTTTTGGAGGATTTGTTTTTGGCCCAATAGTTCAGAAATATGCTTTTGGAGTTTATTGGAGTGGTTTTCCGCTTGGATTTGACCTAACAGACAACAAAACACTTATAGCATTAGTTCTTCTGCTTATCAATATCCCTCTACTAAGGAAGAAAGCTTTGCGTTATACTGCAATGATTGCTTTCTTAGGAATGATAACAATTTTCTGCATTCCCCATTCTTTAAGAGGGAGTGAGTTTAACCACCAAACAGGGCAGGTAGAAACAGCTAAATAAGTTATAGAAAATTTGTTATTAAAGACTAACAAGAAGAGTTAGGTGGTTTGGAGAACCGTATTTGTGGTATTCGTTTCTTGCATAGCTTATCTGGAATTTCTTAATATTAAAACCAAAGCCATAAGAAAAGCCAGCCAAAGAAAATGCATCTTGAATATACATCTCACGGCTTTGTTTCCAGCTATAGCCAAAGGCAATATAGAAGTTTTTAGAGGGTTGGAAATTTGCACCAAAGTTGAGGTGACGAAATGTATTATCTAATCCTCCAAGAAATGTATTCTCTCTTTTTATCTCCCCTGTAAAAGGATCAACCTCGTCCCTTGGATTAAGAGGGTCTTTCTCTCTTAAATCCCATTTTTGAAGGTTAGTAGCCATAAGAAAGATTTGGAAAGGAGCGTATTGAAGCTTCTTAGAAATACCTAATTCCAATTGGAAAGGAAGTTTTTCCTCAATCTCATTAAAAGACTTTAATTGAGTACCGAAGTTTCTTGCCATAAATGTAGCAGTAAAGGTTCTATTGTCACTTAGGTAGGTTGCTGCAAGATCAAATGCTATTGCAAATGAAGAATAGCTTTCATACTGTGAGAAAATAGGTTTAAAGTTGGCTCCAATATAAACATTACTATCTAACATCCTGCCCCAACCAATTGTAAACATATAATCATTGGCAGAGAAATCACCTTTTTCATCTCCATTTGCTTCTGTCCTCTTAAACTTACCATACCCAACATAGTTCATCCCAAAACTCATTGAGCCTATCTTGTCAAAACTATGGCTATAGGCAACATTTCCTTGCCAAATATTAGCAAAAAGATTTGTGTAGCCAATAGCGAACTGATTATTCATCTGAGGATTAAGAATTGATGGGTTAGTTATAGCAACAGAAATATCATTAATATGCCAAGGAAGGAAGTCCATACCAAAGGCCGCAACCTTTGCAGAGGAGCGTAAATTCAAAACAGAGTATGCCTCGTAAAGCTCTTGTTGAGCCTTAGAAACAAAAAAACTGAGACAAAGGATTATAGTTAATGCAATTTTTCTAATCATAATTATCATTTAATTCTGACAAAACTAATAACGGAATAATATGTTGTTTATTATTGCTTCTAAGTTTTTGTTTTCTATATTGATTTTTTGCTTCTCTATCAATAAGCAAAATGAATCAGTGAAAGGATTTTTTAGATCAGTGAACTAATTTTTTATTCCTTTGATTCAGTAAATTCTTTCTTTGATTCATTTCTCTAAGACTTTGTATAAGTATTCAAATGATAATAGATTTTTTTATTCAACAAATATTCATATCTTTGCTTTTGTTAAACCAATTAATAATTAATTGAGTCTTTTATTTTTCTTATTTAAATAGAAGACTTCTAACCTTAAAAATTAATCGATATGAAAAGAAAATTGTTATCAAATTTAGCTATTATCGCTATCCTTTCGCTATCCCTTTCTTCATGTAGTAAAGAGGAAGTAAAGGATGCACTGTCAGATGATATGAAAACAGAAGCTGTTGTATTCAAAGACTATGGTCCAGAGCCACTTGTTATAGATATTGAAGATTACACCATAAGTAATGAAAATTTCCGTACCACTATCTGGACAGGATCAACCATACAAATGACCCTGATGAGTATTCCAGTTGGAGGAGATATTGGTTTAGAACAACATATAGGCATTGACCAGTTCCTAAGAATTGAAGAAGGAAAAGGGAAAGTTTATATGGGAGACACAAAAGAAAACCTTGATTTCGTTAAAGTAGTAGGTGATGATATGGTTGTTCTTGTTCCAGCAGGAAAATGGCACAATATTGTAAACACAGGCGACAAACCCCTAAAGATTTACTCAATCTATGGTCCAGTAGAACATCCTCACGGAACAGTTCACAAAACCCAAGCTGACGATCCAGACAACAATTAATTATTAATAATGATTATTTGATAAAAAACAAAACCTCAGTAGAAATATTGGGGTTTTTTATTTTACAAATTTCCGTATAATTGATTTACCATCTACGATTAAACTCATTAAGTAAAACCCTTTTGGTATATCGATTAAATTAATATTTGCAGATTTTGAATTGCTTATGTTGAATTCTTTTATATGACTACCAAATGAGTTATATATGTTAATATGGATTTGCTTATACTCTTTATTTAACTGAATATTACAGATGTCAGTAACAGGGTTTTGAAAGGAAACATCTAGTTCACTTCTTAGGATTTCATTTAATTCATTAGTTTCGCAAGATGAATATTGAATTATATTTGAACTAGCATTATATTCAATGTTTGAAGTTGTTTGATTCCACACTCTCTCTTTCCAAGTTATTGTTATCAAGCAATCATTTCCTCCATCACCATTGATTTCAACCAAAGCGTATCCATGTTCTGTGTTATGGAAAATGCGATTAGGTGTATAGGTTGAGTTTATGCCATTATAATTGCTATACTGAGACATAAGCCATCCTCCACCTGTTCCAACTAAATATTGATATATGTCATTGTCTGAATTTCCGTCACCATCATCAATCTTTGAGACATCAACAAAATGGTCATGTCCGCAGAAATAAACTTTGACACCATACTGCGATAAGCTCTGCCAAAAGATACCCCTCTTGCTTGTTGAATCATCAAGACAATCATTATGAAAAACCTTAAAAGCAGGTTCGTGACCAAATACAAATACGTTAGGTTTGTCGTTTAAAGATAGTTGCTGATTTAACCATGTTTGATTAACAGTATGTATGTTCACATAGTTATCAAGTCCAATAAATAAAGCGTTCTTATTTGTAAATGAATATGTCAAATTATTCTCTCCACTAGGGCCGTTTGCTGGAAGTAAATTTTCATTTGAGAAAAAAGAATTCCAAGCTATGAGGTTATTATGTGCATCACTCTCATGATTGCCTCGAATAGGATAAACTCCAATTCCTTGTGCATAAATAGGTGCAAGTATGTTTTTCCATTGGGATAATTGTGAGGTTAATTGTGTGCCAGAGCAAGCAAGACCTCCTTCTACAATATCCCCAGGAAACAAAAGGCAATCAATACTATCGTTTAACAGAAAAGGAATCATTTCTGAAAGGGTGTCAGATGAACCAACGTGAGTGTCTGATATAACTGCAAAACGCCATGAGTTTTGGCTAAAGCTATTAGTGTTGATAATAAAAAAGAGAAAAACAATAATTAGCCATTTTGATAATAAAGTGTTTTTCATAAGATTAGTTTTTAATAATCTTATTTGTATAAACATTATTATTAGTTCTTACTTTAAGAAAGTATATACCTTTCATAAGATTACTTATGTCGATATTCGTATTATTTAATATTTCAAATTTTTGAGAGTATTCAAGTCCTCCTATAATATTATAAATACTAATTTCTGCATCTTCAATACTAGTTTCGTTAAGATTGATATTAAGAATATCATGAGCAGGGTTTGGATATATATTTATCTTAACCGTATTTTCAATATCATCAATTTTGTTTTCTTCCACAGCATTTCTCACTAATCGAACATAATTGTATATTCTTATAGCATCGCCTTGAGGTCCAAATCCAGTTGGATAATCGGTTGGGTTGCCTGTTTTAGGGTCGCTTCTCTGAGCTCCTGCACCATGAACATCAATCCAGCCACCTAAAGCTGACATATATCCCATTGCTCTACCGAAAGAAAGATAACAAGCATTTGTCCCATTTGTTGGAGTCTGTGATGAAAATGTAGTACTACTTATATAGCAAGGATAATCCGTTACATTTGCTTCATTAATAATTTGTGTAGAATTGAAGATAGGATTTATAGCAGCAGAACTCGTTGTGGACGGTGAGCGGGAATAATCAATAATACTTTGCAATTCTTTAGTGTTAGGTAATCTCCAATCTGAGAATCCTCCAAAGGAAGAGTTTTCTGCATAGCTTAAAGCATTCTCCCACAAAACACCAGTGCCATTATCATCCTTCATCCACATTAGTCCCGTTGCATTATCCGTTATTGTCCCATCACCATTTTCCACAAAGTTATTTGTGCCATAAGCAGTATTACCTCTAACATACATAACATAGTATTTCTTCATATTATTAGAAGGATATCCTTTTATTCGACCATCAGCAAAATTATAACCAAACATAGTTGATTGATTATTCATTGTTGTGGCAACATATATTGAAGAGCTTGCATACTGAGCATCAATAAGGCGTTCGTTAGATGTCGCTCCATTTGAACTAGCATTTAAATCCCCATAACCAAAGTCAAAATAATTTGTATTAATATATGGGACAGCCATCCCTTGTGAAGATGCAGTAGGGTTAGGTTCTGCTCCATAATACATTGCCAGTGAATAAATCTCTTTAATCGTAGGTAATCGCCAATCATTATGTCCACCAGTATTGCACGATGATGCTCCTGCAAGAGCCTCTGCATAGGTTTTCTTATCCGCATAGTTTATTAGACCATCAGAATTTTTATCAGATGTTTTTTCCCACATCAATCCACTCACATTATCACTAATTGTTCCATTCCCATTATCAATATAGGAAGGGATATGCCCAGAGTGGTTTGCGTTTTGCCCATAAAATGATTGTCCAGAAGAGGGTTGAGTTATTATTCCAGTGTTGTTGTAAGAGTTTGTCTGACCGGTACCAACTATTTTATAAGTTAGTGTTTGACTAATTCCTATGTTATTCATTATTATAGTCATAATGAAGAGTATAGCTACGGTCTTTAATTTTGAATTTGACATCCTATGTTGATTATTAAATTATTACTACTCATTTGACATAATTTAACAAAAAAGGTTTAATGACTATCTAATATTTAGTATTCATAAAATCTAAAACATGCAAAAAAGAAAATAATGAAACAAGGAATAAATTTGCTGATATCAAGAATTAATTAATTAAAATGGCGTAATAATTTACTAAAACGCTGTTGTATTTGAGTAACCTGCCACCTTACTACTAGTAACCTGCCACCTTACTCGAGTAACCTGCCACCTTACTATGAGTAACCTGCCACCTTACTCAATTATTATGGTGCTTTAGAAAATTAAGTCTTAGTTCTATTAAAATATATCTTGATATTATAGAAGTATTTCTTTGTCTTTCTTAGTGATTATCCTTTTTAAATATTTCTAAGAGTACGTTGATTATTAGGATAAGTAGGGTGGATATGATTGCGAGTTCAAATAGTCCTATGCCAACTAAGACCCCAACTGCTGCGGCACACCAAACTGTGGCTGCTGTGGTTAGTCCTGAAACTTGGGTGTCGGTCTTAAAGATTAATCCTGCTCCTATAAATCCAACTCCTGTTACTATTTGTGCTATTACCCTTGTGGGGTCGCCACTTGGAAAGTATGATGATATTAGTGTAAAGATTGTGCTGCCGAGGGTTATGAGTGACATTGTTCTTATTCCAACGGCTTTATGCGATTTCTCTCTTTCTAATCCTATAAGAAAGCCTAAGCCAACTGATATGAATAGTTTTATTATCATTGTTGTCATAAAAAATTAGTTATTTTATTCTTTGTTTTGCAAATATAAGGTTTTCTATTTGTTATTTGAAATTTTAGGCACAAAAAAAAGGAGACCATCAAGGTCTCCTTTCCTATAATATATCGTTTGTTAAATTATCTTACGATTAATTTAGCTGTGTTTGTTGAGTTGTTTGTTATGATTCTAACCATATAGATGCCGCCTTTTAGGTTTTGTACATTCATTTGTAGTGAATGTTGTCCTGCTTGTTGGCGACCATTATCTAATGAGCTTACCATTCTTCCATTCATGTCATAAACTTGAAGTGTAACATTGCTTGTTTCTCTAAGGTTGTATTCAAGCGTTGTTGAAGAATTAGCTGGATTTGGATATAGTCTTAGGTTTGTTGTTTGGTTAATCTTAGCTATGTTTTCATTAATTCCAATAACTGTTTCGTTTGGTGCAATTGTGTCTCCTAAGTATGCAAAAAGTCCTTTTCCATAACTTGCTGCATAAATTGCTCCTGGAAGTTCTGTTCTTACAAATGATGTTTGGAATGAGTTTTGTCCAACATAGTTGTAGAATTCATATTTTGGAAGTTTCATTGTTTGTTGAGTTATTTGGAATATTGGTACATTAGGAATTCCTTGCATTTTTTCCCATTCTACTTCTACTTTTCCACCTGTTGCAGCTGTTCCAAGGTAGTTTGTTGTTTTGTAGATGCCATCTTCTGTTCCAATATATGCTACTTGATCCACGCTATCTTTTACGCTTTCAATTAACGCACAGAAAACTGGTTTGTTATTTGGTAAGAAGTCTTCGTCATTGATTGGGTCAAGACTTATTACTTCTTTAAAGGTTGCTGAAGAAAATGGTTCTGCTAATGCATTGCTTGAAACTTGAATATTTGATTTTGAGCTTAGGTAGGTTCCAAAGGTTAATACTACATTGTTTCCATTATTCCTATCAACACTTATTGAAGATATTTTTCTTGTGAATATCATTGTATCAGGAACTAAGGTTATTGTTGATGCTGCGTTTTGGAAGTCTACGTTTGAAAGGTCAAATCTATATAGGAATGATGTGTCAGAGTTTGTACTTACTTTGTCTGAAGATGCAAATAATGTTTTTCCATCTTCTGTAACTGCAAAGCCTGTGATTATTTCTGTTGGTTCCTTTGCAAATTTACTTGATTCGTAGAAAGTAACCATTGTTATTGGAGTCATTGATCCTTCTAATGGAGATGCAGCATAGTCGCTTATGTTTGTGCAAACTGTAATACCTGAGTATGTTGCAAAAAATAATCTTGATTGAATTGGATTTTGAATCCTGATTGCTGTGTCTTGGTTGTATTGTATTGTATTAGGGAATTTATAGATAAATGGATATTCCATTGTTGGGCTCTTTGCTAAAACAGAGTCGCCTGCGTTAATGATTGATCCTTCTCTCCAAGTTGTATCTGAAACACAGTTTATTGATGTGTTCTTATTAATTACTAAGAACATTGAGTCTGGTAATTGAGAATTTGTTGTTTCCCATAAGTACATCGGAGTTTGTGGTGTAGCATACTTGCGGAATGAAGCATTTTCAATATTATCTTTTAGAGATTTTGGGAATAAAGTTGAGCCATAGTTCCAAGTTACGTCATCAATTATTGAATAATCACCATTGTTTCCGTAAGTACGAGCTATTTGTCCATATTGTCTTGAAAGGATTAGTGATTTTCTTTGTGTAGGTAATACTCTTTGGAATTGAGATGTTCCAACCTTTCCTCCACCTGTTGTGTATTGGAATCCGTTTGGATTGTATCCTGGAGAATTAACTGTCCAGATAACATCTCCTGATTTGTTTTCTCCTAAGTTTCCTGAGTTTGCTATATATACTGATCCATTAGCTTCAGTTCCTCCAACTAATGAGCCATCAGGTGACACACCAACACTATAGAATTGTGTTGTTACCATGTTTTTTGTTGCAAGGTTCCATCCTGTTGTGAAAAGAAGTGGGTTGTATGAATATGTATGAATTCCTCCATCTGTTGCAGCAACAATTAATATTGAGTCAGAAGTTGTTGTAGGGTTTTCTTTTATGATAATTTCATTTATGCCGCTATTAACAAAGCTTGGAGATGTTCTTATTCCGTTTGTGCTATTTGGTGAGTTTGTGTATGTGCTAAATCTTTCCCAATAGTAGATATCAGAGTTATTAGCATTATATCCTCTCATTACATAATCTCCTCCAAGATATACTTCTTCAGGAGTTAAACGATCATTAACTGCAATTGACATTGAGGTTGGAGTTCCTGCATTATAATATGTTTTTGCAGTTGTTCTTCTCCACTTAACATCATTAAAGTCATTTGATCTTATAAGTATTTCTCTGTAAAATCTTGCTCCTGCTTCTACTCCTTCTGCAAAGTAATTTACATAAGAATAAAGTTTGTTAGGATAGTTATTTCCGAATGCTAATCTAATACGATTAATTGATAGTGATGCTGTGTCAAATGCTCTAAGTGTATCTGCTACTAATACAATCTTATTGGTTGTAAAATCATCTTCAGTTACCATCACATTTGCTTTGCTATCAGTAAAGTAAATAGCTAAAACACCATTTTTGTTTGATACTATATCGCCAATGTTTGAATTTCCTGTTGCATCAACCATAGTCCATCCAGCACCATCTTCATTAATTTGCATCAAGCCATCATTGGTTCCAATGTAAACTTTGTTTGAGTTTCTGTTTACTGCTATTTTGTTTACAAATGCTTTTCCATCTCCGTAGTTATATTGAGAAGTTGGTTTTGTGAACATAAGTAATTCAAACTCTATGTTTGCGCTTGCCCAGTCATATTTAGCATCATCGGAAGTTAAGTTTTCTGCCCAGTTTTTATTAGATGCATTTAATGTCGTTGATCTATATACGCCATTACCTAACATGCCAATTGTATTGTTATTGATACCAAAACCATTGTCCACATAATTTCCTTCACCTGTTCCTACATATAGTACTCCGTTATTGTCTTGAGCAATAGCAGTAATAGCAAGGTTTTGTTGTCCATCTACTAATGATATTTCTTGCCAGTTTTTTCCATTGTTTACACTAACGAATAAACCACCTGCAACTCCACCAGAATACATAATGTCGTTATTGAAACGGTCAAAAATAATTGTTCTTGAACGACCACTAACATTATCAGGTCCGAGGGAAATCCACTCATTTGTTTGTGCATTAACTGAATTTAATCCAATACAAGAAAGGAATAAAATCACTAATCCAAATAGTAACTTTCTGTTTTTCATAAATATATTATTTTATTGCTTATAAATTATTTTTAATTTTAATGAGCAAAAGTACTAATAATAATAATACTAAACTAATTTTTTAGTTTTTTGTTTGAAAAGAACCTCAAAATAAATAGTTCGTTAAAAAGCAATTATTATTTGATTTGAAAGTGAAACTTTTTCTCTATTTTATTCCTTATTAAATAGATAATAAGATAATAGACTGTAATTGATATTATTGATATAAGAGCTGTTAAAGCTTCATTTGTTGGGAAAAGATAATTATTAGAAAGAATGGCAGAAGTTATTAGTATTAGAAAAGGAAAGAAAAAGCCAATTAATACAGCCTTTGTTCCTACTTTTTGCTCCATACAAACTATAACCTCTTGACCTATTTTATAGTTTGAGGAATTTGAAACCTTGACTTCAATATTTTTGTCCTTAGTGTCATTCATACTACAAGCTCCTTTTGCATGACAAGAGGCGCACATTGAAGCAGAAATAATTCTAACAACAACTTTTCTATCTGATATTTCGCAAACTGTTCCTTTATGTTCAATTAATTCGCTCATCGTTTAGTTTTAAATAATAACTATATTTTTGTTCTCAATCCAAGCCTCTTTCCCATCTTCAGTTTTAATCTTAATCCAATTAGTGCTTTTGTCAATTATCTTAACCTTTTGCCCCTTATATATCCTTATTTTATCGGTTGAATTAACATCGGGTGAATCCTTTCCGTAGGTTTGAGAGTCGAAAACGATTGCGATGTTTTTTGATTGCATTGTGTTTTGTCTGCTAAGTCCTGCAAAAACTGTTGTTATCAGTAGTAAGATAGATAATATAAAGCTATAGAATAGTATTATTTTCTTATTGACCGAAAAGTAGTAAAGAATAAATATAACACTTGAAATAATTAGCATTATTATTGATGCAATAGTCCAAGAGGAGGGGGTTAAGATGTTGGATATTGCTTTCCACCATCTTAGTAGGAAGAAGTCCGGAACGATATAAACATCTCCTTTCAATCTTGATTTTGCTACTTTTAAGTTAGTTTTTAGATTTTCATCATTAGGCTTAAGTTTTATACCTCTTTCATAATAAAGAATGGAGTTAGGATAATCATTTAAGCGAAAATAAGTATTGCCAATATTATAGTATAGGTCTGAAGAAAACTTATCCTTACTCTCTATGGTTAGATAAGTCTTTAGGGCTTGTTCGTAGTTTTTATTATTAAAGAAAGCGTTTCCCTTTTCAAATAAATCAACATTAGCCTTGGCAAATGAGGCTAAGCTAATAAAAAGCATGATAATAAAATATGTTAACTTTTTCATCTTGTTATTTAATTTGAGATTCAATGTCTGATAAAGAATTTATAGCCTGCTCATAAAGTTTATCCATTTTAGAAAGTTCTTCTCCCGAAGAAAACCTAACATATTCGCAGTTGTTAAGAAGGGAAATAAGATTTTCAATGGTTTCTTCCTTAATGTTTCTTTTAGCTAAAACCTCTTTAATGTTTTCAAAGCTTAAATCCATTCTAACAATCTTGAATCTGTCAGAAAGATAGTTCCAAGTAGCTTGAGCAACCTCTGTATAGAAATTATCCTTTTCTTCATTTACTAAATATAGCTTTGCTTTCTTTAGCCTTTGTAGGGCAATCTTAGTTGCTTTCTTGTATTTAACATAAGTAATGTCTTTGTTTTTTCTATTTATTCTATTCTTATAAATAATGTATGCTATTGTTAGAATAGGTATTAGAATAAAGAGTATAAATAGAAAAGGCTTATAATAATTTAAATTATTTGAAGAAAGGAATTGGATTTTCTTTGTTGATATATGTTCAATGTCTCGTTTTAAATATTTCTCTCTTTCAGTAATTTGTTGTGCCAACCCACTCATTTCATCTTTTCCCTTAGTAATATTTAAAAGAATTTCCTTGGTTTCAATTGTCTTATACTGTTTTGTTTTTAGATCAAAATAGGTAAACTCAACTTTAGGAATTTTAAACTCACCTTGAATTCTTGGAATAAGAATATATTCAAATGTCCTACTTCCATTTAATCCTGATTGTGTTTTATTTATTCTATCATCAAGTGTTGGGTCATAGGATTCAAAATCGTCAGGGATTTCCAAATTAATTCTATCAATAAGACTAAGGTTTCCATTTCCAGAAATTGTATATCTTAATGTGATTGCTTCATTTGTTTTGCAGCTTAGTGGGTTTGCAGAAACTTCAATATTAAAACTTCCAACAGCTCCCGAGAATTCGATATTTGTTTTAGGTAGATCAGCTATATTAATTGATATTTGATTTGACTTAATGCTTTTCTTTACCTTTTCATAGCCAACTTGTCCTATGCTTTGAAAGAATGGGTCGTTGAAGAAAGAGTCAAAGAAAGGATCTCCTGTTAAAGATCTTCTTTGTGTTCGAGTTACAATATGAGCCACAACGTCGATATCTAAAGGAGGAATAATAAGCTTTCCTGATTGTTGAGGATAGGCAATAACTTTTCTTAGTATTGCTACCTGATAGCTTTTCCCCTCAACTGTTTCATTTGTTATTATTGGGTCTTTCGACATATCTATTTCCTCAATCCAAAAGCCTTTGTTAATTGGCATTTGATTAACTTGATATTCAGAAATAGGCACTAAGGTATAGAGTTTATATGTTATTATTACTTCTTCTCCAATAAAAGCTTGTGACTTGTTTGCAAAGGCTTTAATAAATAATGCTTTATCATCTAAGACCGTAACTGGCTTTTGAGCCTGCTGGGTTTGAGTTTGTCTGTTTTGAGGTTGTGATCTTTGAGCTTGGGTTGGGTCTTTCTGAACTTTTATTTTAAGAGAATTTGAAGTGTATGTGTTTCCTCTTGAATTAATTTTAGCTCCTCCAATATTATAAGTCCCTTCTTTATTCCCTTGTAGAACATAGGTTAGTGTTGTAGAGGAATTATTAGTTACTTGACTATTGATAACAGTATTTGAAATGCTTCTTGAAGTTCTTGGACCTGCTAAAACATCAAACCCATTAATAGAAGGAGGGGTAAATGCAGATAAATCATCAGTATTTATTTGAAACCTGATTTCAAAATGTTCTCCAATTCCAATGACTGATGGTCCAGAGGCGTTAAAACTAATATTCTGTGCATTTAGATTAAGTCCAACTAAACTAAATAATGATAAAATAAATATTATTAATCTTTTCATAATCAAATCTACCAATCTTTATCGTTTCTAATTTGTTGAGTGTTTTTATCCTTTTCTTTTTTCAATTTTTGAAGGGTATTCTTTTCGTTGTTTTTTAAAGCCTCGAGCATCCTTTCCTTATCCTGATTTTCTTTTTTCTTATAGTCTTGAGGATTTTTATCTTGCTCCTCTTCCTTTTCTTGGTCTTTTTTATTCTCTGGCTTTTGTTTATCTTTATTCTTATTATCTTCTTCTTTTTTCTCTTGTTTTTGTTTGCTCTGACTATTGTTTTGATTTTGTTCCAAAAGCCTCATAGCTAATGAAAGATTATATTTTGCAGATGAGTCTTTTGAATTAATCTTAAGTGTGCCTTTATAGTCTTCGATAGCCTTTTTTAAGCTTTTATCATATTTCTCTGTCTTTTCAATTGAATCCAATAGGGCTAGTTTGAAATTAGTATTTCCTCTATTATATAATATATCAGCAGCAAAGATAGAGTCATTAATTGAATCCTGATCTAAGGCTTTATCATAATACAATAGTGCCTTATTTAACTGGTCTTCTTTCTCTTTCTTATAATTAGAGTTTGCAAGATTATATTGAGCTTTTTGATAAGTGCTATCAATTGCAAGTGCTTTTAAAAAACTATCCTCAGCTTTGCTATATTGTTTTTGTTCAAAATCCTTATTCCCTTGTCTTAAATAGTTTTTTTCTTTATCACAAGAACTAAAGACAAATAGAATTAATATCAAATAAAATAACCTTTTCATATCATTATTCATTTCCAAAGAAAAATCTTCTGTTAATATATTTATTCTTTTTCTCAAACACTAAGAATTCAATAATTAGAAATACCATAGCAAGGAATGCGAAAATATAGAATCTACTTTCATAATCTTTGTATGCAACAGCTTCATATTCATTTTTCTCCATTTTATTTATTCTTGCAAGCACATTATCTAATCCAATAGAGGAGTTATTTGCTCTTATATACTCTCCATTACCAATTGAAGCAATGTTCTTAAGTATATCCTCATTTAGTTTTGTTATTACATAGGAGCCGTTTGCGTCTTTTTTGTATTCAATTTTACCCTGACCACTCTTTACAACTGGAATTAGAGCGCCCTCAGGCAATCCAAAACCAATAGTGTTAATAACAATCCCTTCTTTAGCTATTTTCTTTGCAACAATAACAGCCTCTTCTTCATTATCCTCTCCGTCTGAAATTAAGATAATGCTTCTTGATTTACTAGTGTTTTTTTCGCCAAAACTCTCATTAGCTTTTATTAGAGCCTCTCCAATTGCAGTCCCTTGGTTAGAAATCATTGAAGGGTCTATTAGATCTATAAAGGTTTTGGCTGTTCCATAATCATTTGTTATTGGAAGTTGAATATAAGCACTTCCTGCAAAAACAACAATTCCTATCCTGTCATTTCTAAGTTGATCAATCAAATGATTTAAAGATTGCTTTGCTCTCGAAATCCTATTTGGTTTAATGTCTTCTGCTAACATACTATTAGAAATGTCTAAACAAACCATAAGGTCGGTTCCCTTTCTTTCAGACTTTTCAATAGATGTTCCAATTTGAGGATTAGCAATTGCAATAATAATAAAGAAATATGCAATGTTTAATAGTATAAACTTAGTCCATTGTTTCCCATAAGAAAGATTTGGAACCATATTATCAATTAAATGCTTATCAATAAACCCCCTTAACCTTTCTTTTTTCTTCTTAATATAAAAATAGTGTATGATTAAGAAGAAAGGTATAAGTATTAGTAGGTATAATGTTTCAATGTGTTCAATTCTAATCATATTATGGATTTGTTCTTAAAATGGTTTTTCTTAATAACACTTCAATAATCAGTAATAATAAAGCTGCAATAAGGAATCTGAAAGCCAAATCTTTCTTTATTTGATAGTAGGATACATCTATAATAGACTTTTCCATACTATCTATTTCTTTAAAAATTGTTTTAAGAGAATTTTCGTCAGTAGAGCGGAAGTATTTGCCACCCGTTCCTTTTGCCACCTCTTTCAACAGTGGTTCGTCAATCTTAACTTCAACATTTTGATATTGTGTGCCAAAAGGAGTTTGAAAAGGGAAGGGTGCCATTCCTATTTTCCCAACACCAATTGTGTAAACCCTAATTTTATAGTCTTTTGCTATTTCTGATGCCGTTAGAGGGTCAATCGCCCCCATATTATTTACTCCATCAGTAAGTAGAATTATGGTCTTACTCTTTGTTTTTGTATCTTTAATCCTGTTTATTGCAGTAGATAATCCATCTCCGATTGCAGTTCCGTCTTGAATTATTCCACACTCAACCTTTGTTGTTAGCTCTATTAGCATTGAGTGGTCAGTGGTTAGAGGACATTGGGTAAAAGACTCGCCAGCAAAAACAACTAATCCAATATTGTCATTATTTCTTTCCTGCATAAAGTTTACTGCAACTTCTTTTGCTGCTTCCAATCTATTTGGTTTAAAATCTTGAGCTAACATTGAACCAGAAATATCTAAGGCGATAACTATATCAACTCCTTCAACATTTTTTTCATCTCTGCTTAAATAGGATTGCGGTCTTGCAATAGCTATTATTAATAAGGCAAGTGCAATATATCTAATATAATTAGGGAAGTTCTTTAATCGTAGCTTCCAAGACTTGGGTGCATTCTCGAATGGAGAGATTTGAGAATACCTTAAGGTCGGATATGCAGTTTTTTCAAAAAAGTATTGATAAACTACAAGCAATGGAATTAAAATAAACAAAAATAGAAAATAAGGATATTCAAAACCACTAAACATTTTCATCCTCCTTTCTTTCACTTCTTTCGGCTATTTCAATAAGTTTTGTTTTGCTGATAAACTCAAGAGAATCTTTCATACACTTATCGCCAATAAATGAATCGGGTATGTGCTTTGCAAACTTAACCAAGTCAGCGTATTTTAGTATATATTCAAGTAGAGTAAAGGAGTCCTTGTTAATGATAGCCTTTTCTCCGATTTCGTTAAAAATGTCATCAGTTGTCATCTCTATAGCAGTAATTGAAAACCTATCATCCAAATAAACTCTTAGGATATCAGAAACCTCTGAAAAGTATTCTTTTATCCTACCATTTTCATAGAGCCTTTTTGTTCTTAGCTCCTCTAATGATTCTATTGCAATAATGTGTGCAGGAAGCTTTGGTTTAGGCTTAATAAAAACTTCTTTAATGTTTATTGTCCTATATTTCTTCCATATCTTTATTCCGAAATACAAAGCAATGAAAAACCCTATTACAATAAGCAACCAAATTATGATTGGCATTATTTCTGTTATTGAGAACTTTTCTTCCCTATTCTTTTTAATATCTTTTATCTCAACCTTAGTTGTATCAATAGGGAAGGGGATAACTTGAAAGTCAAAGCTCCTCCCATTTGTATTGATTATTTGGTGTTTTCCAACTACAAAAGAAGTTAATTTGTATGTGAAATTAATATATCTTTTTCCGTTTTCTTCAACCGTATCAATTCTTAGGCTAATAATCTCCAAGCTATCCTCTATTTGATTTGGGTTGTATATAACTTGATCTGCAAATTTTTCAATTGGGAGCTTGAAAGAATACGTAAACTGGTCCCCAATTTGAATCTTATTATTGCTTATGTTTGGAATTGTTGGTTGAGCAAAAACAATTATGTTTAGAATTAACAAGCTAATTATTAAAGTCAGCTTTTTCATTTTCTACCTCCTTTCTCAAATAGGCTCATTAAAGCTCTAATATAGTCTTCTCCAGTATAAACCATAATATTATCAATACCTAAACGATTAAACTTTTGCTTGATTTCTTCATCTTGTTTTTTGCGAAACTCTTTAAATGTCTTTAATAGCTTCTTGTCTGAAGTGTCTATCCAAATGTCCTTACCCATTTCATTATCGTGAATTCGAACTAAGCCAATATTAGGAATTAAGTCTTCTTTTTCATCTCTAATGATTATGGTAGAGAAGTCATGCTTTCGAGATGTTATTTGAAGAGATTCATCAAACCTTCCAAACCCATCCGTAATCAAAAAACAAGTACAGCGTTTCTTAATAACATTATTCATAAACTTAAAAGCAACGTCAAAAGATGTTTTTGTATCTGATTGTTTATATGTTATAAGTTCACGAATTATTCTTAGAATATGAGCAGAACCTTTCTTGGGCGGTATATACTTTTCAACCCTGTCGCTAAAAAAAATTACTCCAACCTTATCGTTGTTTTGAATTGCTGAAAAACTAAGAACTGCAGCAATTTCTGTAATTACCTCCGACTTCAAGCTGCCATTTGTTCCAAAGAAAGTGCTGCCACTTACGTCAATTAAAAGAACAACAGTAAGCTCTCTTTCTTCTTCAAAAATCTTAACATAAGGATGATTGAACCTTGCCGTAACATTCCAATCAATACTTCTAATTTCATCACCATATTGATATTCCCTAACCTCACTAAAGGCCATTCCTCTACCCTTAAAAGCACTATGATATTGCCCCGAGAAGATATTCCTCGATAAACGCTTAGTCTTTATCTCAATCTTTCTAACCTTCTTTAATAAATCTTCATTCATTTTTTAAGGAACATCAACTTTATTGATAATTTCATTAATTATTTCTTCTGTTGTAATGTTATCAGCTTCTGCTTCATAGGTTAGCCCTATTCTGTGACGCATAACATCCAAACAAATTGCCCTAACATCCTCAGGAATTACATATCCTCTACGTTTAATAAAAGCATAAGCCCTTGATGCCAAAGCTAAATTAATTGTAGCACGTGGAGATGCCCCATAGTTAATATAAGGCTTTAAGTTTCCAACCCTATTATCTTCAGGAAAACGAGTTGCAAAAACAATATCTGTTATATAATTTTCTATTTTTTCATCAATATAAACTTCTTTCACAACCTCTCTGGCATGAAGAATTTGATTAGTTTTAATAATTGGTTCTATCTTTGGAAGAGAAGCTCCAATTTGTTGGCGAAGAATAAGTTTCTCTTCTTCTTTCTTAGGGTAAGAGATAACAACCTTCATCATAAAACGGTCCATCTGAGCCTCTGGAAGAGTATAAGTTCCTTCTTGTTCAATTGGGTTTTGAGTTGCTAACACTAAAAAAGGCTCATCTAACTTATAAGTCTTGTCTCCAATTGTAACTTGTCTTTCTTGCATAGCTTCTAAAAGCGCAGATTGAACCTTTGCAGGAGCTCGATTTATTTCATCAGCTAAAACAAAATTAGAAAATATAGGTCCTTTCTTTACTGCAAACAATTCGTCCTTAGGACTATAAATCATAGTGCCTATTAAGTCTGCAGGCAATAGGTCTGGAGTGAATTGGATACGACTAAACTTAGCATCAATTGCTTTAGACAATGAATTGATGGCCATAGTTTTTGCTAATCCTGGAACACCCTCCAAAAGAATATGACCATTAGCTAAAAGACCAATAATCAAACGTTCAATCATTCCTTTTTGACCAACAATAGATTTGTGCATTTCATTATTAATTGCATCAACAAAAGCACTTTCTCGCTGAATCTTTTCATTTAATTCAATGATATCAATCATAATTTCTTAGAGTTTATATTTAATTATTTTTATTTGAAATACTTAGGTGTTAATTTTAGTATTATATTAAATAAAAAAACCATATTTCAACATTCTATAACGACAAAGAAATACAATTATTATTATTTATACAACTAAATGTAAATTTCCTACAAATTAATCCTTGCTTCAACCTCCTTACCTGCCCGTTCCACAACATATTACATTCCTAAGTATTACTTGACCTTACTTTTTAAGCATATACATTACTATAAAGCCATTAATTTTGTTTTCTTTAAGACTTGGATTTCATAAAACAACAAAATAATAATTTTTTTATACCTTTGCACAAATTTTTTATATGAAAGGTGTTTCAAAAGGGCATATAGCCATACTCGTAGTCAATATAATATTCGGATTAAACATTCCAATAGCAAAAGAAGTTCTTTCGAATCAATTTATAGACCCATTAGCATTGACTTATTTTCGAGTAGTAGGTGCAGCTTTGGTTTTTTGGTTCGCTTCACTATTCGTTAAGTCGGAAAAGCTTACAAAAAAAGATTTCTTAATATTGTTTTTAGGCTCAATATTTGCAATTTCTCTTAATCAAACCTCATTTATTGTAGGTCTTCAGACTACAACACCAATTGATGCAGCTCTAATAATTACTTTAACTCCAATAATAACAATGTTGATTTCGGCAGCCTATCTCAAAGAGCCAATAACATTCAAAAAATTTATAGGAGTACTTGTAGGATTGACAGGAGCATTGATTTTAATTATAAATAGTGATGCCTTTAAGGCTGGAGGCTCTGGTTCTTGGACTGGAAATATGCTTTGCCTTTTGAGTAGTACATCCTATGCCGCTTATTTAGTATTCTTCCGAGATTTTATAAAAACAAAGCATCCGGTAACAATTATGAAATGGATGTTCCTATTTAGTTTAGTTATACTTGCCCCAATAGCACTTCCAACAGCCATATCAACTGATATTTCAAAGTTTTCAACACTCATTTATAGCCAAATATTCTACGTAGTAGTATTGTCAACCTTTTTAACCTATCTTCTAATACCAATTGGGCAAAAGAATCTAAGGCCGACAACCCTAACAATGTATAACTATCTTCAACCGATAATTGCAGCAGTAGTTGCTATAGTAATGGTACAAGATAAATTTGGATGGGAAAAGGTATTTTCAGCTGTTTTAGTCTTTTTAGGGGTTTATATAGTAACGAAATCTAAAACGCGTCAGCAGATGGACAAGGAGAGGCTTCTCAAACAACAAGCCAATCAAGAAAAAGCAAAATAAAACAATTATAGAATTCTTTATTAAAAACAGTCTAATTTATTTTTCTTTAATAAGTTAGTAATAAAATAAGATATATATAGAAGTATAGATAAGGAGTAAATCTAATAAAAAAATATAGTAAATGTTTGGTAGTTTAAAAAAGATTTGTACTTTTGCACTCCCAAACACGACAAACCCTATTGATTGATAGAAGCAGAGAGATAGTTTAAGCAGGGTAGAGTATTGGGATAAGTTCATTGAAACAAAGGAAACCAAAGGTAGCGAAAGTTTAGAAAAGAAGAAAATCTTATCATATTTATATGATAAGTAATTTGGAAAATACGAATAGAGTCAAGAAGAACAAAAATTTTA
>JBAYYI010000036.1:0-23535 GCA_041673165.1 Bacteroidales bacterium
GTTCACTAATTAACTTTGCAGATGATTCATATAAAACATTTGTAAAGAGATTTGATCCTCAAACAAATAACTGGGAAGCTCAAACAACACAAAACATAAATAATCAATTTAATTTTGGAGAAGGTATTTTGGTTATGCCTAACTATTCATTGGATAATCGCTTAATATCAACATCAAGAATAATTTCAAAAGGGGTATTATATAATAATCTAAATTTAAACTATAATTTCGAAAATAGAGACAGTAGATACTTTGTTCCTTTATCTAATAATTATCAATCAAGCATAGATCTCGAAACATTTTATTCAGAAAACAGTTATTTAATGCAAGGACAATTATTCTATGTTTTTAACTCCGATAATGCAAAATGGGATAATAATATACAATCAGTAAATCCTGTAAGAAGAATTAAACCAAGCGAAGGGTTCTTTGTTGTTGCAAGTAGTGCTAATGGAAATTTTAAAATCAATAAAGGACAAATAGTAAACTCCTCTGGAGCTAAAAACTCCTATATAAGAGATTTAATTTATGTGAAAACAAAGACTAATAGCCAAGAAAGGGAGGCTTTTCTTGAATATAATGAAGAGGCAGAGAATGGTTTTGATTTTAATGATGGCATAATGCTCTTTGGTTCTAATGAGAATGCAGTTGAGCCTTTCTTCAGAATAAATGCAGCAGAAGAGCCCTTTGATAGCTCAATTGACGACTTAAACATTCTTAAGGATGCTTTCTCTACACTGCCTTATATGACTGAATTAGGACTTAGAAGTCAAAAAAACAATGACCTTAGTCTCAATTTTTCTAATATAACCTCTGATATTCATGTTTATTTGTTAGATAGCCTACTAAGAATTGCTCAATATATGAATGAGAAACCTGATTATAGTCTAAAAGTTGGTGAGGGTGATAATAGGAATAGGTTGTTTGTTAAAATAACTTATAGTAAAGAGGATGTAAATGAGTTTTTCAAGCCTGATTTATTTGAAGATATAAAGATTTGGAATTATAATAACATCCTCCACATTGAGGGAACTAATATTATAAGATATGAGCTTTACGACATAATTGGTAATAAGATTTTAGAAAATGAAATCTCCGAAGACGATTACCAAATAGAACTAAGCTTAAAGAATGGCATCTATATCGTAAGAGCATATTCTCAAACAGGTTCTAAAACAGAAAAACTAAGTATATTTAATTAGTTTTTCCTTTCTTTGTTTCAGGAAATCCTTTCAGTGATTCAACGAATTAGATCAGTGATTCAATAAATTGTTTCAGTGATTCAGCTAATTAGTTCTTTGATCTAATTAATTAGTTCTTTGATTCCGCAAATCCTTTCTTTGATTCATTTCCATAAAACATTTATTTCAACAACCATTATAGGTGAAGTATTGCGTTCACACTATAATTAAAATAATTAATCCATTATCGGATAGTGCTTATTACCAAAGACTAAGGCGACGAATCCTATATCGGATAATGCATACTCCAAAAACCAAAACAATAAATCCGTGCGAGATATTTCTTATGCCCTAAACCAAAATGATGAAGCCATTATGTTATATTGCATACTACAAAACCCAAAACGATAAATCACATGTGGGATATTGTAATTACTAAGGCATATTATATTTGTAGGATTGCGTAATTTATTATTTAAACGGTGTTTATAGGGTTTAAAGAACGAAAATAGGGGTTATTAGTGCTAATTATTGGGATTATTCGTACAAATTATTGGACAGATGCAATTCTCACTACTGATTAGTGGTTAATTTCAGCAATCTGCGTAATAGAAAATGATTATGGAGGATTAAATGATTATTATGGCGTATTAAATTATTAAAACAGCGTAATAATATACTGAAACAGCGTATTAAATTCGTAACTCTGCGTATTAGAAAATTATTATGGTCAATTAGAAAATTATTACGGCGTATTAAATTATTAAAACGGCGTATAAATTTACTGAAACAGCGTATTAATTTACTGAAACAGCGTATAAATTACTTGGGACTGCGTAAAAATGAAAGGAGACAGAGCTAAATTGAATTGAAGATGGAGTTTAAGATTTCAAGATAAAGAAAGAAATTGGTAAACAAAAAAAAGTCGCCTCAATTGCTTGAGGCGACTTTTAGTATTTAGTAATAAGTTAATGCTATTTTGTAGCGTGTAACTCTACTCTTCTATTTAGATAGTTTGCTTTTGTTTTCTTAGCACCAGTAAGGTTGTTGATAAATTCATTGCTTAGAGTATCTCCTACTGTAAATTCAGCGTTCTTTCTAACTAAGAATTGATCTATTACTTCTGGTTCGTTATTTCCCTTGTATGAAACTATTACTCTATCTTGTGCAATACCTTTTTTAACTAAATAATCTTTAGCGTTCATTGCTCTTGCTCTTGATATTGTTTGATTAGCTTCGTCTGTTCCTACCATGTCAGCGTGTCCTGTACATGTTACTTTCATTTCAGGGTTTTCTTTTAAGAATATAACAAAACGATCTAAGATGTCTTTTGATTCAGCATCAACTACTGCTTTGTTAAATTCAAAATGTATTTTGTAGAATGCATTTGCAGTAATTGCTTGTGAAGGGTCTGCTATGTTTTTAGTGTTTGCTGCTTTTAAAGCTTCAGCATCTTTAACTTGTTTCTCTAAATCAGATAGTTTCTTATTTAGATCATCCATTTTTTTCTTATTCGCTTCTTCTTGTTCTGCTGCTGTTTTCTTAACCTTAGCAATTTCATTTTGCATTTCTGTATCATCACATTTTGACATGCAAGATGATTTCATTAGTTTCTCAACCATTTCCATAGAACATTCGTCAACTTTTCCTTCGCTGGTTAAGATTGTGTTTGCAACTTCAACGCTCTTTGCCTTGTCGCCATATTCACAATAATGTTTAGCTAAGTAATATCTTGCTTCGTTCTTTTCACAATCTGTCTTAGCTTTTTCAATTGCTAATTCGTAAGCAGATGCTGCTTCTTTACTGTGTTCTGGAATTGCTGAGTAGCAAATTGCTTTGAATACATTTAAATCATAGTCTTCAGGGTAGGTTTGAAGTTCTGTATTAATGCATTCCAATGCTTTTGCGTAATCCATTTGATACATGGCTTGTTCAATTGCTTGTCTTTTCTTTGCAGGAAGCTTTTGAGCTTGTGCAGAGATTGAAGATAGTCCAAAAACAACCATCAATACCATTAAAATATATTTTTTCATATTATATGTATTTATAGGTTTGACAAATTACCATGCGAAATTTCTGATTGTTTCTCTCTTATCAAATGATTCTCTATTTAAAGCTTTGTTAAGGTTGAAACGTAATCCAAGTTCCCATGATGGTCTAATGTTTGCATGATCAGATAAACCAAATTCATAGTCAAAGAATAGGGTTGCAGATTTAGCAATTGTTAGGTCAGCTAAGACTGCGAAAGATTTTGGTTTGAAAGAGTTAGTTGCTCTGTATAATACTCCTAAGTTAGCAAGTTTATTATAACCAAACATTACTCCAAGGTCATTATTTGAACCTACTTCTTGATTCCACATATAGATAAATAATGGACGTATTGCAAATTTATCAACTAAGAACTCATATTCTGCATGACCATAATAGGTTAGTAGATTTTTGTTCTCAATGGTTTGTCTATCACGAATGCTCCAACGTAGTGCAGATCCTAAACGGAATCCTTTATATACGTAAGTTGCACCAAATGATGTCATCAAGTTAGTTGCATTGTAATTTGGCAAATTCACACCACTTTCATCTGCATTAAAACCAACATCAGTAGTAGCATCTCCACTAAATCTTTGTAAATCATATCCTACAAACATACCAAATAATAAGTATGAATTACAAGATACTCTTAAATCGATATTAGCATCAAGTCCTATGATTGATTGTTTTCTTAATCCAAAGTTATTGAAATTTCCTTGGATACCAAATCCTAAATGTTGATATGGTAATCCGCCGTGCAAATCAAACCCTTCTGATGTTAATTGTCCGTCTAAGCGATTTGCATAAACGACTGTTCCTGTAATATCTCTACTCATCCCGTAATAAGATGGGTTGACCCAGCCAAGATTATTTACTACTTGAGCGTATTGAAACTCACTCTGAGCAAACAGTCCAACGGTGCAAGATATCATTAGAAATATAAATAAATTAATTTTTTTCATCTCTATTTTTTTTTTAATCCTCATTATTAATTTTTAATCTTTCATTTTACTGTGAGTCTCTCAAAAGAGAAACTCACAGCTAAAATGAATAGATAATTTATTTTCCTACTACTTCTACTCGACCTGTCTTATTATACTCGGTACCATTTAATTTAAATGTTAGTGCGTAGAAATAAGTACCTCTTGGAAGATTACTCATGTTGAAGTCGTTCTTGTAATTGTCTGATGTGTAAACTTGGTTACCATTAGCGTTAACCATTCTCACGGTAACTGGTGACATTTGTTCACAATCACGAATCTTAAATATTTGATTTTTTCCAGGAACAATAGCATTTACTATTTCTATTTCATCTTCTGGATTTGTCATATTTGAAGCATTCTTATTAACAATTAACATTGCTGTATCACATCCTTCATAGTTTGCTGTTGGAATAAGTGTTGCAATAACTCTGTAAGTTCCTGCATCAATTGGTGCTATACTTGAGATTAATACATTTGTATTTCCCTTGTAATAGTTAGCATCAACCATTCCTGTTAAATCTACTCTGTTTTCTGCATCTCTGAATGAAGCTTCTTTTTGGTTGCCATCAAAGATGTGTACTAAGTTGTAAATTTCTATGTCGATATGTTTCTTAGCTACTTCAACAACTACACCTATTGGATCTGAGTTGACATAGTTATTATTATCTTGTGGGATAAAGATTGCAGGATAAGTAAAGCTGCCTGCATCTGGAACTGTTGTAGATAATGTCCATACAAATTCACCTTCTACAGAACGATCATTGATATAAGGATTCATAGAAGTACCTCCTGAAAGAAGAGATTCTGCTAATGTTTGCTCATAAACTAATGAAGTAGCTCTTGGTGCTGTTACAACTGGCTTAGCTTTATTAACTTGTACGTCAAATGCTGCTAATACTGAATTGTAGTTTTCTGCATCTATTCCTTGTTCTGGAGTGAACTGTACTTGGAATGGAGCAGCAACACCTGCTTGTGGGATAAGATTTGTAATATCATTATTCCATACGTAACTACCATTTACTGCTGCATTATTGTTAGGGTTAACAGCTGTTGCTGTAATTGCAGGCAATGGTTGTCCGTAAGTAATTATGAATGGATTAGCTGTTTGTGTTAATACAGGATTAGCTTTTCTAACTACAACTGTTTGAGGAGCTGATTCCTTAACTAAGTAGTTGTTTAAGTCATTTGGAGTAAATGTTCTAACAAAACCTGAGTTATTTACATTAGGTATGATTGAATTATCAACCCATGCAAAATTACCTGCTACAATAGCTTGTGTATAAGGATTAATTGCTATTTCGTTAGTTACTACAACGTCATCAAGTCTTTCTCCGTAAGTAATTTCAGTAAATGTTCCTTCAGTTACTTGAGGATAAGCTTTATTAACTACTAAAGTAATCATTGTGCTGTCAGAATAGTAGTTAACTAAGTCTGATGGTGTAAATCTTAATTTGTATGTTGTTGCAGGATTAGAAGGAATAACATTTGTTGGACTTTCCCAAGCAAATGTTCCAGGAACATCAATGTTATTAATGCTATTTGTATTTACTGCAAATTGAGAACCTGTTAAAGCAACTAATGATAGCGGTTGTCCGTAAATTAATTCGGTTGCTACAGGCCATGTTACTACAGGGTTTGCTTTATTAACAGTTACGCTTACTTCAAAATCAACATTGTTGTAATTTGCAAGATCAGATCCTGAAGGAGTGTAAGTAGCAGTGTGAACATTAGTTCCGGTTATTGGTAATACATCTATTGAATTCCATGCAATTGTTCCACCTGTTAATACAAGAGAAGAATTATTTGGATTTACAACACTTGCTACAGCAATAGCTTTAGCTGGTAATGCTTGACCATAAACGTAATGAGCTACTGTTGGAGTATTGATTACTGGAGTAGCTTTTGTTGTTGGAACAACTACATCAACTACAACTGTGTTATAGTTAGCAGCATTCGCACCTGTAACAGAATATGTAGCAGTGTAGCTATCTTGAGCAACTGTTGGGATTGTAGTTGGAGCATTCCAAACTATTGATCCTGTTAATGCATCTTCAACTACTGATGATCTATGTAAAATAACATTCTTAGCTGTTGCTGTTGGTTGTCTGTCAAATAATGTTTTACCATAGCTATCAGTTGGAAGAACATTAACAGTAACTTCTGGAGTAGCTTTAGCTGTAAATACATTTACTACACCAGTTAGTGTGTTATACTTAGTTGCATCAGATGGAGTAAATATTACTTGATTAAGAGAATTACCATTATTTACAGAAGCTGAAGGTAGAGTTGTTGGTGTAACAAAACTAAATGTTCCAGCTACTGATTGATTGTTATACATATTATGGGCAGAACCAATAGTCAAATCAGCATCTTCTAATAATTGTCCGTAAATTAGATTACTTGCTATAGGGAATGTTACAACTGGTGTTGAAACATCAACTGTTACAGCAACATCAATAACTAAACTATTATAGTTAATTGCATCACTTGGAGTGTAATTAACTTGATGTGTTGTTGAGTTTGTTGGTATAGCGTTTGGTTCATTCCAAGCAACTGTTCCTGAAGGAGTAATTGCAAATGCTGGAACTAATGAAGTATTTAGTTCTGTTGCAATTTGTAGTATTTGAGTAGATAGTGTTTGTCCATAGTTATATGCGTTGAATGGTGCTAAAGTAACTGATGGAGTTGTTTTAGTAGTAATTACACTTACAGGAATATTATTAACTGTATTATAGTTAGCTTGATCAGCTGGTGTATAAGTTACGAAATAAATTTCTTGATTAACAGTTGGACGAATTGATGATGAAGCCCATGTGATTACACCATTAGTAAGAGGAAGATTGATTGTTCCTGTTTTATGGTCTGCAAGTGCAGTTGGTAAACCTCTTTCTGCAAGTGATTTTCCATATAAATCATCAGCAACATTATTAGTAATTGTAACTACTGGAGTTGCTTTTACTGTTGTAATTTGAATAGATGATGTATCAGCTAACAATGAAGGATCGGTTGGGATAAAGATCATATTATATGATGCAATTCCCGCAACTGGTAATGCGTTTGGTGTTTCCCATACGAAATTACCTGCAACTGCCATTGTATTATTGTTAGGATTAACCGCAGAACCTCCATCTTTAACAGCGTCATTAACAATTTGTCCATAAGTTAAACTTGCAACTGAAGGCCATGAAATAACTGGTTTTTTAGGAAGAACATCAACTGCAATAGAAACTATTTGCGTGTTGTAGTTTATTTGGTCTTGTGGTCTAAATGTTGCTAAGTAACTGTTTCCGTTAACTGGAGTTACATCTGGAGAGTTCCAAGTGATATCACCAGCAATTGATAGGTTATTTATTGCATTATAAGCAGGTATTGCTGATAATGTAATTGCATTAGCATTTAGTTTTTGTCCATTATTGTAAGTACTTACTGAGTATGGATTCATTACTGGATCTGCTTTAGTTGATATTACGTTAATGTAAAGTTCAACTGAATTGTAATCTCCAGAAAGAGTTGGTGTAAAGGTAGCAGTGTATGTATCTTGATTTACAGTTGGTGTTGCTGTTGGAGCGTCCCAATCAAATAAACCATCAACTACAAGTGTTTCAGTTGAAGAAATATGAGATACAGTGTTTATTGCTGAGTTAAGAATTAAACCTCTTTGAGATAAAGTATGTCCATAAGGTTGAGTAGCTATTAAATTAGCAGTTACTACTGGAGTTGCTTTTTCAGTGTAAATACTAATAAGTGCTGATGTTGGTAGATATTTAGTTGCATCAGTTGGTATGAAATTCATTAGATATGAGCTAGTACCTGTTACTGCAAGAGTTGTAGGTGCTGTCCATACAAATGTTCCATTAATTGCTGTTGAACTATTATTAGGATTAAGTGCTAAACCTCCTGAAATACTTGCATCTTCAATTTTTTGTCCGTAAACTAAACTTGAAACTGCTGGCCAATTAGAAATAATTGGAGTAGCTGGAGTTACTTGAACTTGAATTTGAATTAGTTTTGCATTATAGTTAGCGTCATCAGTTGGAGTAAATCTTGCTGTGTAAACAAGACCATCTACTGGAGTTAGAGTTCCATTTACCCAATCAATAGTTCCATTAACAACAACATTATTATATATGTTGGTGAATGAAGCTACGATAGGATTTGTAGATAGTGTTTGTCCAAACTCATAACTTGCAACTGTTGCTGAACCATCTAAAGCTGGAGTAGTTTTGTTTGTGTAAACTGGGATGAAATTTGTTAGACCTAAGAAATTAGGATTTGATGGAGTGTATAATACTTCATACATTGTCATTCCTGCATTTGGATATTCAGTTGCTGGGCTTACTAATGTCCAAGTAAATGTTGGATTAACATCAACTGGGTTATTTGTTGAACCATTATTTAAGGTTGCATCTGCAAGTGTTTGTCCAAAGTATAAGATACTTGATGTTGGCCAGTTAACATGTGGTGCAACTTTGTTAATTGTTACATTAACTTCAAAGTTAGCTCCTGCTAAGGTTGAGTCATTTGCTACTGGTGTCCAATTAAAATATCCAAGAGTACTATCATTGTATTGATTATTATTAATCGCATTATTGTAATTACGTGAATCGTCAACAACATATTTTACTTTATAAGTTGCATTGCCTGCTACTGGAACAAAGTTTGTTGGTAAATCCCATTCAAAATGTCCTGCAGTAGCTAACTGAGAATAAACATAAGGGTGAGTTGCTGATCCTCCTGAAAGTGCAATTTCTGAAAGTTGAGTTCCAAATGTCGCAGCTTGTACTGTAGGTAAAGCATTTATTTTTGGAGTTGCCTTATGTATTGACAAAACACCATTAATATGATCTAATATTTCATATTTATCATTAAAGAATAAATCTGAATTTAATTGTGAGTTTGATGCTAAAGAAATAACATATTGTCCTGTTGGGCGATCTATTGTATTATCTTGACAAGTAATAGATGGTGCTTGTAAGAACATCGCTACTTTTTCCACATCATCAATCAAGATTGAATCAGTTGCACTTGTATATTCATAAACATCAAAACCATAATAAAGTGGATTTACACGATAAGGATATCCATCAAAGAAATAAACAGGATTTGTTATTTCTCCATAAACTCTATTACGATCTTGTGCAAAGATTTTAATTTGTGCAGGTGTAACGGTTAATACATTATTTAATTCAGTTCCAATTGGAGCTGGAACGTAAACTGGATAAGTAATTACATAGTTTCCGTTATTTGGGGTGTATTTTACAATTGGAATTTGGATCCAATTAACTCCTGAAGTTGGAGCCAAATCACCTGTATGTATTGTAACTGGAGGTAATGTATAAGTAACAAATAATGGTTGTCCATTATCAGTTATTGCAGTTGAAAAATCTTCTCCACCTACAAATCCTGACCAATTTACATTGAAAGCAGGCAATACTTCTCTAACTGATATAGATACATTATCTACATTAACAATCAAGCTTGCAGGTGTTATTGAAACATTAGCTAAGGTTGGCATTGCTGCTAACTCATAGTTATAACTGTCTGCTCCAGTTAATGTTGAGGTTAAAGTTGCTTGAATAATATTAGTTTGGTCGTAAAGATTTGCATCTTTAGAGTCTAAATCAAATATTACTTGATCAAAACTAATTACATCAAAAATACCTGCACGATCAACAATTTGACCAACTGGGCTTAGGTCTGCATTTGTAGTGCTAATTGTAATACTAGGACTTCCATCATATACTTTTGTATAAGTTAAATCATAGTATAATGTTTTTGGTGTTACCTTAACATTTGCAAGGAATGCTTCTGCCGCATAACTAATATCTGTAGGAGTATAAAGAACCCATAAAGTAGTATCTGCTGCAAATGTTCTATAAGGAATAGTATTAACATCCATTGGAGAAAGAGTCGCATCATCAGTAATGAATGTGAAAGTACCAGGGTAAGCTAATTCTTTTCCTGAAATAACAAATACTAATGAATCAACTATTGGTGCAGCTGCTAGATCAGATATTTTTGTTCCATAAACGAATTCATATCTAACGCCATCAGGATTAAAGTTATTAACAGAAGGATTAACATTAACTGTTGCTGTTGCTGTTAGTCCAAGATCATTTAATAAAACTGGAGAAATGTAATTTCTTAAGAAATTAGCATCTGTTAAAGTAAATTGAATGTCTTTAGAAAAAGCACCTGTTGAAACAACTGGTTCTGCAGGATTAATATATGACCAATCACCGATTGAAGGATTAACTGTTGTACTATATACTGTAGAAAGTTTATTCTTATGAATAACTTCTCCTGAAGGATCTGTTATTGTTGCATCTCCAACTGTTTGACCAACTAAAATAGTTAGTGTTGATGGAGGTGTTTTTATTGCTAACTGAGCTTTAGTTAATAAAACATAGTGAGTTCCTGTAATTGTATCTCCGTATGCACCACCATATATTGAAGATGGAATAAAGATATAATCTACCGGCTCTCCAGGAGTAGCTGTTACATCTGGAATAGAATTTGGTAAAACCCATTCAAATCTTCCTTCAAGAAACATAGTATCTGCTTGAGCATGAATCTTTGTTATGTCAAGGTTTGCTGCTGCATCAATAATTTGCACTCCTAAAGGATCTACTGAACTGTAGATTTCTTTTAGTGTCCATCCATATTCAGTTATGTTTTGAGCTGGGAATGTTACTGTAGCTGGAGTAATATTAACAAGTAATGTTCTATCACTAGTTAAAAATTGAATTCCATCGTAGTTTGCAATGATTGCTTGGTTAGTTAAATCTAAAACTGTAATAGTAGAATTATCTAACAAAGCTGGACTATCAGCTGCTTTTGTAACAACAACATTATATGTTCCTGGTTGAGGACTTACTATGTTAACATAGTTTGCAGAGTCATCTGTTAACCTGTATCTGAAATCTTCAGCTGCAAAGTTTGCACCAAAATTAACTTCATCTGTTCCAATAAATCCTGTAAAGTCAAAATCAGCTAACAAAGGTGTTGAACTAAAATTGGTTGGGAAATCTATTGTTGGAAAATTAACAGTATTTTTTAACTTCATTGTAATAAATGGAGCTTTTGTTATATTTGCTGTAGTTGATGGGTTATATGAAATGGTGTAGTTTGGGGAGCTTAGTCCTGATAATGTTGGGACGCCAGTAAAATTTACTGTCTTAGCAAGACCTACGTTAGCATCAGAGAAGTCTGCTACATAAGTTGAATAATCTATTGCAAGATCATCAAGAATACCATTTCTAGTTTCTGTAACATCTAATAGATCTGGAAGATTATTGTATGTTGCACTTAATGCATTAACAACTGCGTCATCTGATCCATCATATACTTTATTATCAGCACCAATTAAATCAATAGTAATAGGTTTTGGTGTTACTGTAATTGTTGCAGGTACTATAATTGAATTATAGTTTAAATCATCACTTGATGGAAATAAACCAACTTGTCTAATAAGTCTTACTTGAATTAAAGGAGAACCTGATTCAGAAACAAGTGGTTGGTAGTTATTACTATCTAAACCTGCATATAACCATTCAATTCTATAATCAAATCCTACAGGTGCAGGTGTTATTGTGGTTCCAACAATTGCATTTAGTTTTGTTCCATAAAATACAGAAGTTGCAGTTAAAGCAAGTGTAGGATCTAAATTTGCTTTAGTTATGTTAGCATGAGATATTGCTGTGTCTGGTAATAGTTTATAGTTGTCTGTTGGGAAAGAACCAGTGTTAGCAAGAGCCAAACCAGAAATTGTTACATTTTTCATAACATTTACTGAAGGGTCATTGAAAACTGCAGTTCCAATAGTTCTAATAAAATCAATTGTATCTCCAGCATAAACTCCAAAGAATAATACTGTAGGATCTGTTGATGTGGAAGTCCAGTCAATAGTTGCTACGTTGGTTCCGTCAAATTGATGATCTGAAATTATTATAGCATCTTCATTTACTGATATGGGTTTTGGTAAAATCTCTGCATTAACATTAAATGATTTAACTTTATAGTTAAATGCAACATCAAAAGGTCCTGCAAGTGTAATACCATTAACTGTTGCTTGATTTCCTGGAGTATTATATAGTCCTGCGTTTTTGCTAGGAGCATATACATTTGTAATTTCACTTACATAGCATTCTGGTTCACCAAGGATATAACCTGTCAAGCTGATAGAAGATTTCTCAATAGTAGATCCATCAAGTATAGTGCTTCCATTATAATTCCTTTGTATAAGAGTAGGTGGTGCATAACTTGCATCTAAAAATTTGTGCGTGATTTCACCTTTAGTGGATACTAATTTAGCACCTACTGGATCGTAAGATAATTTTGAATACGCAACTGGCGTATATCCTGTTATAGGGATAAGTACATAAGCTGCATTCGTCAGAACTGCAGTACTAAATGGACTTAAATTTGTAACTGCACATGATTTATTTTTTCCAGCATTCTTGTCGCTAAAGCTACTATAGACTGATTGCGGGTTAAAACCTGTGACATCACACGATAGAACTGAAATTTCAGCTCCTGTTGATACGTCTACAAGCTTCGCTGTAGAATCCTTCCAATTTAATCCTCCATATTGAGAGCCATTATAAACTCTGTCTGGGGTTAAATTTAATCGTACTTGAATTTGTGCTAATGCAGAAGAACTGCAAAAAGCCACCATAACAAGAACAACTAAGAAAGAAAACATCTTTGTGAAGCTTTTGTTCTTTAAAGTAATTTTCTCATTCATTTTATTAAATATTAATTATTGCGTTCTTTTTGTCTTTTATTTTTTGATAGCGGAAAGAACAGTTTGCCGCTTTTTTTGAGAATTACATGTTCTCTTCATTGATCAGGATAAAATACTTCTCTCCCCATAATTATTACTTGTTTGTTATTAAATTTGATTATCTCTTAACTATTTATCTATAATTTACTCTTTTATAAATGTAGTAAACAGACTCAACAAGCTGATTGAGAAACAATTTCTGCTGTGTTCGTTGCACTATACCACTTTTCTAATCTGCAAATATATATATAATAACTCAAATAGCAAAAAAAACTTTTAAAAAATTTAATATTATTTCACATACTATTATTTGCACTTTGCATTTCTACGTGAAATAGTTCTAATGGTTTCAATACAAACTAAGCATATTACAGATGTAAAGCTCTTTTTTCACCATCTCTAAAAATTTATTTTAAGTAGAGAAAATAATATTTTTTATATGAAATATATTGACTAAACTATGCTTATGAAGAGATTTATTAAGGCATATTTATATTAACTATTAGACGATAATTGCTTATGCCTGTCCCATTGGATTCATTTGATATGGGAGAGTTTGATCTGGTTCTGTTATCACTCCATTTTGCTGTTCATATTTTTCAATATTTTCTTTTAATGCATATAACAATCTCTTCGCATGTTGAGGTGAAAGAATTGATCTTGAACGCACTTGAGCTTTTGGAACACCAGGCATAACTTGAATAAAATCTACTATAAATTCAGTTGAGGAGTGTGTGATTAATTGGAGATTTGAATATATTCCAGGAGCTATTTCTGCTGGTAATTCAATATCCATTTTTTGTTCTTTGTTGTTTTCCATATTTTCTAAAAAGTTTTGCCCTTACAAAACATTAATCCTAAATAGGTTTAATGTTTTGTAAGGGCAAGTTTATTTAATTATTATTTATTCTTCTTTTGCTTTGCGACCTCTTCTTGTAGGTGCGTTTTGAGCTGCTAATTCTTCCAGCTGTTGTTTGTTTGCAACAAAAGCATTTCTGTATTCTTTTAATCCTGTTCCTGCAGGAATTAAATGTCCTACTAAAACGTTTTCCTTTAATCCTAACAAGTCATCTTGCTTAGCATTTATTGCTGCTTCTGTCAAAACTTTTGTTGTTTCTTGGAAAGATGCTGCTGATAAATAACTCTTGGTTTGAAGAGATGCTCGGGTAATTCCTTGAAGAATTTGGCGTGCTGTCGCTGGTTTAGCATCACGTGCAGTTATTTGAGCTTTATCTTTTCTCTTTAGAGTTGAGTTTTCGTCTCTTAATCCTCTTGCACTAATGATTTGTCCATTAACATAGTTTTCGCTATCTCCTTGGTCTTCTACAACTTTCATTCCGTAGATATCATCATTTATTTCATGGAATTCAATCTTATTAGCTACTTCGCCTTCAAGGAAACTTGTGTCGCCTGGGTCTTCTATTTCAACCTTACGCATCATTTGCCTAACAATAACTTCAAAGTGCTTATCATTAATCTTAACACCTTGTAATCGATAAACTTCCTGAACCTCATTTACAATATACTCTTGTACTCTCATAGGTCCTTTAATTGCTAAAATATCAGCAGGTGTTATTGCTCCTTCACAAAGTGGTGAACCAGCCTTTACATAGTCATTTTCTTGAGCAAGGATTTGTTTTGAAGTTGATACAAGGTAAGGACGCGTTTCTCCTGTTTTGCTTGTAATGATAATCTCACGATTTCCTCTCTTAAGTTTCTTCATTAATGAAACAACTCCATCAATTTCGGCAACTACTGCAGGGTCTGAAGGGTTACGAGCTTCAAATAATTCAGTTACTCTTGGAAGTCCTCCAGTAATGTCACCTGATTTACCAAATGAACGAGGAATCTTAACTAAAACTTCTCCAGCGCTAAGTTTCTGACCATCTTCAACCATAATGTGAGATCCTACTGGTATATCATATATTTTCAATACTTCACCAGATGAGTTCACAATTGTTATTGCTGGGTTTTTTGCTTTTTGACGAGATTCAATAACAACCTTATCCTGTAGTCCAGTTTGATCATCAGACTCCACTCTAAAGGTAATACCTTCAACAACGTTATCAAATGCAACCTTTCCTGTTACTTCTGTAAGAATTACGGCATTATATGGATCCCATTCAATTATCAAGTCACCTTTCTTAACAAATGAATTGTTTTCAAAGAATAGCTTTGCTCCGTATGGGATATTACCTGAGGCTAAAATAGCTTCAGTTTTTGGATCTATTATTCTAAATTCTGCAGACCTACCAATAACAACTTGATATTTTTGAACAGCTGAAGGTTTAGCATCAACTGAACGTAATTCATCAATTATTAATAGACCTTCGTATTTTGCAAAAACTCTCGAACCTGTCCCAATGTTTCCTCCAGCAACTCCCCCTACGTGGAAAGTACGAAGAGTAAGCTGAGTTCCTGGCTCTCCAATTGATTGAGCAGCAATTACTCCAACAGCTTCTCCTTTTTGAACCATTCTTCCATATGCAAGATTACGTCCGTAACATTTTGCACACACTCCGTGTTTAGATTCACAAGTAAGAACTGAACGAATTTCAACTTCTTCAATTGGTGAATTTTCAATTTCTTTACAAATTTCTTCTGTAAGTTCTTGTCCTGAATTTGCTAATATTTCCCCTGTTTGAGGATGAATGATATCATGAAGCGTTACTCTACCTAAAATTCTATCATATAGGGTTTGTACTATCTCTTCATTTTTCTTTAATGCAGTTGTAGGAATACCTCTTAATGTTCCGCAATCTTCATCTGAAATAATAACATCTTGAGCTACGTCAACCAAACGACGAGTTAGATATCCTGCGTCAGCTGTTTTAAGAGCCGTATCTGCAAGTCCCTTACGAGCACCGTGAGTTGAAATAAAGTATTCTAATACAGAAAGTCCTTCTTTAAAGTTCGATATAATTGGGTTTTCAATAATTTCAGCTCCTGTTGCTCCAGACTTTTGAGGTTTTGCCATAAGTCCACGCATTCCTGAAAGCTGACGAATTTGCTCCTTAGATCCACGGGCTCCAGAATCAAGCATCATAAATACTGGATTGAAACCTTGGCGGTCTTCAGCAACTTCTTTCATTACAATATTTGTCAAATCTCTATTAGTATTTGTCCAAACATCAATAATTTGATTATATCTTTCATTGTTGGTGATTAATCCCATTTGATAGTTACCAATCACCTCAATAACTTCTTCATTAGCTTTATTGATAAGAATAGCTTTTTGTTCAGGAATAATAACATCACCTAAGTTAAACGATAGTCCTCCCTTAAATGCCATTTTATATCCTAAGCTTTTAATATCATCAAGAAATCTTGCTGTCTTTGCTGTACCACAAACTTT
Source organism: Bacteroidales bacterium (assembly GCA_041673165.1). Classification (GTDB taxonomy): domain Bacteria; phylum Bacteroidota; class Bacteroidia; order Bacteroidales; family P3; genus UBA10566. The sequence goes on from JBAYYI010000036.1 coordinate 16,333, forward strand.
TAATATATCACCTATAATGTCTCTAAGGATTGTTTTCTTTAAAACTTGATTTACATAGCCAAATTCTTCAGGAACTACTCTATTGAATAATACTCTACCAACAGTAGTTTCTATCCTTTCAACTTTTTGTTCTCCAGATTTATCAATAAAAGCTCTTCTTAATTTAATACTAGCATGCAAATCAACTGCTTTTTCATTATAAGCAATTTGAACTTCTTCAGAAGAATAGAATAACTTGCCTTCTCCTTTTACTGTTCTTTCTGCATCAGATAATCTTCCTTTGGTCATATAATATAGACCAAGTACCATATCTTGTGAAGGAACTGTTATTGGAGCACCATTTGCTGGATTAAGAATATTATGAGAAGCTAACATTAGAATTTGTGCTTCAAGGACTGCTGCGTTTCCAAGCGGTACGTGAACTGCCATTTGGTCACCATCGAAGTCGGCATTGAAAGCTGAACATACAAGTGGGTGAAGTTGTATAGCTTTCCCTTCAACTAATCGAGGTTGAAATGCTTGAATACCCAAACGGTGAAGTGTTGGTGCACGGTTTAAAAGAACGGGATGCCCTTTTAAAATGTTTTCCAATATTTCCCAAACCACTGGATCTCTCCTATCAACAATTTTCTTTGCTGATTTAACCGTCTTAACTATACCTCTTTCAAGCATCTTACGAATAATAAATGGCTTGAATAATTCTGATGCCATATCTTTCGGAAGTCCACATTCGTGAAGTAGTAAGTCGGGTCCAACAACAATAACAGAACGACCTGAATAATCAACACGTTTCCCCAATAAGTTTTGACGAAAACGTCCTTGTTTACCTTTCAAGCTGTCTGATAATGATTTTAAAGCTCTGTTTGATTCTGATTTAACTGAACTTACTTTTCTTGAGTTATCAAATAATGAATCAACAGCTTCTTGCAACATACGTTTTTCATTACGCATAATTACATCAGGAGCTTTAATTTCTATTAATCTTTTTAATCGATTATTTCTAATTATAACTCTTCTGTATAAGTCATTAAGGTCAGATGTTGCAAAACGACCTCCATCCAAAGGAACTAATGGTCGAAGCTCTGGAGGAATAACTGGCACAACTTGCACAATCATCCATTCAGGGCGGTTCTCTATTCTGCTTTGCGCATCACGAAACGCCTCAACAACATTCAATCTCTTTAATGCATCTTGCTTTCTTTGCTGAGAAGTTTCTCTGTTTGCTGTATGTCTTAAATCGTATGATAATTTATCTAAATCTAATCCTTTAAGAAGAACGATTAATGCCTCAGCACCCATTCTTGCTACAAACTTATTTGGATCTTTATCGTCTAAAAGTTGGTTTTCTGGTGGGAGCAAATCAAGACATTCGAAATATTGAGTTTCATCTAATAATGCTCCTTGTTTTATTTCGTCTTTTTCAAGAGCACCTTGACTAATTACAATGTATTTTTCGTAATAGATTACTTGTTCTAATTCTTTTGTTTTTAATCCAAGTAGCGCTCCTATTTTATTAGGTAGTGAACGGAAAAACCATATGTGAGCAACAGGAACAACTAATTGAATATGTCCCATTCTCTCTCTACGTACTTTCTTTTCAGTTACTTCAACTCCACAACGGTCACATACAATTCCCTTATATCTAATTCTTTTATACTTACCACAATGACATTCCCAATCTTTGATAGGGCCGAAGATTCTTTCGCAGAAAAGACCGTCTCTTTCTGGTTTGTATGTTCTGTAATTTATAGTTTCAGGCTTCAACACCTCTCCTCTGGAACGTTCAAGAATCGACTCCGGAGAAGCAAGACTAACAGTCATTGAATTAAAATTACTATTTATTAAGTTTTCTTTTTTTATTGCCATGATATTTAATGCTAAATGATTTGTTTATTGAACTACTTCTTGATTAGTTGTTTTTATTAGTGTCAAATGTGACTTCTAATCCTAATCCTCTTAGTTCATGTATTAAGACATTAAATGATTCTGGAATACCAGGTGTTGGCATATTGTCTCCTTTAACAATTGCTTCGTATGCCTTAGCACGTCCAACAACATCATCTGATTTAACAGTTAAAATTTCTTGAAGTATGTTAGCGGCTCCAAAGGCTTCTAAAGCCCAAACTTCCATCTCTCCAAAACGTTGACCTCCAAATTGAGCCTTTCCTCCTAATGGTTGTTGTGTAATTAGAGAGTAAGGTCCGATTGAACGAGCATGCATCTTATCATCTATCATATGATGAAGTTTAAGCATATAGATATAACCTACAGTTGCTGTTTGATCAAATCTTTCTCCTGTTTCACCATCGTATAAATAACATTTTCCGTTTTCAGGTAAGCCTGCTTTTCTCATATATTCATTAACTTCATCTAAGCTAGCTCCATCAAAAATTGGTGTTTGGAAAGTTAATCCTAATTCTTTTCCTGCCCAACCTAAAACTGTTTCAAATATCTGACCAAGGTTCATACGAGAAGGTACACCAAGTGGGTTAAGAACAATATCAACAGGTTTCCCATTTTCTAAGAATGGCATATCTTCCTCACGTACTATTCTGGCAACAATACCTTTATTTCCGTGACGACCAGCCATCTTGTCTCCAACTTTCAATTTACGTTTCTTAGCAACATAAATCTTAGCCATTTGAATTATTCCTGCAGGTAAATCATCTCCAATAGAAGTTACAAACTGTTTTCTTGCATAAATACCTTGAGTCTCTCTTGAACGTATATTATAGTTATTCAGCAATTCTTTGATTAAAGAATTGGTTTCTTTATCAGATGTCCATTTATTTGGATTAACATTACTGTAGTCAATAGCTAATAGCATTTTTTGATTGAATTTAGCTTTTTTAGGAATCAATTCTTCAGAGAATGTTGAGAACACTCCTTGAGAAACCTTTCCAGCCAATATTACTATTAATTTATCAACTAATTTATTCTTAAGATCAAAAAGCTCCTTATCACATTGATCTTTTAAATCTTTAATTATATCTTTATCTTTTACTCTTGACTTCTTATCTTTATGGATTCTTGTAAATAGCTTCTTATCAATTACGACTCCAGAAATTGAAGGCGGAACTTTCATTGATGCATCTTTTACATCTCCGGCTTTATCCCCAAAGATTGCTCTTAGTAGCTTTTCTTCAGGGGTTGGATCAGATTCTCCTTTTGGTGTAATTTTACCAACAAGAATATCTCCTTCTTTTACATAAGCTCCAATCCTAACCATTCCTTTTTCGTCAAGATCCTTTGTAGCTTCAACGCTCACGTTAGGAATTTCTTGTGTCAGTTCTTCTAATCCTCGTTTAGTTTCTCTTACCTCGGTAATAAATTCATCTACGTGAACAGAAGTAAATAAGTCTTGCTTAACTATTTTTTCTGAAATAACAATAGCATCTTCATAGTTATACCCCTTCCATGGCATAAATGCAACTTGAAGGTTCCTTCCTAAAGCTAAAACACCATCTTTTGTAGCATAGCCTTCTGAAAGGACTTGATCTTTCTTAACCTTATCGCCTTTTTTAACAATTGGGCGAAGGTTAATTGAAGTGCCTTGATTAGTTCTTTGGAATTTGGTGAAATAATATGTTTTTGCGTCATCGTCAAAACTTACTTTTCTCTCTTTTTCATCTCTTGCGTAACGAATAGTAATCTTATCTGCATCAACATATTCAACTACACCATCTCCCTCAGCAATAAGTAATACTCTTGAGTCTTGTGCAACAAAAGGTTCTATTCCAGTCCCAACAATTGGTATTTCTGGATTTAATAATGGTACAGCTTGACGCATCATATTAGATCCCATCAATGCACGGTTCGCATCATCATGTTCTAAGAATGGAATTAAAGAAGCAGCTATTGAAGCAATTTGATTTGAAGCAACGTCCATTAAATGAACTTCTTCAGGTGCAACAATTGGGAAATCCGCCATTTTTCGAGTTTTAATTCTTTCCTCAAAGAATTTACCGTCTTTGTTGATATGAGTTGTTGCTTGCGCTACAATCATATCCTCTTCCTCTTCAGCACTTAAGTAAATTGGACTCTCATCATTAAGGACTTTGCAGTTTTGAACTTTATAATATGGAGTTTCAATAAAACCTAAATTATTAATTTTCGCAAATATACATAATGAAGAAATCAAACCAATATTTGGTCCTTCAGGAGTTTCAATTGTACACAATCTTCCATAGTGAGTATAGTGAACGTCACGAACTTCAAACCCAGCACGTTCTCTGGAAAGTCCACCAGGTCCTAATGCGGAAATACGTCTTTTGTGAGTAAGTTCAGCTAATGGATTTGTTTGATCCATAAATTGTGACAACTGATTTGTTCCAAAGAATGAATTAATTACTGATGATAAAGTTTTTGCATTTATAAGGTCGGTTGGAGTAAAGACTTCATTATCTCTAACGTTCATCCTTTCTCTAATTGTCCTTGACATACGAGCCAAACCAACGCCAAATTGAGAATACAATTGCTCTCCAACAGTTCTAACTCTTCTATTGCTTAAGTGATCTATATCATCGATATCTGTTTTTGAATTTATTAACTCAATTAAATATCTAATGATAGAAATTATATCTTCTTGGGTTAAGACTTTCACGTCACTTGGAACCTTAAGATTTAATTTTGTATTAATTCTATAACGACCAACATCACCTAAGTCATAACGTTTATCAGAGAAGAATAGTTTTTCAATAATTCCTCTTGCTGTTTCTTCATCTGGTGGCTCAGCACTTCTTAATTGTCTATAAATAAACTCAACAGCTTCCTTGGCATTGTTTGCTGTATCTTTTTGAAGTGTATTAAAAATAATAGAATAGTCACTTGATGAAGAGTCTTCGGTATGTAGTAGTATGGTTTGAACGCCTGATTGAATTATTTCCTCAACGCTCTCCTCTGTTAATTCGGTTTCTCTATCAATAATAACTTCTGTACGTTCAATTGAAACAACTTCACCAGTATCTTCATCAACGAAGTCTTCAATCCAGGCACGCACAACTCTTGCTGCTAATTTTCTACCAACAACTTTTTTCAAATTAGTTTTGGTTACTTTTAATTCTTCAGCAAGATTGAAAATCTCTAAAATATCTTTATCTGTTTCATAACCTATCGCTCTAAGCAAAGTTGTGATAGGCAGTTTTTTCTTTCTGTCAATATAAGCATACATGACATTATTAATGTCTGTAGTAAACTCCATCCAAGATCCCTTAAATGGAATAATACGCGCAGAATATAATTGCATCCCATTAGCATGGTTACTTGTTCCAAAGAAAACCCCTGGCGAACGATGTAATTGAGATACTACAACTCTTTCTGCTCCATTAACAACAAATGTACCCTTAGGTGTCATATATGGAATCATTCCAAGATATACATCCTGAATGATTGTTTCAAATTCTTCATGTTCAGGATCTGTACAGAACAATTTTAATTTAGCCTTCAAAGGAACGCTAAAAGTTAATCCCCTCTCTAAACATTCTTGTATTGAATATCGGGGTGGGTCAATAAAATAATCGAGAAATTCTAAAACGAAATTATTCCTCGCATCTGAAATTGGAAAGTTTTCCGAAAACACTTTATACAAGCCTTCGTTAACTCTATTCTCAGAATTTGTTTCAAGTTGGAAAAAATCTTGAAACGATTTTAATTGAATATCCAAGAAATCTGGATAATCAAATGGTTTTACGGATGCAAAACTTACTATGTTGGATTTATTGTGTGCCAAGGTTTAAATATTAATTAGTAAAAAAATAAGATTTATACAAACACAAACAAGGAATAGGTATTCTATCGTTAGAATACCATATTCCTATGATAATTTTGTTGTGAAATGTCTTATTTTATTTCAACTTTTGCACCAGCTTCTTCTAATTGAGCTTTTAATGCTTCAGCTTCATCTTTAGATACTCCTTCTTTCAAAGGTTTTGGAGCTGCATCAACAAGTTCTTTTGCTTCTTTTAGTCCAAGACTACAAAGGTCTTTTACTAATTTAACAACATTCAATTTAGATGCACCAGCTTCCATAAGCATAACATCAAATGAAGTTTGTTCTTCTACTACTGCTGCTGCTGCTGCTGGACCTGCTACTGCTACTGCTGCTGCTGCTGGTTCAATACCATATTCATCTTTTAAGATGTCAGCTAATTCTTTAACTTCTTTAACTGTTAAGTTAACTAATTTTTCCGCAAACGCTTTTAAATCTGCCATTTTATTTTATTTATTAAATTTTTAACAATACTTTTATTATTCAGCTTTTTCCGATAATGTTTTTAATACGCCTGATAATGTATTCCCACCTGACTGCAATGCTCCAATAACATTCTTAGCAGGAGACTCTAATGCTGCAATTATATCAGCAATAAGTTCTTTCTTAGACTTGATACTAATCAATAAATCTAAGTTATTGTCTCCAATATAGAATGATTCTTCAACATAAGCAGCTTTTAATATTGGTTTTTTAGATGTAACTCTAAAATCCTTTATTAAATTAGCTGGTACATTATTGACGTTTGAAAGCATGATCGAAGTCGAACCTTTAAGAGCTGGGAATAATTCTGAATAATCTATCCCAGATTTTTCCATTGCTTTTCTAAGCAATGTATTCTTAACTGTCATTAGTTTAACCTCTCTACGGAAGCAAAGTCTCCTTAGCTTAGCGGTGTCAACAGAATCTAATCCTGCAACATCAACTAAATATAAATAAGGATATTTTGATAACTCAACTCCAATAGATTCAATTAACTGTCCTTTATCTTCTTTTATCATATTTCAAAAGTTTACTCGTGAAGATTATTTACTTATGGATTTTGGGTCAATTTGAACACCAGAGCTCATTGTTGAAGAGATTGTAATACTCCTAACATAAGTTCCTTTTGCTGCAGTTGGTTTTAGTTTTAAAATAGTAGACAATACTTCATGAGCATTTTCACTTATTTTATCATTTTCAAATGATACACGAGCTACTCCTGTATGAATTATTCCATACTTATCCACTTTAAAGTCTATTTTACCAGCTTTTACCTCTTGGACTGCTTTACCGACATCCATTGTAACTGTTCCTGTTTTTGGGTTAGGCATTAAGCCACGAGGACCTAATATTTTTCCTAATGCTCCAATTTTAGGCATTACACTTGGCATTGTAATAATTACATCGATATCCGTCCAACCGCCTTTTATTTTATCAAGATATTCATCTAATCC
>JBAYYI010000037.1:0-23483 GCA_041673165.1 Bacteroidales bacterium
ACCAAGAAAGAGTTTATTCATATTTTCCGAGACACTTGGACTATGATGATTATCTTAGTTTTGCCCTTAGTTATGATGGTGCTTTTCGGCTATGCGGTAACAACTGAGATAAGAAATACAAATATTGGAGTCTTAGATTATTCCAAAGACGAAATCACAAGAACAATTATTAATAGAATTCAAGAAAGCGAGTATTTCACACTCAGCAATTCATTTAATTCTTATCAAGAGATAGAACAGTCATTCAAAGCTTCAGAAAATTCTTTAGTTATAGTATTTGGCGAGAACTTCTCCGAAAACCTACTCCATCTAAAGAAAGCAGATATACAAATCATCGCCGATGGATCCGACCCCAATGCAGCAAGAACCCTTGTCAGTTATGCATCCAACATAATAGGCTCAACCCTTAAGGACTTAAACAAAGCACCAGTCTCAAGTTACGAAATAACACCCGAGCTCAAACTCCTCTATAACCCACTAATGAAAAGCTCCTATAATTTTGTGCCAGGGGTAATGGGCTTTATCATAATTCTTGTCTGTGCAATGATGACCTCTATCTCCATTGTCAGGGAAAAAGAAAAAGGCACAATGGAACTACTTCTTGCAAGCCCAACCAAGCCGATTATAATAATAGTTTCAAAGGTAATCCCTTATTTCATCATCGCTCTAATAAATATAATTACAATATTCATAGTCTCCTACTTCATTATGGGAGTACCAATTAACGGAAGCCTGTTTTGGATTTCCACTCTCTGCATACTCTATATCTTAGTCTCCCTCTCCTTAGGCATACTCATTTCCACCATTGCCGACACCCAGCTAATGGCATTAGTTATTAGTGCTATCATCCTACTTATGCCCTCAATGCTACTCTCAGGAATGCTATTCGACATAGGAAGTATGCCCCTTATTCTCCAAGGAATTGCCCAAACTATGCCAGCCAAATGGTTTATAAGTGCAATAAGGAAACTAATGATAATGGGAGTTGATGTTCGCTACGTATGGAAGGAGTTTCTGGCTCTGATTATTATGATAATAGTTATTTTAGGCATAAGCCTTAAGAAATTTAAAAAAAGACTGGAGTAAATTATGTTAGGTTATTTAGTTGAAAAAGAATTTAAACAGATATTTAGAGATAAGCTACTTCCTAAAATAATATTGCTATTTCCCTTCCTCACCCTCATCCTACTACCTTATGCTGCTAATTTTGAGGTAAAGGATATGCGCTTAGTAATTGTTGATCAGGATAATTCCACCTATTCAAAAGAACTTGTCGGAAAGTTAATAGCCAACAATTCCATTAATTTAGTAGCAAGTGAGCACACCTATAATGCAGCCTTGGGACTAATACAGAACGATAAGGCAGATATGGTTATAAATATACCGAAGAACTTTGAAAAGGACTTTGTTGTTGATAAGAAATCAGATATCCTTATTGCAGTCAATTCCGTAAATGGAACCAAAGGCACAATGGGAGGGATGTATGCACTCAGCATCATAAGACAATACCAAGACGAAAAAACCACAGAAATCACAGGCATAAACGACCCTCCAGGAGTTGAAATCAAAACAATATACCAGTTTAACAGAGAATTAGACTATAAGTTTTTTATGGTTCCTGCCCTCATGGTTATGGTCTTAACCATTGTCAGTGGATTCCTTCCAGCCTTTAACATAGTAGGAGAAAAAGAAAAAGGGAATATGGAACAGATAAACGTTTCGCCTGTCACAAAGCCAATCTTTATACTCTCCAAACTAATACCATATTGGGTAATCGGAATGGTTATTATGACAATAGGATTCATTGTCGCCAGGCTTTTCTACGGCATAGTACCTCAGGGAAGCATACTAACAATCTATCTCTTCTCCTTTGTCTTCACCCTTGCCGTATCTGGGATGGGACTAATCCTCTCCAACTACGCCAGCACCTATCAGCAAGTTGTCTTTATGATGTTCTTCTTTATTATGATACTTATCCTGATGAGTGGACTCTATACCCCATTCAACTCAATGCCTCCTTGGGCTCAAAAGATAGGTAATTTCAGTCCTCTAACATACTTTATTGATGTAATGCGTAACGTTTACCTAAAAGGAAGTAAGCTAACAGACCTAATGCCTCAACTCTATAAATTACTTGGATTTGTAGTAGTTATCAACTCGTGGGCTATTTTGTCATATCGTAAAAAATCCTAATATACTCCTATAACAAGCAATATAACACATCCTTACTTGCTTTCTGGGAAATTATATATTATATTTGCAAAGCGAAATAATGTTTTTGATAATAATTTAATGATATATAGCCATGAGCGATAATACAGTTTACTTTGAACAAGAGGATACCCATAGTGATATTCCCAATGATAACGACATAGAGTCTAAAATCTTTTCTCAATATCTCTACTACTATTCCGAAGATATTTCTGACGATGAAAAGGTGGATGATTTGGTAGAGCGATTTGGCTTAACAAGGCACGAGATAAAAACAATTCTCCTTGATTCTGACGTAAATCTTCGCACATCCTCTTGGATGAGAAGACGTAGGTACAGAAACTATGAGACAATGCCTAATAATAACCTTTACGGCATATACTCACTACTTATTAACGACATAAGAAAACAAAACAAGGAAGATCTCTTAGAGCAAGACGCCTTCAATAGGAGCTACGAAACCATTCAAACAATAATTGATATTGAAGAAATCCTATGTAAGCGATTATCAGACGGCAATTCAGAGGGCTTAGACAATTTCATAAGAGACGCCAAAGCATTCCTTAAACTAAAAGAAGAAGTTAAAGCCCTAATGGACAAGCCAGAATAAGTTATCTCTTATCTCTTATTTTATTCTCATCTTATAGAAAGAACGATAAACGAAATAAAGAGCAACTAAGAAGAATACCACACCAAAATAAGGAGCCATATCTCTGAAAGAATCAGAAATAGCAATCTCCATAGCCAATAATCCAAACAGAGTTGTAAACTTAATAATAGGGTTTAGAGCAACCGAAGACGTATCTTTAAAAGGATCTCCCACTGTGTCGCCAACAATTGTTGCATCATGAAGAGGAGTTCCTTTTTCGTTCATATCAACTTCCACAACCTTCTTAGCATTATCCCAAGCACCACCAGCATCAGCCATAAACACAGCCTGGTAAAGTCCAAAGACCGCAATCCCTATCAGATAACTAATAAATAAAGAAATCGCAGCATACTTAACCACTGGTTCTGCATTCTCTCCCCCAAGGTTAATAGCAGACAAACAAGCAATGCCAAGAGCAAAGAAGAAGACCGCAATAAAGATATTAAACATCCCCTTTTGAGCATATTGCGTACAAATCTTAACCACCTCAATACTATTAGCCTCATTAGCTTTCTTTGGTGCATGTGGGTCAAGGTTAATATGTTTCTTAATATACTCCACAGCCCTATGAGCCCCAGTAGTAACTGCTTGCATTGAAGCCCCAGTAAACCAGAAAATAACAGCACCACCCAAAAGGAAGCCTAATATAGTATATGGATTTAATAAGTTAAGAATTGTTACAGGTTCAACCCCAAGAGTTTTATTAATCATTAAGATTAGAGAGAAAATCATAGTAGTAGCACCAACAACAGCAGTCCCAATAAGAACTGGCTTAGCTGTTGCCTTAAATGTGTTTCCAGCTCCATCATTCGATTCAAGATAGTATTTCGATTTCTCCCAATCAGGAGTAAACCCAAAATCTCTTTCTATCTCCTTGTCAATTCCCTCAATATCCTTAATTAGAGATAATTCATAAATCGATTGAGCATTATCAGTCACAGGACCATAGGAATCAACCGCAATTGTAACAGGTCCCATACCCAGCATACCAAAAGCAACCAAGCCAAAAGCAAAGATTGAAGGGAAAATCATAAGCTCACCCAATTGAAAACTTGAAGCATAAGCACCGAACATAAGGAAGACAAAAACTATCCCTGTCCAAAAAGCACCAAAGTTTCCAGCCACAAGACCAGAAAGAATATTCAAAGAAGCACCACCCTCACGAGAAGCCTTCACAACCTCAGCCACATGTTTTGACTTAGGAGAAGTGAAAATCTTTGTAACCTCAGGAATAACCGCCGCACCCAATGTCCCAAAACTAATTATTAAAGACAAGATCCACCATAAGTCTGGGTTTCCATTAAGATTAGGAATTAATATATAGCTAATTGCAAAAGTTCCAATAATTGAAATAATAGAAGTAATCCAGATAAGACTTGTTAGTGGAGCTTCAAAATCCAAATCATCAGCCTTACCAAATCTAATCTTAGAGATGAAATTATTAATCCAATAAGAGAAAACCGAAGTAATAACCATAAGAATCCTCATAGTAAATATCCAAACAAGAAGTTCCTTTTGAATCCCAACATCTGGTATTGCAAGCAAGATAAAAGCAATCAGAGCAACACCCGTCACCCCATAAGTCTCAAACCCATCAGCCGTAGGGCCAACAGAATCCCCTGCATTATCTCCAGCACAATCCGCAATCACACCAGGATTTCTTGGATCATCCTCCCCAATCTTAAAATAAACCTTCATTAAGTCAGAGCCAATATCTGCAATCTTAGTGAAAATACCACCAGCAATCCTAAGAGCCGACGCCCCCAAAGACTCCCCAATAGCAAACCCAATAAAACAAGCCCCAGCCAAATGAGCAGGCATAAGAAGAAGAATAATTAACATTAAGAAAAGTTCAACACAAATCAAAACAACCCCAATACTCATACCAGCATTAAGAGGAATATCTAATAATTTCAGAGGATTTCTTTTCAAAGAAGCAAAAGCCATTCTTGAATTAGCCAAAGTATTCATTCTAATACCATAAGCCGCAACAGAATAAGACCCTAAAATCCCTATCACCGTCCATAAAAGAATCAAAAGAACCCCTCCAATTCCAAAAGTCTCACCATTTGTATCCTTAGCCAAAAAGCCAAAATATAAAGCCACCGCAATCCCAATAAAAAGAAAAAGGATAGCAATAAGTTTACCCTGTTGTCTAAGATAAGTTAAACATGTCTTGTAAATAACGTGCGCAATATCGAGCATTGACTGGTGTGAGGGAAGCCTTTTAACCTTAAGAAATTGATAAAGGCCGAATAATAATCCGAGAAGAGTAACTAAAAAGCCCCAATGTAAGATACCTAATTCATGTATTTCCTGAGGAATTTTCAGGTCAGCCTCACTTGCAAAAATAACTAAAGGAGATAGTAATATTAATGCTAAAGAAGTAATTTTTTTTGTCATAAAATATATGTTATATCGTTTTATACATCTTCTTATAGACGACAAAGATAAATAAAAATTGAAATAAAAGACAAAAATAATTTAAAAAATGCTTTTTTCTCAAATATCTTTTAATACCAAGAGTTGATATGTTTATAAATTTAACCTAATTTTGCCCCAGAAATAACGAAACCCAAACACTAAACAAAGGAAATGATAGAAATAGGATTTGTAGTACTTGGAATACTAACAGGAATCTTGTCAGGACTATTCGGCATAGGAGGAGGAATCTTAATGGTGCCATCCATAATCCTATTCTTTGGAATGAATATCTTAGACGCCAATGCAATATCCCTAACCGCCATGTTACTACCAGTAGGAGCACTTGGCGTAATAGCCTACTACAAAGCAGGATTAATAGTCCTCAAAGACTCTCTCCTAATAGCACTCGGACTATTCCTTGGCTCATTTCTTGGTGGAGAACTCGCAGTAAACATAAGCGAAACATTTTTAACCAAACTCTATGTCTTTATCCTACTATATATCGCAATCCTCTATTTCGACATCCCTTCCCTCTTCAAGAAAAACAAAGAAAACAAACCCAAAGAAGAAAAGCCACAACTAAAGAAAGCCTTCTGGGTCTATATCACACTCGGAATAGGAGCAGGCATATTTGCAGGCTTATTTGGCAAAGGCGGAGGAATAGTAATAGTACCCATCTTAGTCGCAGTCCTACATTATAGCCCAAAAGCCGCAGCCGCAACATCCCTTGCCGCCCTCCAACTCCCAGTCGGACTACCCAGCATAATAATCTACGCCCAAAACGGACACCTAAACATAATGTATGCAGTCTTTATCGCAATCGGAATTGTATTAGGCACCCTATGGGGAACAAAACTCGGCTTAAAACTCCCAGCCACAGTCTTCAAGAAAATCTTCGCCTTCTTCCTCCTCGCAGTCGCAGTCTATATGATGTTCAAGTAAAATAAACTTATACCAAAGGCTTAATCTTCTTTAGATTTTTATTGGCGCCTCAGTGTCGCACTTATCTATTTTCAATTAATTTATTTTCAAGAAATAACCCTTAAATTAGAAATAATTATATACCTTTGAAACGTGAAATCTTATAGAATAGTTAATTGATATAAACCTGATATTAATCAAGATAAAACGATAAAGACTTATTAAAAATAAGATAAGTAAAAGTCAGTATTAATTAAAAAAGGAGGACAAAATGGCATTAGAAACAATTGGTAATCTTAACTCAGGTAAAAGTCGTAAATCCTATGCAGTGAAATGGGATGCGTCAAATAAAGACCTTTATGTAGATCGTAGCGGAACAACCTTTGTTGGCAAAGCAAGTTCACCAACTGAAGCAATGCGTAAAGCAGAAGCCTTTCTATACGACAAGTAATTAAACCTTATGGGAGTGGATAAACAAATATTTACTCCCATAAAATTTAATGTATTTTGTTCAATTTATCCAATAAAGATAAAAGAATTTTTACCGAGCATTCAAGCCCATAACAGCATTAATAAGACAAGCGAAAGCCCCAATATCCTCCCTCAAACTGCCGATATCCCTTCTCCAAGAAATATCCTCGCCTGATGTTCCCATATTCCTTGATAAAGCATTACAAGAACTAATAAAAGCATCATGAATTATTGTTCTATCCCCATCAATCACCTTCCTTTCCTCACCCTCCGACATCAACCATTCCACCCTAATATTAGCATACCTAACAGCATTTTTCAAGACCACATTCACCAAAACCTGATGTTTAGACCCCTTAAACACATTATAAATCTCACGAGCCTCATTCAATTCCATAATAGTTATAATAAAAATAAATAAACCTTATTTCCCCAAACCAACCTTATGTTTCTTAATTTTCTTTATAGCCCAGTCATAGTGGCTTGAAGTAGCAGAAACGCAGTAACTACCCAAACTCGTAGTCCCAGTCCAATCAAAGAACTTACTAACAAATAACTCCTCATCTGAAAAAGACCCAATCACCAGCATAACCTTCAAATGACTATCTTTCACCATCCAAATAGAATCCTCCAAAGAAGTCCCCTGATGCTTCTCCCAAAAGCCAATATTCATCTGTGGATAAGTCCTCCAATTATAAGGCTCAGGCAAGAACCCAGCCCTAAGACCCTTTTTATTCGAGTCCACCCAGTTCAATAACAACTGATGCCACTCATACAAATGCACCAAAACATCCTTCACATTCTTATCCCTGTCTTCAAAAGAAAAACACATCTCCTGCTCCTCCTTACTCATAGAATCAATAAGAATAAAAAGCTTCTCAAACCCCACCTTTGCACCTGTCTCCAATTCTTCCTTTGTCTTAGCTCTTGCCATAATTATTTTTATTAATGTAATATGTTGTTAGTTTTCTTTTGCTTGTAATTGCATTTTAACATTATTTGAGTCTCAAATATTGGCAATTTTTCGGACATATCTGCAAAATTAATCAATATTCAATTAAAAGAAAAGACGTTATATAATTTCTATTGAGGTAAGTAATTCTCTAAACTGACTATATTTGATAATTTCTTTATGTTGTAGTCTGCCAACAATTAATGAAGGATGTAACTTGTATTTTTTAGCAAAAGAGACTATACTATCAGATGTAATATCATACTCATCCAAAAACCTTTGTTCAAGCTCCTTAGAAAATGTCATCTTAGTAGCAAACTGGTCAGCCTCATCCTCTTTTTCTTTATCATTCACACTAAGCTTATCAAACTCCAAAAACACATCTTTCTTCCCATGCAATAAAATATGACCCAACTCATGAAAGAAGCTAAACCAAAAATTATCACTTCTTTTAAACCTACAAGAAATTTGAATAAGAGGAACATCGCCAACCCATCTTGTTGCACCACTAATCGGAGCATTAGTCAAACAAGGAGTGTGAAGAAGAACAATGCCTACCTCTGAGCAAACATCCTGCAACTGACTAAAGAAGTCATCGGGTTGTGCAACCATAATAGCTCTCATCTTAGGCAGAGAATCATCTAATAGTTTCTTATTATATTCATTCTTAACCTTACAATCTTTAATATCTAAATCACCTTTTCTAAGCCAAGCCGACACAGCATAAGGATTTTGAACCTGTTTTAAAGAAATTCTAAAAGAAGTCCTTGACTCTATAGACAAATAGAAATCATTCCAAGCAACAGAACTTGAAAGTCCAAAAAACCTTAATAGCAAACCTATTCTCTCTATCTTGTTCTTACCCTTAGCAATCCATCCCTTTTTCTCCATTTCCGAAACAGGAAACTGCTTAGCCCACTCCACACAAGCCTCTAACTGTTTTATATTCTCTAACCTTGCCATATACTCATCGTAGTCTGACTGTCTCTCAATCCAAAAATAAGCAGGAATTCCAAATACAGTTTCAAACTTCATTGACGTCTCATAACTTATTTTAGCCTTTCCCTTCGCTATCTCAATAATAGTCTTTTCCGACATATTACAACGAATAGCAAACTCTTTCAAACTCATTTTCTCTTCAGAAAGCTTTTCCGTAAGAGTCTCACCAGGGTGAAAAACTTCATCAGGAAAGAATTGGTTTATTTTGTTATTCATAATGGTAATTGTTATTCTTAATGGTAATCTTGAATCTCTAAAATCTCAACGCCCCTAATCTCAATCCAAATATACTGTCCATCCTTGTTCCTTGGAATAGGCTCTTCATGAGGCGTAAATATTAGTCTATTAGGTTGATCTAAATCACAAGCCCATTGTCCTTTCCTATCTCCCACTAATTCATGGAAATGTCCAGGCAAATTCCTTACATCCTCAAGGGTTCTTACTTTTCCTAGATCCGAAACTCTCTTAAAATACAACTTAGCCCTTATAACGCCTAGATCCTTATTCCGAGCCTTGGCATCATTAGCATATTCCATAAGTTTCTTGTTCTTAAACGTAATATTCATTGCAAAGATACTATTAAATAATTCTAATTAACCCAAATGGTGTGTTAAAAATACTAAAACTATTACCATATAACTATAAATCAATGTTATAAACTAAAACCTATCCCTATCCTCTTTTCTGTCCTCCCTCTCCTGTTTCCTTTCTTTCTTAACCCTCAACAGATGATAAGCCACAAAAATCAAAATTGCTATCCCCAAAGGCAAATAAAACAAGACCTTATTCACCGTAACCCATTCAATAACATAATCCATATACTTTGTTTTTTATTCGAGTTTTATCGTTGCTCCATCTCGTTTATATAATGATTGAAATTTCACCACAAAACAATTTAATTCATTTTTTAGTACTATTCACTTGCATTTTTTATAAAGATATTGTATCTTTGCACTGCTCATCTATAGTTAGAAGGAGTTTCGGGGCTCGGTATATCTAGACATATATCGAGCCCTGCGTTTTTATATAATATCATTTAGCTTATTCTTCATCTTCCTCTGAATATCCTTTTCACCATAAATTTTATTTAAATAATAAGCCGATAAAAGATAATAATCGTTTTTAGAGCGTTGACATTCTAACACAACAACATATTTCTTTGGCTTATTATAAATATAGGTCTTAATAACGTCCTCTCTTTTCTTTTTATCACGTTCAGTAATGCTAAAAATATCTATTCCCACTATCTTTTCATCAATATGATGTTTTATCCAATGCAACCTTATAGAACGATCAGACTCAAACTCAACTCTCCGATTTATTGTTTTTCCTTCTTGGTCAGTTTCTTCAGTTTTTGTTCTTGTTAAATGATTAAATAATGTATCCATACTCGGCATTCCATCCTTATCTTTAATTGGATGAATCAATTTATCTTTAAAACAAAAATTGTTATTATCCTGTATGTCTCTATCGAATATTCTCCTTAATGAAAAATCTCTACTTTGCTGATTAAAGTGGAGTATTTCTAAAAGTTCAGGATATTTCTTATTCAAATTAAATGCCATATCTCTTTATTTTAAACATATGAAAAATAGATTGAATTTGTTTTCATGCTTTGAAGTAGATTTATTAAGACTCAAATTTGTATGTAATTTTATCTTCTCAATGACTTTCAACTTAGCATCCAATCCCCCTTCCAAACTGCCTTTTTCTATCCTTAACTGATAACTAATTGCCCCCATAAGAACATCAGCTAACTGCACAAAAACGCTTTCACTTGAATCAATAAATTGAAAATTGTTTATTGAAGAGTTGTACTTTATCATATCTTTCAACTGATGAAGCTTCCCTTTGCTTCTGGTATCTTTAATATCGATATATACATTATAAGTGTTTTCCATATCAGTCTTATGGTGCAAGAGCTGATAGTACATTCTAAAATAAAAATCATTAAAGCTATACTCCTCTCTATTATTATCTATTTGATCTTTCTCAACAACCACAGCCCTAAACATCATATCATTATCAAAGAAGTAATTGATAATTTCAGCATAAAAAGGAAAAGTCTTATTACATACATTATTCCATTTCATTTCGCCCTCAAAGTTATAATCTAATTTAATTTGTTTGATTTGCTTTTTAGCTAATTTGATTTTATTAGATGCAATGCTAACATAACCGTAAAGCATATAAGGCATACCGTCATTTTCAAGATGACAGCTCTCATCACAATATAAATTAAATGTCTTATCCATATACTTTGTTTTTTATTTTCTTATTACAAATTATCAGCCCACATCTCGCACTGGCGATAAATTGTTTCAAGTGCATCATCGGTTTTTTCTGGTGGGTAATTGTATTTCTTCAGAAGCCTCTTAATAATCCTCCTCATACCTGCCCTTGCTGTTTCTTTCTTCTGCCAGTCAATCGTCTTATTTTTCTGCAAAGCATCTGTAAGCTCTTTAGTGATAGCAATAAGCTGGTCATTTCCAAAGAAATCTTTCACATTCTCAGGCTTAGTCAAGGCGTCATAGAAAGCCTGCTCTTCACTGCTCAAACCTAATTCAGAATTTTCTTTGTCAGCATTCATAATCTCATGAGCCATACTGATTAACTCCTGAATAACCTCCTCATTAGTCAAAAGACCTTTCAAATAATTACTCATAGCATTAGACAACATATCCGAAAACTTCTCACTCTTAACCACATTTGTCCTTTGATAAACATGAACCTGTTCAGCAATCAACTTCTTCAAAAGCTCAATAGCAATATTCCTCTCCTTCATATTTTGAATATCCTCCAAGAACTTAGGATCGAAAAGCGAAAACTCCTTCTCAAAATCAGAAAACAAATTAATCACCCCCTCACTCTTAATGCTTTGAGAAAGTAGGTCATTAATCCTAATATTTATCTCCCTAAGCGAAATCTTGCCAGGCGACAAAACCCTTGTAATCAAAGTCCTCACAGCCTCAAAATAAGCCGCCTCAATCCTATAATCATACTCAACAACACTCTTGCAAAGCGATAAGAAATTATGCATCAGCAAAGCCTCCTTAATAAATGTCTTTTTTGTTTTCTCTCTCTTTATGTCAGACAGAAAATTCACCGCACCACTAATAAGCCTTGCTCTCTGAAGGTCAGTTGCTGTAATAAAACCTGCAAATTCAAACCCATGCATAAGGTCCCTACAAACCATAAGCTTATTCCTAAACTCCCTATAAGCAGTCTTAGCAATATCCTGATTGCCAAAATTCGACTGGTCTCTCTTGGTATAGTCGTTCATAGCCTGTTTCAAAGCCGAAGCAATCCCCACATAATCAACAATCAAACCCCCTATCTTATCCTTATAAACCCTATTCACTCTAGCAATAGCCTGCATTAGGTTATGACCCCTCATAGGCTTATAAACATACATAGTAGAAAGCGAAGGAACATCAAAACCAGTCAGCCACATATCCACAACAATAGCAATTTTCAAACTATCCTCATTATCCTTAAACCTCCTAGCCAGCTCATCCTTATGCGTCTTATTACCAATAATCTCCCTCCAATCTTCTGGGTCATCATTAGAAGAAGTCATCACAACAGCCACCTTATCAGTCCAAGAAGGTCTTAAGAAAAGTAACCTATGATAAATCTTTAGAGCAATCTCTCTCGAATAAGCAACAATCATAGCCTTACCTGTCTGTTCAAACTGACGACACTCCTCATAGTGCAATAAAATATCATCACATAAACTCTCAATAGTCTTATCACTCCCTAAAATGCTATCCAAACGCCCCAAACTCCTCTTGCTCTTCTCAATAGCATAACCCTCAGCCACATCAGCCAGCCTGTCATACTCATCATCAATAAGCTCTAAGACCTCCTTATTTAGTTTCAAGTTAATAACCCTACTCTCATAAAAGACAGGACGAGTTGCCCCATCCTCCACCGACTGGGTCATATCATAAACATCAATATAATCCCCAAAGACCTCACGAGTTGACCTGTCCTTCAAAGAAATAGGAGTACCCGTAAAACCAATAAAAGTAGCATTAGGCAGAGAATCACGAATAATCCGAGCCGCCCCAATCTTAATCTCACCCTCCTTTGTAATCTTCTCCTCCAAACCATATTGGCTACGGTGAGCCTCATCAGCCACAACAATAATATTCCTTCTCTCCGAAAGAGGTTCATTACCTTGTTCAAACTTCTGCATAGTGGAAAAGAAAATCCCATTAGCCTTTCTACCATTCAAAAGCTCCGTAAGATGAGAACGAGACTGAGCCTGAATAGGCACTTGACGAAGAAAATCCTTACAAGAAGCAAACTGAGAAAAGAGCTGATCATCCAAATCATTCCTATCCGTAATAACCACAATTGTAGGCGAGTTCAACGTCTCTTGCAAAAGCTTAGCATAAAAGACCATCGAAAGCGATTTCCCACTCCCTTGAGTATGCCAAAAAACTCCTCCCTTCCCATCAGACACTACAGCCTTTTCCGTAGAACTAATAGCCTTACGAACAGCATAATATTGATGATAGCCAGCCAAAATCTTAGCCTCCTCTTTTCCCTGCTTAGAAAAACAAATAAAGTTCTGAATAATATCCAATAACCTCCTCTTCTCAAACATCCCCTCAAACAAAGTGTCGAAACAAGCCAGCTTAGTATTCTCATACCCACCATCAACAGTCTTCCACTCCATAAACCTATCCTCATCTGCAGTAATAGTCCCAGCCTTAGAAAACGCCTGGTCACTCATCACCACAAAGGCATTGAAGGCAAACAAAGAAGGGATCTCTGTCATATAATTCCTAAGTTGCCTATATGCAGCACTAACATCAGTTTCCGTTCTCGAAGGCGATTTAAGCTCCACCACAACAAGCGGCAGACCATTAACAAAAACAATAATATCCGCCCTCTTAAGAGAAAACTCCTCAAAAGTCCATTGATTAGAAACCGAAAACACATTCCTTTCCACATTCTCAAAATCCACCAATAAGACCCTCGCCGCCCTCTGCTCCTTACCATCATAATAATTAACCTCCACCCCATTCTGGAGCATATCCATAAACCTCATATTCCTTTGAACCAAGGTGCCAGTCTCCATATTCTTCAGCTTATAAATAGCCTCATTAATGGCTTCCTTAGGTAACATAGAGTTTATCTCAAACAAAGCCCCCACAAGCAAATCCTCATGAAAAGGCGATTGGAAGTCCCTCTTAATATCAGGAGCATAGAAATACTGATAACCAAGATTATCTTTGAATATCTCCAAAATAGCGTTTTCAAAATTGTTCTCAGAAAAGGTCATAGGCGTTTAGTTTATTATAATTTTCGTTGAGTTGGATTTCTTGCTACTAATATATCTGTCCTTTATTAAATTCAAACATATCTAAAACCTTTTTTAGGTTATTATCTACGCAGAACTTCTCAATATCTTCCCATAATAACAACTTAAACTCTTTAGGTCTCTTAGTTTCATCACTAAAAATATCATTAGGAACAATACCAATATAAAAATAATCCTTTGCACCATCAATCATTTTTAAAGCTCTTTTCACAACCTCATTCTCACCAATTCTTCTCGATCTGTCACCATCAACCTTAATTGGCTGTCCTTTTTTGATATAATCAATATATTCTATTAGTAATTGTTTAGCACTCAATTGAGCATAAAGCCTATTGGATTCAAACCTCACGTATCTATCTGAACTTAATTCATCTTCGATATTATATATTTTACCATAAGGTTGCACATTAGCTTCAAAAAATATCACTTTCTTATATTTTCGATTCTCATAATATGCAATAACAATCAAATCAGAACCACCAAAAGCTGAAAAAGACGGTTCAATAATAACATCAAAATCAGTTGGTATTTCATTCTCTTGTGATATTTGTTCAGGAAGAATTTCCATAAATTTAATCATTAGATCCTTATCTTCACTAATATTAAACATTAAGGAATTTATCATCCCTCTCTCAGAGTATCCGTAAACTTTCATAATCTTATATTTTTAATTGTTTATTTATAGTTAATAGCGTTTTTCTAATTGTTCTCGGTAAAGGTTATAGTCGTTGTTATTTTTCTAAATCATGAATATTCAAATACTTCTCAAACTCTTTCATAATACCACTCTCATCAATATATTTTACATAAGCATCATATGATTTTTTATATTCACTTATTTCTTTATATAAATAATTCTTTTCTAAGATATACTTGTCTTTTTCAGAAAATCTAGAAAAAATGTCTGTTATAGGCTCGTTATCTTTTTCTTTATTAAATTCATCGTTAAACCAAAAAAACACAATTGTATATCGAAAATATAATGAATCAAATCTATCTTTTATCATGCTTATTTTCAACACTAAAAGCTGATCATATAAAAATTTAGAAGCTTCAGATTGGTAAAAGAATTTATTATTTAATTCAACAAAAATATTATTAGACTTTAATTCTTCTAAGATTATCAGTGTTTTGTTTAATTGATATTCACTACTATTATCTAAATCTAATAATGTTTTTGTCTTTACAATAGTTTCATATAAAGCATATCTCTTTTCAAACAACTGCAATTTCAAATTTTTCTTTTCTAATTCCTCTTGATTTTTAGATATTCTCCAGGTCAATCTTAAAATAAGAACAGACATTAATATAGAAAAAGCCACACCTGCTATTGCAACACAATACATCTTATAATCATAAGAACTTATCTGTACTGTTGCAGAATTAATCTCCTCTAATACCTTTGTATAATCCATATCTATTATATTTAATTGTTCTCAGTAAAGGTTATAGGCGGTTATTTATTTTTCCTTAATTCTTTTGGAAGAAGATTATCTATTTCCTCATCACTAAAAGTCAATTCTTCATCTTTCTGTAAAGCTTTTGAAGCTTTTTTGTAAGCTCTTGATGTTGTTCTTGGTGCAACCTTATATATTTCCTTTAATTCACGTTGTAAAGTATCTCGTTTTTTTACAACTTCTTCATAAGAAAGAAACCCTTCTTTATTAATATCTGTTAATAACGATACATAACTATCTCTTATGTCTCTAATTTCATTTGCTGAATTAGAATGCTCTTGTATTAGTTTCTCTAAATTGTATTCTTTAAGATAAGAATTAATACAAACAAGTAATAAAGATAATATAGCAGAAGCCCAAAGAACCCAATTAACTCCACCAAATATTACATAAAGTATTCCTGCTGTATTTAATGCAGAAAGTACAATTTGAGTCCATTTAAAAATAGAATTCCACTTTCCTAAACTATCAGCACGCTTTTCCTGTGTTTTATGTGCCCATGCAACCCTACCAAAACATTCACGAAGTTGTGCCTCGATAGGACTAATTTTTAAATCTGCTTCCATATATTTCTTTCCATTTATTATTTGCTGACGATTCCTGACCATTCTCTTCATATTTAATTGCTTCTGAAGCATTATAATATGCTTTCTTTGCTTTTGCTACAAATAAACAATTATTATAAATTCTTTGATTACTTCCTACTGCAAGCCAGTATGCTTGTTTGTCATTTTCCTTGCTTAAATACCTGAAAAAATCTCTAGTCATATAGTCGTAATACAAAAATGATTTATCTTTATATAACCATGTTTCTAAGAAATTGTGTGCCATTGTATCTATTAACAATCCTCCCATATCAACATTACACATATCCTTCCAAGCCCTTATCATTCTGCACAATCTCTTGAGGTTTTTATTTGTAATATTGTTTAATTTATTAATCGCCTCTTGTTCTTCTTTAGGTTTAGTTACTTTCCAACTGCCTCCATTATGAGTATCTGGAAATTTATATCCAATGCCATCTCCAATTACAAAACAAGGAAGTACTTCAAACCTAATATTATTTGCAAACTCTATAACAACAACCTGACCATCTCCTCTTAATTTTGTTCCTGGATAAAGCTTTGCTATAGATTTTTTTATATCTTGCAATAATTGTGATTGTCCATTTGAATTATAGCAGTCATATTGGGAATAACATGTATAGGGTAGAATAAATAACATATCAATATCACTTACATGAATTGCTGTTCCTCTTCCATAAGATCCAACATAAAGACTATTATTTAAATATGACTTATAATTGTGAAAATCTTCATTTAACATATTCGTTATAGCTCTGTATCTGCCTGTTACTTCATCTACTACATAATCATCCATTCTAATATTTGAACAGAAAGCCTCAAATTTTTTTGCAATACTCATAATTTATTTATTATTGTTTACACTCTCACCTCTCCACTCATAAGCTTTGGCAATAAATAATCCCTTAGCTCTGAAAGATTTCTTGTTTCGAAAAAGTTATTTTTAATCTGACTATCTATTGCATTTGCTATTTCGTTAAATTTCATAATTAATTCACTAGATGGAATGATTATATCTATACCATTCAAACTATCTTTATTTATACTCCCAAATACAGTTCCTTCTCCATTAAACATTCTAAATTGTCTATCTAAAGAATACATTAAGTAAAAAAGGAATGAATTATTATTGTCTTTTGATTTTAAGCTTGCCAAACCTCTACCAATACAACATCTTTCAGTTGTTAGGTTAATATCTCCTACTGGTGCTCTTACACTAAACAATATACTATTTGCTTCTGCTATTCTTTTTGGTTCTGTTGTGTACATTCTAATGGTTGGGAATCGAACTCCAAAATCAGTGCGACCTTGATAAAATATCTCTCCTTCCCCTACTTCATTATAACTTGTCCCTGCTGGAGATTGTCCCATTATAATATCAGCTATATCTCCTAACCTTCCAATCCTCCACCCCAAAGGGATTTCTCCTAATTCTGAATCAATAAATTCTCCGCCATTTGTTTTATATGGGTTACCTTCCTTATCTGGAAATTCAAAATCAACAAACCATTGCTTAAATATAGCTTGTGCTTGCTTTTCAAGGTTATCATTTATCTTATTATTTACCTCTATCTTATCATCCAAAGCACTTAAAACATCCGCAATTAAATCTTGTTGTTCAGGTGGTAATAATGGAATTTCTAATGTTGAAAAAGTTTGAGCATTTATATTTCCTCTTGTACTTCCTGTATTAAATGAAGAAACCCAACCTTTATATTCATTAGTCATCAAATAGTATTTTACATATTTTGGATTGATTTTATTAGGGTCTATGCTGAATTTGATAAGAAATCCTGCATATACTAACTCTCCATCTCTACCGTCATAAAAGTAATTTCTGCCTGTACTATTTCCTGTCCTTGCTAAGACAATATCATTTGGCTTTAATAAATAATCTTCTGCATTTATTTCATCTACTGACTTTAATCCTTCTTTATTTAATACCCCATCATCACTTATATCTGTTATTCTTAAATAAGTATATTTATTTGGATCATAGTCAACCGATGATGCACCAATTCCATAATAACCTCTATTATTAACAGAAACCTCCCCTAACGTTATTTTCTTGCTGTCTTTCATATTATTCAACATCATATCCTATCTTTTCTAATTCCTCTCTTATCTTAGCTTCCAACTCATGCGATTGATTAAAGAGATTTGATAAATCAGAACTTAGTCGCTCCATTTTCTCTTCAAATGGTTCTAAATCTTCTGCCTGATCCTCTATGCCAACATATCTGCCTGGGGTTAGGATGTAATCTTGTTTTGTGATGTCGGAAAGGGTGGCTATTGAGGAAAAGCCTTTTTCTTCTATTAGGGTGCCGTTTTGGAATGCATCGAAAGAGGTAGATAGTTTAAAGATATCCTCGTTTGTTAGTTCTCTTAGCTTTCTTGTCCTCATTGTGCCAAGGTTTCTTGCATCTAAGAATAGGGTCTTGCCTTTTTGGGTTTTATTTTTGTTTAGTATCCAAATTGATACTGGTATTCCTGTTGTGTAGAAGAGCTGTGAGGGCATTGCTATAATTCCTTCTACTATGTCGGCTTCTATCATATTACGTCTTATGGTACCTTCGCCTGAGGTCTGTGTGCTTAGGGATCCGTTGGCAAGTACTATACCTGCTTTTCCGTTTTCCGATAGGTGGTGAATTATATGTTGTATCCACGCATAGTTGGCATTTCCGTTTGGTGGTAAGCCATATTTCCAACGTATGTCTGATGATAACTTGTCGCCTCCCCAGTCGGAAAGGTTGAAGGGTGGATTTGCTAAGACGTAATCTGCCTTTAGGTTGGGGTGTGAGTCAGCATAGAATGTATCTGCATTAAATTTGCCAAGGTCTGCCTCTATGCCTCTTATTGCAAGGTTCATCATCGCCATCTTCCAAGTTGTTGGGTTGGAGTCCTGACCATAGACCGATATATTATTTATGTTGGCTGAATGGGATTCTATAAACTTTGCACTCTGAACAAACATACCTCCACTTCCACAGCATGGGTCATAAACTCTACCACTTAGGGGTTGCAGTATCTCTACAAGTGTACGAACAATGCACGCTGGGGTATAGAACTCTCCTGCAAGTTTTCCTTCTGCTTCTGCAAACTTCGACAGGCAATACTCATATACTCGTCCCAATACATCTTTCGACTCGTCCTTGGTGTGCATCCTAAAATTGGTAAACAAATCAACCACATCTCCAAGCCTTCTCTTGTCAAGCTCTGGTCGTGAAAAGTTCTTAGGCAATATCCCTTTTAGTTTAATATTCTCTTTCTCAATATGCCTCATAGCATCATCAATTGCAATACCAATCTCAGCTGTCCTTGCCTTAGAAGCAATTATCTCCCACCTTGAATCTACTGGCACATAAAAGACCGATTCCGATGTATATTCATCTCTGTCCTCCTCAAAACCCTGCCCCTCATCCAAAAGCTCCTTATATCTTGTCTCAAACCTATCCGATATATATTTCAAGAATATCAATCCCAAGACCACCGACTTATACTCCGATGCATCCACATTTCCCCTCAAAAGGTCTGCCGCCTTCCATATCTTATCCTCAAACCCAATTCCCGCATTATTCACCTCTGCCATATCCTTATTATATTATTTTTTAAAATCCAATCCCCAAAAATACAAAAATATATTTAATTGTTAATGAATTATTATTCCTCGTCTATTCTATTTGCAAACCTCTCTTTTGCTATTTGAAGTTGCTTCTTAACTTGTTCTTGTAACACATTCTTTGCTGGTAGTTCAGTGAAGTACTGTGCAACTTTAATCCCTGACTTATCTAATTCTAAAAGCTCTATTTGTTCATCAGAGCCTTCTGTGCAAAGAATTAAGCCAAGTGGAGAGCTTTCTCCTTTCTCCATTTCGTTTTTCTCCAACCAACGAAGATATAATTCCATTTGTCCTTTATACTGAGCCTTGAAACGTCCAAGCTTAAGGTCAATAACAATTAATCGTTTCAGTTTACGATGGTAAAACAAAAGATCTATATAGAAATCTTCACCATCAATAATTATTCGTTTCTGCCTCTCAATAAAGCTAAAACCAACACCTAATTCAAGAATAAACTGCTCAATATTAACAAGCAAACTATCTTCAAGTGATTTTTCACTATAATATCCTTTTAAACCTGTGAAATCTAAAAAATAGGGACTTCTAAAAACTAAATCAGGAGAAATGCAATTGTTATTTCTAAGGTCTATAAGTTCATTTTTAATTGAATCATTATCTTTCCCACTAATTAATGTCCTCTCATAAAGCATTCCATTAATCTTAGCTCTAAGAGTTCTAACACTCCATTTTTCATACGAGCACATAGTTATATAGAAATCTCTCTGAAGCTCATCTTTTATTGGCATAACTTCCATAAAATGAGACCATGACAATTGTCGCGACAGTGTAGCGACAATTGGGAATTCAGAAAAGGTTGAGGCAAATTGAATCATTCTTCTGATGCTTTTTGTGTCAAATCCCTTATCTCCATATTGTTTTTGCAATTGTCCCGACAGTGTCGCGACAATCTGTTTTCCATAATCGGCTCTTAGGTTTTCAAGTATATCTCTATTTATCCTATTCCCAATATTCCAATATAATATGGTCAGTTCGCTATTTACCTGATTAGCAACTTTTGTTCTTAAACTTTCAATTAGTTGACAAACGTCAAGAAAAAGATTGCCATTCTTCACTCCTTCATTCTCGCTCATATTATAGTAGTTTTAATTAGATAACCTTTCGCCACCATCTAACACATTCCCAATCCCCAAAAATACAAAAATATATTTAATTGTTAATGAATTATTAGAAATTATTTTTATTATTTTGAACATTATAAATTTTTATCCATTATCAGGGGGATTATCGGGGGGATAATTGGGAGGATAATTGGGTTTTGGTTTTTGGTTTTTGGATTATGATGGGATAGGGGTTTGGTGGGGTTTTGGGGGGATAGTTTGAAATTTATTTTTGGTTTTTCTTGGTTGGTATTGATTTGTTTTTGTAATTTAGCACTGCAATTAATAATCAACCCTAAAACAAAACCTTTCCTATGAAATTCTTTAAAAGCAGTGATAGACAATATCTAATGGATATTAAGAGAAATAATATAGATTTCTATAAGTATAACTATGAGTTTATAACTAAGATAACGGAGGAGAAGGAGTATTTAGCCTTTGTTTCTGAGCGAAGTAATGGGTCGAGTTTTGCCGATATGGTCTTGGGGGTTAATAGTTTTTTGGCGTCTTATATTGCTAATAGTGATGATTATACTAAGATAACTTATAGGGCATTGGCTTATGTATTGAAAAGTGAATTAGATTTTAATATTGAGCTTTTGGCTAAGGAGAGATGTTTCATAAATATTATTCAGTACAGGCTCGGATTCCTAAGTAATAATTGTGATATGGTCTTGGGAGATAGTGGTTTTGAGCTTATGTTAAAGAATAAGATAGCTCGTTCAAAAGACATAGTTAGTGAGTTAATTAATATACTCTTTTTCCCAAATAGTGATTTGTCTGATTTACAAGCTCAAACGCTTAGAGAGGATTTTAGAAACAAGACTTTATTTGTTTCCGATATACTGATTTCTGAGCTAATTAATATGTATCATTCTAAGAAATTAACCATCCCTACAACCACCCCCATTTCCTCCATGATTTCCGATAATAAGCTCTACGCCATTGTTGAGAACCACTTGGAAACGATAATGAAAAAGGAGTCTGAAAAAGAGAATAAAGCTGTTGGTAATAAACTGATTATCCCACTTAAGCACAGGCATAAACTAACTAAACCTCAGTTTAATCTCCTCTTTAAGGGTCTTGTCGATTTGGGGTGTTTTGTTGAAGAGAATAGGCAGGATTTCCTTTCTTTTATGGGTCTTAGCCTAATTAAAAACCCAGAAATTAAGCCTATCGAGTGGAAGAAAACTAAGGTCTTATGCACCTATTTTGTCGATGCTTTTAATGCCCTTGTCTTGAAAAATGAGAGGATTGCTTGGAGACCTTTTGAAGTTCTTTTTTCTATGAAAAGGCTTGCTTCCACAAGATTTGATTATATCAACTTAGGTAAGATTCCAGAGGGTGGAAAAGAGATTAACAAATTGATAAATAAGGTATTGAAAAAATAATTAACAACCCCATAACTTCAGATTATCACCCCTATTATCACCCCAATAATAGGGGTCTTTTCTTTTTTTCTCACCATACCTTTGCCCCAGAAATCAGATAGTTTTTGATTTTATGAATTGGCCAGTTCATTCTAATTTTATTAACAAATACTTAATTTGAAAAGGTATGAAAAAACAAAGTAATGTTGTATTAGATAATACGACTATTAATGAGGTAGAGGTTTCCAAAAACACAGCCACTGAGTTTATCTCCGATATGGAAAAGGAGTTTAGCTCTATGAAAGAAAAACTTCCAGAGAATAAGAAAGGGGAGAATTTCGATATCCCTAATGCTAATGGCAAGGAGTTATTGTCTAATACTATAGATGAAATCCCAAAGTTAATTGACCCAATATTTCATAGGGTTGGACTTGCGGCTCTCATTGGTTCCTCCGACACTGGAAAGAGTTCTTTATTAAGACATTTATGTGTTTCGGTGGTTAGTGGTAAGCCGTTTTTGAACTGGGAGGTTTCACCTGTCCATAACCGTGCATATTATGTGAGCACAGAAGATGATAAGATGGCTATTTCCTTCTTGTTAAAAAAACAAAATAATGATTATGGTCTAACTCCCGATCAGTTAGAGAACTTAGTCTATATTTTTGAGACTGATAACCTAATAAATAGGCTTGAAAAAGAGCTGAGTGAAAACCCTGCCGACCTTGTTATTATCGATGCATTTGCCGATGTTTTCACAGGTCAGCTCTACGAGACAAACCGAGTTAGAGCCTTCCTAAACGATTATAGCCAATTAGCTCAAAGGCATGGTTGCTTAGTTGTTTTCCTCCACCACACCAATAAACGCTCCGACAACCTCGAACCCAGCAAGCATAACGCCTTAGGCTCGCAAGGGTTTGAAGCCAAGATGAGACTAATGATAGAGCTCAAAAGCAGTAACCAATCTGTTAACCAAAAACACTTCTGTATTGTCAAAGGTAACTACCTATCACACAAGTTCAAGACCCACTCATTCGATTTGCAATTTACTGATAACCTTACGTTTAATAACCTTGAAACCAGAACACACTATGATTTGCTAAGTCAGAAAAGTGAGAGTATAGAAGTTGTGAAATCGGAATTCAAAGATATAGATGAGCTTAAACAACGAGGTTTGACTCACGAAGAGATTGCTCTTGAATTAGGTATTAGCAAAACTGGTGTAGCAAGAAAATTATCAAGATATAAAAAGTTAAAAGCTTTGGAAGAAAGTAATTAGAAATTTTTAATAAAATAAGGGTTGGTGTTGGCACTAAGCTAACTTGTCTTAGTGCTACACTGAACCTATTAAAGTACTCTATACTTGGTTCACCAAT
>JBAYYI010000038.1:0-22760 GCA_041673165.1 Bacteroidales bacterium
TAATGCGATATTTAACATTGCTGATATTTCAATAACATTTGGGGTCTTAATATTAATTGTGTCAATTGTTTTTTCTCCTAAGAAGAATAAAGATATCAATTCTGCAAACGAAGTGGAAAGTCAACCTAAAGTTGAAACAGAAAACTTTATAGATAATATTATTCAAGAATAGAAGTGGAAATAATTATTGTTTTAGTTCTAATTATTATCAACGGCATATTCTCAATGAGTGAGATAGCAGTTGTTTCTTCTCGTAAGTCTAAATTGGAATCCCTAAATAGGAAAGGAGATAAGAATGCGAAGAAAATCCTTAAAACATCTGAAAACCCAGAGTATTTCCTTTCAACTGTCCAAATTGCAATAACAGCAATTAGTCTTGTGATCGGTTTGTATTCAGGAAAAATTCTTTCAACACCTTTAGATAAATTTTTATCTAGTTTAGGATTAGGTGTTTCTTCAATATTTGTTTCCAATACCATTGTGGTTGTTCTTGTAACGTATGTAACCCTTGTGATAGGAGAATTACTGCCAAAGAAAATTGGTTTAAATAATCCTGAAAAGGTTGCAAGTTTTATTATTACTCCTATGAATTTTTTAACAAAACTAACTTATCCTTTTGTTTTACTTTTATCGTGGAGTACCAATGTATTAATTAAAGTCTTTAGAATTAAAAAAAATGAAAACTCTGTAATAACTGAAGATGAGATTAAGCAGATTATTAATGAAAGTATGGAGGATGGAGAGATTCAAGAAGTAGAGCAAGGTATTGTGGAAAGAGTTTTTAGCTTAGGAGATAGAGATATCTCTTCTTTAATGACTCATAGAAAAGATTTTGAATGGATAGATATTGATGATGGATATGAAGAAATTATTAAGAAGATAGAAAAAAGTATACATTATATATATCCTGTTGCGGACAAGTCATTAGACAATATTGTTGGGGTAGTTTACCTTAAGGATATGTTTAATAAAAGGGTAGGAACAATTAGAGATATAGTTGGAGACCCTCAGTTTCTTCCAGAAAGCTCGAGTGTGTACCATGCTTTAGAGGCCTTTAAACAAAACAAGATTAGTTATGCTCTAATAATTGATGAGTTTGGACTTATTATTGGAATGGTAACAATGAATGATATTTTAGAATCATTAGTTGGTTCTGCCGATCAAATAGGTGAGATAGATAATGAATATAAATTAATCAAGCGTGAAGAAAACTCTTGGTTAGTTGACGGACAATATCCTTTTTTTGACTTTCTAAGCTATTTTGAAATAGAAGATAAGTATCAAGAATTATCTTATAATACTTTAAGCGGTTTGATTTTAGATTTGACAGGAAAAATACCTAAAGAAGGAGATAAAATATACTGGGAAATGTTTTGTTTTGAGATAGTTGATATGGATATTGCACGTATAGACAAGGTTCTTGTTTCAAAAAATACCAAAGAGATAGTAAAAAAAATATAGAATTAATTGGTAAAATAAAATATCTTTAATACTTTTGCACAATTCAAACGAGAATTTTTATAATAAATTAATAACACAATTTAAAAGCTATGAAAAAAGTATGTGCTTATTTGTCAATAGTTATCATATTGACTTTAGGTTTATCTAATGCTGTTTTTGCACAAAAAGAAACAGCTAAACCAACAGAAACAACAACTGTATCTGCAACAGAAACTGCAGCAACAGACGCAGTGGCTCCTGAAAGTGATGAAGCAACTGCTGTTGAATCACAATCATTCCATCAAGTATTGAAAGCAAAATACATTGAGGGTGGAGTGCCATGGATGACTCCTATCTTAATTGTTTTGATTTTAGGTTTGGCTTTAGTTATTGAACGTATTCTTTATCTTAACCTTTCAACAACAAATGCAGATAAGTTATTATTGCAAATTGAAGATAAAGTTAAGGCTGGGAATTATGATGGAGCAAAAGATGTTTGTCGCAACACTCGCGGCCCTCTTGCTTCAATTTTCTTCCAAGGTCTTGACCGAGTTGATAATGGTTTAGAGGATGCTGAAAAAGCATTAACTTCTTATGGTGGAGTTCAAATGGCTAGATTAGAAAGCAATATGGTTTGGATTTCATTGTTTATTGCAATTGCTCCATCTTTAGGATTCTTAGGAACAGTTGTTGGGATGGTTCAAGCATTTGACGACATTGAAAAAGCGGGAGATATTTCTCCAACAGTTGTTGCAGGAGGTATGAAAGTAGCTCTTATCACAACAATTTTTGGTTTGATTGCTGCCCTTATTCTTCAAGTTTGTTATAACTACCTTCTTTCAAAAATTGAAAGCATTGTAACAACTATGGAAGATGCTTCTATTTCATTTATGGATATCTTGGTTAAAAACAGAAAATAGTATTAAAAACGGCAATATTCCATTTATTGGAATAACGAACTATTTTAATTACTAAATTATTAACCAGGAGGTATAAAATGAAAAAAGATTTTAAAAAATTATATTGGACAATCGTAATAATATGGGGAACTATTGCTTCATTAACTACAGTAATGTATGCTGCATTTTTTGAAAAAACCGCAATGGCTCAAATATTTTGGAACTTGTCCTATTGGACAGTAGTTATCTTTTTAGCTTTTAGTGTAATTTCTGCAATAGGATTTGCATTAGGATTTATTATCCAAGGCTTTATTGATAATCCAAAAAAACAAATGGGAATTATTATTGCTGTCGCAGCATTAGCTGTAGCTTTTATAGGTTCATACCTATTATCATCAGGAACAGACGTATCACAAGACTTGTTTGAAAAAACAGGCACAAATTATGGTAGCTCTAAATTAATTGGAGGAACCATATATATGGTATATGTATTGTTCTTTGGAGTAATAGCTTCAACTTTATATGCAGAGGTAGCAAAAAAATTTAAATAACTATGGCAAGAAAAAAGAAAACGTTACCAGGGATGAACAGTAGTTCAATGGCGGATATTTCGTTCCTTTTGTTAACTTTCTTCCTATTAACTTCATCAATTAATACGGATTTAGGTATTCAAAGACGTTTACCACCGCCATCTGACCCTAACGTTCAGCCACCTGAAATATATAAGAGGAATACTTTTACTGTTAAGGTAAACCGTGCAGACCAACTTCTTTTCGATGGTCAAATAGGAGAGGTAACAGGATTGAAAGATCGTGCTAAAGAATTTCTTTCTAATCCACAAAACCTACCAAACCTACCAGAGAAAACAGAAATGGAAATTCCTTTGATAGGAAAGTACGAAGTTTCGAAGGGAGTAATTTCTCTTCAAAACGATAGAGGAACTTCTTATGATATGTATTTCAAGGTTCAAAACGAATTGACAGCTGCAATTAATGAGTTGAAAGATGAGTTAGCAAGAACAAGATTTGGAAGAGGCTACAAAGATTGCCTTCCTGACCAAAGAGATGCGGTTGATAAAGCAATTCCAACAGCAATTTCAGAGGCTGAACCTAAAAATATAGGAGGAAATTAATATGGGAAGATTTAAACAAAAAGGAGAAAGTTCAGCACCTGCATTAAACACAGGTTCTATTTCGGATATTATTTTTATGCTTTTATTTTTCTTTATGGTAATTACCACAATGAGAGAAAGCACCCTATTTGTTAGGGTAAACGTTCCTCAGGGTTCAGAAATACAAAAATTAGAAAAGAAATCCTTAAATAGCTATATTTATATAGGACAACCTCTTGAAATCAAAAAGTTTGGTTCTGCTCCTCGTATTCAGTTAAATGATCAATTCGCTGAAGTAAGTGATATTAGATCATTTATCGAATCAGAAAGAGCAGCTAAAAATGAAGTTGATATTCCTTTCCTTACAACCACAATAAAATGTGATAAAGATGTGAAGATGGGTGATGTTAGTGACATTAAACAAGAGCTTAGACAAGTGGGAGCATTAAGAATAATGTATGCCGCTTCTCGAAGGACAAAAGACACATACTAATTAATATAGATTTTACAATCTAAGCTGCCTAATTTCTTTTAGGCAGCTTTTTTTATTGATTATAATTATGGAATTCCAATGTAAAGAATTTTATCTCAACCATTCAAACAGCTCAATGAAAATTGGAACGGATGCAATAGTCTTATCATCTTTGTCTCCCAATATTTCACCATCAAAAATTTTGGATATAGGTACAGGATGTGGAATAATTGCTTTGTGTATGGCTCAAAAACATACATTATCGGAAATAACTGCGATTGATATAGATTCAAATTCAATTCAAGAGGCTGACCTTAACTTTAAAAACTCTAAGTTCAAGTCGAGACTTAGAGCCAAAGAAATTGATCTTATTTCTTTTTCGAAAGAAAGCAAAGAGGAGTTTGATTTAATAATAACCAATCCTCCTTATTTTATTTCAAGCTTAGAGAGCCCATTACAGAAGAGAACAAACGCTCGTCACACCTCTTCTCTAACCTACGATGACCTTATTAAATCATCAAAAAAATTACTATCCAAAGATGGCATCCTATGTATAATCCTTCCAAGAAAAGAGTCCGAAATATTTATTGATAAGGCAAGAGAATTAGAATTTGAAATAATAAAGACAATCAATATCTACTCTAAAGCAAATAAAGAATGTGAAAGAGTTGTTCTGCATCTAAAAAACAAAAAACAAAATCCCACTCAAGTAATTCAAGATGATATTGAAGTCCATAGAATAATCCTGAGAAACAATGATAACACTCCAACTAAAGAGTATCTCTCTTTGGTGAATGATTTCTTACTATAAGAAGTGACCTTCAAAGCTCGAATGTACTTGATTTAGTTTGATGAAATGAATCAAAGAAAGAATTTACTGAATCAAAGGAATAAAAAATTAGATCAAAGAAAGGAAAAATTAAATCAAAGATATAATATTTCATTGTATTTCTTTATAATAATGAATCGTTTTTTCTCGTTATTAAGATTAGAGGATGCTTTGCCATACAAAATAAATTTCAGAAAACATCATTATATGTCGAATTTATTTTGAATACTAAGCATTAATCCTTACTTTTGCCAATTAGATTTTTTGATATTAACACATTATATGAAGACAAAAATTATAAACAAAATCCTATTAATACTATTCTTATGTGGTATTAATATTGTTGTTTTTGCAGCACCTGCATACAATCAACTAATTGTTTTTAAGCAATCAGACAAAACAGAATTATCTCTTTTCCTAAAAGGAGATGAGAAGGTTAATTGGGCGAAAACTACTGATGGATACACCCTTCTACAAAATAAGACTGGAGATTTTGTTTATGCAATTTATGATGATAAAGGAGGAATTGTGCCTTCAACACTTATCGCACACAATCAAGACAAGAGAAATAAAGAAGAGTTAGAACTGTTAAAATCTATAAATAAAGAATTGTTTTTCTCATCAGATCAGATAAATACTTTAAAACAACTATGGGACTTTAAACAAACACCAGAATATCTACAATCATATAACCAAGCCAAAACATCGCAAAGAGAGCTTCGAATAATAGTTCTATTAGTAGGTTATCCTGACAGACCCTTTGTTAATAATGCCCAATACTTTGATGACTTATTCAATCAAGTAGGGTATAATTTTAATGGAAATGAGGGAAGCGTTAAGGATTATTTCTTAGCTTCAACATTTGGCAATGTCAATGTTAGTGCAGATGTTTATGGGCCATATATTTCAAGTGCTAGTGCCGCAGCTTATGGTAGTCAAGTTCCTGATGGAGCAAAAAGCTTATTAACAGAAGTTATCAATTTAGCCGACTCTGAAATCAATTTTGCAAACTATTGTGGAAATGGTAGTCAGTTTGTTGATGCTGTTTATATGATTTATGCAGGATGTGCAGCAAGTAGTGGTGAGCCAGATGCGATATGGCCTCATAGAAGTGCTTTATATCCTCCTGTTCAAAAAGATGGCGTTTATATTTTTAATTATGGTTGTTCTGCAGAACTTAATGGGAGTACTGCCTCAGGGAAAACTCCTCCAGTAATAGGAACAATATGTCATGAATTTTCTCATGTTCTTGGATTAGATGATGTTTATGATACCGACTATGGTGATAGTGGTGGAGAGTCTCCTGCATCATACAATTGGGATGTTATGTCACAAGGATGCTACAATAATGGAGCAAGAACACCCTCTCTATGGAGTGCTTTCCAACGAAATTCAGAAGGCTTCTTAGACTTAGTTGAGCTAAGTACTACAACTACTGGGATTGGCAATAAAACACTCCCTCCCCTTCACTTGTCAAATATAGCATATAAATTAACCCATAGTCCAACTGAGTATTTTGTTTTTGAAAATCGCCAACAAATTGGTTGGGATAGGTTTATACCAGGACATGGAATGATAATTACTCATATTGATAAGGCTGTTCCTGGTTGGAATTCAAATTGTGCAAACTGCGACCCTTCATGGATGGGAATAGATATTAAAGAGGCTAATCCTTCAAATAGTTGGAATAATTCCGGCAATCCTTTTCCTGGAACAACAAACAATACAAGCTTTACCGACTCATCAAACCCAAATAGTAATTCAAATAGTGGATCTCCATTAAATAGACCAATTACAAGGATAAAAGAAAATACTACGACTAAGAATATTAGCTTTGACTTTGGAGCAATTTCACCAAATGCACCAAAAGCTATAACAAATGGAATAACAAGACTAACATCTGATTCAATTTATGTTAGTGTTTCTGTTTTCCAAACATCAGATCCAATAATTGAAAAAGGAATTGTCTATTCAACTTCAAATAACCCATTATTTACAGATACAAAAGTTATTAATACAGAATCCCCTTTTAACTTTACTTCAATTATAACCGGAATTCAACCCTCAACAACCTATTTTGTCAGAGCTTATGTAAAGAATGCTTCATCGGTTTACTTCTTTGGAGAAATTATTGAGGTTAAAACCCCATGCCATTCTATTACTACATTTCCTTTTTCAGACAGTTTCGAAAACACCAACACATTATCTTGCTGGTCAGAAGAATCAAATGAGTATTTATCTAACATTTGGAAGATAAAAGATTCTACAATATTGGGAGGAATATCTTCACAAGATGGATCTAAATTTGCAACCATATCATCAACCTATCCAACAGCACAAAGGAGGAAACTTATAACTCCACAATTAGATATATCGGTTCTTTCTCAACCATATCTAAAGTTTTATTATTCGACCAAACAAAATGAAGGAAATCAGGACGGATTGAATATTTATTATAGAACATCACAACAAAGCCCATGGCAAAATCTTAAAACTTATTACGGAAATACCACAAATTGGACAATGGATTCTATTGCCCTTCCAAACAAATCAAACACATACTATATAGGTTTTGAAGCTCAGCTATATGCAGGTTATGGAGTTTGTATAGATAATATTTTAATCTCAGAGGCTGACTTAACGGCATATCCTGTTGTTGATACCCTAAAAATAGATAATATAACAGATAATTCAGCACGTATAACAGCTAAAATCCTATCTCAAGGCTATACATTAATTGCAGAAAGAGGAATAGTTTATTCAACAAATCCTTATCCAACAATAGAAGATTCATATATTGCATCTCCCACACCAGGAATAGGACAATACTCAATAATCCCAACAAACTTAGAACCCAATACCAATTACTATTTCCGTGCTTATGCAAAGAACCAAGGTCTTATTTCATATGGGGAAGAAAAGTCTATTCTAACAAAATGTGAAAGAGTTAGAACTTTCCCTCATTCTTTTATTTCAGAGAACATAGACAGCAATTGTTTTGATAAGGGCATTAACTGGCAACTAACTAGTTTAGATGGTGGAATTAATCCTTATAGTGGAGAAAACTTCTTTATGTTTAAACCAACAGAAAGCACAACCTCCAAATTGATTGTTCCTATCGTTAACCTACTAAACCACGATGAAACAAACATTAAATTTCACTATCATAAACCAAATTCAGATAATAGTTTAATCGCATATTATAAGATTGGGATTGAAGGAGGGTGGAATATATTAAAAACCTATACCTCTTCAACCAATGATTGGACTTTAGACTCAATACAATTACCAAACCCAAGTGATGATTACTATATTTGCTTTGAAGGAATATCAGGGAGTTCAAATCCAATATATATTGATGATATACAAGTAAATGGAATTTATCAACTACCAATAGTTAACACATCGCAAACCAGTTTGATAACTTATAATAGCATTCAAACCGGAGGAGAGGTTGTTTATTTAGGTATAAGCTCTGTTCAAGAAAGAGGAATTTGCTGGACTGTAAATGGCAATCTACCTCAACCAACAGATTCCAAAATAATTCTTGGCTCAGGAATGGGCTCTTTTTCAACAAGCC
This sequence comes from Bacteroidales bacterium, assembly GCA_041673165.1. Lineage (GTDB taxonomy): Bacteria > Bacteroidota > Bacteroidia > Bacteroidales > P3 > UBA10566. Next base: position 8,332 of record JBAYYI010000038.1, read on the forward strand.
TAACTAATCTTCAACCAGAAAAGACATATAGGATAAGAGCTTATGCAAAAAATAGTTATGGAACAGGCTTTGGACAAGAATATATAATTACTACACCTCCAATACCAATATTTAATAATGTAATATCTGGAGATCAGAGTCTTTGTTTTAATGCAGCAACACAACCAATTTTAGGCTCAATTCCAACAGGAGGTAATAATCAATATGCGTATTTGTGGATTCAAAGCAGAAATAATCAAACATGGGAATCAGCAGAAGACTCCGACCTAAGAATACTTCAATCCTATCTACCATTTAGAGCACAAGAAAGTCTATATTATAGAAGAATTGTTTACTCCAGATTAGTTTCAGACACAAGTAATACGATCCTATTAGAAGTTTCCCCAAGGACAAAAGCAGGTAATGTTTTTAGAGTCCAAGACACAATTAATCTTAACCAAGAATTGAGAATGGAACTAAGAGCATTTGTAGGGAATCACTTTATATGGGAAAGAAAAAAATTAGAATATGATTGGATGCCTATTCAAAATACTTCAGAAAGCAATTGGTTAAGTGATACGCCATCAGAAATTGGATTATACTATTATAGAGTTAGAGTTCAAAGTGGAGCATGCCAAGAAGAAATCTCAGGAATAGATTGGACATATGTTAAGAAATCTATAGGCTTGGATGATGAGGTAGAGGTTTCAGATAATAGTATAGTAGTATCACCAAATCCTTCTAATGGAGAAATCAATGTTAATTATAAAAATAAAGAAGTCTTTGTTGGAGAATTATCTCTATACGATATAAACGGAAAACAAAGAAAGAAAATAGATAATCAAGTATTAAATCAGGGAGACAATAGAATAAACCTTAATCCAATAGATGCAGGTTCTTATCTTCTTGTATTTAAGAACAGAAATCAAATAATGTCAAAAATAATAATAATAAATAGGTAAAAAAATGAAGAAGATTATTACACGATTGCTATTTGTAGCAATTATGCTAATCACACAGATTAGTATTGCTGTTCCAGCATATACAGGATTAGTACAACTCCCTCAACCAGACGGAAGCGAAATTAACGCATATCTTTTTGGAGACGAGAGAGTAAGCTGGATGGAATCAGAAGACAACTACACATTAATGGTAAACAAGTTAGGATATCTTGAATATGCAGTTATTGACCAAAAGGGGGATATGACTCTCTCAGGCATAGTTGCAAAAAACATATCAAAGCGTTCAGTTATGGATAATAACTTCTTATCAACAGCTAATAAGAAAGTAAGATATTCCGAAGAACAAATTGATATAATGCTTGAACTAACAAAGTCTATGGAGACTACTAAGTCGGGAGCAGTTGAAGGATCAACAGTTGGCATTAGAAAACTATTAGTTATATTAGTTGGATACCAAGACGTCCCATTCACATCAACAAGACAACAATTTGAAAACCTATTTAATCAAATAGGATATACAGATAATGCAAGCACAGGCAGTGTTAGAGACTATTTTGCAGCTTGTTCTTATGGAAAACTTGACCTTCAATGTACTGTTGTTGGACCATTCACTCTACCTAACCCAAGGGCATTCTATGGTGCAAGAACAGCTAATACGAATGATGCTAATTCTAAACAAATGATTATTGATGCATGTAATGCAGCAGATGCAACTGTTGATTATAGCATTTTTGATAATGATCAGAACGGAATTGTTGATGGTGTGCATATTGTTTATGCAGGACTAGGTGAACATAATGGAGGAGGAGCAGATGCTATTTGGGCTCATCGTTCAAGATTAGGAGCTCAAGATTTTGTTTCAAATGAAATAGTAAGAATTATTGATTATTCTTGTGCTTCTGAAAAAACTTCAAATGGTTCAATGTCTGGAGTTGGAGTTCACTCTCATGAGTTTGGACATGTCTTAGGATTATGGGATTACTACGATGCAGACTATGCAGCACAAGGAATATCGAAAACTTTTGCAGACTACGACGTTATGGATGCAGGAGCATATAACAATAATGAAAAGACACCTCCTATATACAATGCATACTCTAAAGTGTTTCTTGGATGGGCAAGTCCATATATAATAGATTCTACTATGCTAATGGATATAACCGCTTTTCATTCAACAGACTCTGCTCTAATTTACCAAATAAATACTCCAACCGAAGGAGAGTATTTCCTACTTGAGAACAAAGACCACTCTGGTTGGAATGGTAGAGTTCCACAATTAACTTATTATGTTAACAACACAGGAGTTTCAAGTGGACTTATGGCAATTCACGTTGACGAATCACCAAATGCTCTTGGATGGGGAAACAACTGTCTCAATTGCAATCCAAATAGAAACTCAGTCAAACTAATGAGCGCTGATAATATTTTTACTGGGTCTGAATCAAATGGTTCATGGAATTTTTCATCTATGTCAAACTTATTCTACCCAGGTTCAAGTAATGTAACTTCACTTACAGATGCAACAACACCAAATCTTCTTTCATGGAATAATCTACCTTCTAATGTTGCAATAACAGATATAACAAGACTTCCAAGTAAGAACATAACCTTCAAAGTAAATGGTGGAGCTGATTATGGAGTTACAGTTCATTCTCTTGGCGTAAGTCAAATAGATTCTTCTTCTGCAACATTATCTGGATCAGCTGCAGCATCAGTACTTGGAGATGCAATAATAATGGAGCGAGGATTTGTTATTAATACAAACCCATACCCAAGAATTGAAGATACAAAAATAGCTGTTATAGGACAAACTCCAACCTATAATTCAACATTAACCAATCTTAATCCTGGCATAAGATATTATGCTCGTGCTTATGGAATTAATGCAAATGGTGTTAGCTACGGAGAACAAATAAGCTTTATCACTACATCTGATGCAATAACAAACAATGCAATCATAGATAGTAATTTTGCAGCTTGTGAAACAGGAGAAATGCCAACAATCATCGGAACAGACCCTATTGGAGGAAGTGGAACATACCTTTACCGTTGGTTAGAAAGTACAGATAATGTGAATTGGACAATATCTCAAAATTCAGGAATAAACAGAGACTATACTCCTTCACAACTAACAACACCAAGATATTATAAAAGAGTTGTTCTTTCTGCAGAAAAATCAGATACATCAGCTCATATCTATATTCCAATAGTACCAGTGACTGTTGCAGGAGATGTTTCAATTGAAAATATCTCAATAGAAGAAGGTGAATCAACAGGAGCAATAACAATAACTAATAATGTTGGCGATGTTGTTCTATGGCAAAGAAAAGATGGCAATGCACAATGGGCACAAATTGAAGTTGGAGCAGTAAGTACATTCTCTCAAATACTTGAAACAGAAGGAACCTATCAATATAGAGTAAGAGTAAGAAATGGAGCTTGTCCTTCAAAACAATCAGATGCAGTAAGTGTTACGGTTATGAAGATTGGACTTTATGATATAGACAAAGATCTTATCAATTTCAACATATATCCAAATCCAACTAATGGAGAATTTACCTTAGACTTAAAACTTGAGTCAGGCAAATCAGTAGATATGCAAATTGTTAACCTATTAGGAAAGACCGTTTCTATTAAAGCTGATATAAATTCTACAACTAAAATAAATGTTTCAAACTTAGAAAATGGAGCATATATATTAGTTCTAAGAGATGGAAGCAAGATCGTTGGCAGAAAGCTAATCCAAATCATTAAATAAGGTTTACTAAACATAAGCCGCTAAGAACAAAATCACAGGAAAGGTAGGAGAATAATCTTCTGCCTTTTCTTTTGCACTTTTCTATATATGAAAATAAAGACTATCCTATTCCTTCTTTCAATTTCCATAATCATTAACCTTAATGCTCAAGACAAAAAAGTATTGTTTGTTGGCAATAGCTATACAGACGTAAACAATCTTCCCTTAATGGTTAGAAACTTATCATCATCAATGGGTAAAAACCTCAAATATGAAACCCAGACAATGGGAGGAGCAAGATTTATGACACATTGGAATAGTATAGCAACCTCTGGCTTATTAGAAAAAATCCAATCAGGGAATTTCGATTACATAGTCTTGCAAGGACAAAGTCAAGAGGTAGCCCTTGATAGTGGAGAATTCTATTCCGATGTTTATTACTACGTACAGAAACTCGACAGCATAATAAAACTCTATAGCCCACAAACAAAGGTTGTTTTCTATATGACTTGGGGATATCGATATGGCGATGCAGGATTTTGCCCTTACTATCCTCAGTTTTGCACCTACTTTTCGATGTCAGAAAAACTATATCAAAACTATTCTCTAATGGCTCACGATTTTGGCTCTTTGATTGCACCAGTTGGAGCAGCATGGAGGGCATCCATAATCAAAGACTCAACATTAGTTCTTCATAGTGGAGATAATTCACACCCAGAAATAGAGGGAACATATCTTGCATCCTGCGTTTTCTATTCAACATTTTTCCACGATAGCGTTAATTCGCAAGACGTCCCTTCTGGAATGAATGCTACAGATTGTGCTTTCCTTCAAAACATATCTAATACAATTATTTTTGATTCCCTTGCCTACTGGCTACAAAATGAAAATGCTTGTGATAATCCAAGAAATCTTAGCCAGCAAATTACTTACTCAACAACCGACAGCTCATCTGCAATTTGCAATTTAAGTTGGAGCGGGACAAGTCAACGCTACGACCTAAGATATAAAACAATTAGTGAGGAGAACTGGCAAAGAGTAGTTGTCAATCAAAACTCCCAACAATTAAATTTAAGCTCTGGCAACTGGCAGTGGAGAGTTAAAAGTTTATGCGATAGCTTATCACAAAGCTTTTGGGTAGATACAAGTTTTGCATTTACTGCTTCCTTGGATGAGATAAGCCAAATCGCCCCTTTATTCAATGTTTACTACTCCGAAAAAGAAGGGAAGATAAATATAGAAATTGAAAATATATTTGAGGACTTAGAAATTGAGGCAATAGACCTTAGAGGACAAGCTCTTATAAGACTAAATACAAAGCCAAAGTCTGGAAAATATAGGACAGAAATTGATATAAACAACCTAAAAAAGGGACTTTATATCGTTAAAATCAAATCAAATTCAACCACAAACAGCTTTAAAATAATTAAAACATAGGAAGAAAATCCTAAAATGCAGTATTAAATTTCTATAACAAAGAAGCATTTTACTGAGATGGGCATCTTAGCTTACTGAGATGCCCATCTTAGCGTCTTGAGATGGGCATCTTAGCAGCGTGAGATGGGCATCTTAGTGAAATGAATCAAAGAGGTAGAAATTTAATGTGGCGTTTTAGGGATTTATTCCTTTGATTTAGGAATTTATTACAGCGTTTGATTTAAATCAACCAATGAAAAAGTCTTTTCTTTTCTGAAAAATAGCTTTTCTTTTACTATTATTGCATCATTGAAATAAGGAATTTCGATTATAGGTTGACCAATTTTATTGATTATTGAAAGGACGGTGTCACTTGTTATTATATCTTTATCCTTTGTTTTGAATGATTGGAAGTAGATATCTTGATATGGGATTAGCTCTTGTGTGGAAAAATCTTTCTCTAAGCTTAGGCAAAGTCCATAAGATGTGTAAATATTATAATTTTTTGGGAATAAGTCTATTATTTTCTTGTAATTTGCTTCGTCTTTTCTGTAGATATCGTCTTTAATAAAGGAGACTATTTCTCCATATTCCTTATTCTTAATTTTCCTTTCTATAAGTAAATCTCCATTATCTAAGGAGTATCTCGCAATTGATTGTTTGAAGAGTATAATGATTTCACTGCCTTCAACCTTATAATCTATAACACTTTCTTTCTTCTTATTTTTATCATTAAAGAGATTAGAGAATATCTCATCTCCTGTATTTGCATTAAATGCAGCTAAGAAAGGTATTCCATAATCAACCATTTCTCCATCTTTTAAGGCGTATCCGTTATTTATCATATACAAAACGCTATCCTTTTTCAGTAGAGTTGAACGGCTAATCTTCTTTTTCTCAAATTTCTTTTTAAAAATAATTGTGCCATCCTTATGTAATTTATATAGGTTATCCTTTGAGGCATAGTAGAAATAGGCGCTATCAAGAAGGATATCAGATTGCAAGTAGTTAATCCTTTCTGGGTCTTCAATATCTAAATCATAAGAATCAGACATTATTGCAAATGCAATATTAAGAGTATTCATGAGGATAGCCTTTGTGTACTTCTTTTCTACTGTTTTTGAAGTAAAATCTATCCCTTTTCCATCGTTTAAGTTTATCGTATAGATTGCATCAGAGTAGATAACTAAGATAGAATCGTTTAGCTTACTGATATTATCCCAACCGTTTTCCCTGCCGATTTTTCTCTCCCATAGTTTTTTCCCAGTCTTAATATCAATTGCTTCTACTAAGTTTGAGCTTGCTGGTAGTGTAGTTTTATATGCTAAGGCTATGTTTTTGTCTGGACTTATATAGTATAGGGTATTATCTAAGGCATAAAGAATCTCGCCACTTCTCTTATCCAATATATTTATCTTCTTTTCTGTGGTGTGAACGATAGAACTATCATAGAAATATAGGATTTCAGTTGAGTAATCCATTGGTCTTTCCCAAAGAATTGAATCTTTATTTAGGTCAAGCAAAAGAAAAGTCCCATCATTCTTAAGAGTATTTCCATTTTTTGTGGAATTACGGAGCTGAATTAAAGCATAGTTATTGATTGAGTCTATATGATAATGCTCAACATTGGAAAGAAAGACATATTCCTTAGCTCTTATATCTTTATTCTTAAGATAAGTTTTGCCAATAGTCTTTTGATTGATTGTAAAATCAGATACTTGGGCAAACCCATTAGCTAATGAGCAATATAAAATTAGAACTAAAAATACTATTCTCTTATACATTTTCTTTTTTCTCAGGAATTAGAACAGATGCAATTATGCTTGTTGCTAAGATTCCAAGGATAATGATTAGTGAGTGATGAGTTTCAAAACCAATTAGCTCTAACCACTGGATTGTTAGCATCTTTAAGCCAATAAATGTTAGAAGAACTGCTAAGCCTATCTTTAAGAAGCGGAACATATTCATTACATTACTTATTAGGAAGAAGAGTGAACGTAGTCCAAGTATTGCAAAGATATTTGAGAAAAAGACTACAAATGGGTCTTTTGTTACTGAGAATATTGCAGGAATTGAATCCACTGCAAAGACTAGGTCAGTAAGTTCTATTACTATTAAACAGACAAAAAGGATTGTCATATGCAGTTTTCCATCTTTTCTTTTGAAGAATGTATGGTCATTAACGTCATGAGAGATTGGTATAATCTTGGATAGAGCCTTAACTAATGGGTTATCAGTTGTCTTAACATGCTCTGTCTTATTCCTTTCTAAGAACATTTTTACTCCAGTATAGACTAAGAATGCACCAAACACATAAAGTATCCATTCATATTTTTGTATTAGAGCTGAACTTAGGAATATGAAAAGGAACCTCATAATCAGCGCTCCTAAGACTCCCCACATCAAGACCCTCTTATAATATTTCTGATTAATGCCAAATGAAGCAAAAACAAGAATCATTACAAATATATTATCAATCGAAAGTGAGTATTCAATAAGGTAACCTGTTATATATTCAAGTGTCATTTGAGAACGGTAGCTTTCTAATGCCTGCTCATAGTTTAAGCCCTCATAAGATACTCCTTTATGATATTTTGTTGCTATTTCTTGTAAGCCAGCAAAGTCATTAACTCCATGTATCTTTTCTCCGTGAAAACGTAAGAAAGTACCGAACAAAAGAGCCAAAGTTACCCAAGCTGCTGTACTTATTGAAGCTTTTTTCATAGAAACAACCTTATCTTCTTTCTCAAAAACACCTAAATCTAATATTAAGATGCCAGAAATAACAACAGTAAAAATAATAAAAAAGAGAATCTCAAAAAGAGAAGAATCCATAATCAAATGATATTATATTTCGTTTAAGAATGCAAATTTAAAGATAATAACTATAAGTAACGTAGTTTTTTAGTATTTTTGTGGAAAATAAGAAATTATGAACGTAGCTATATTTATTCCTTGCTGCATTGACCAGTTCACACCTCAAACAGGAAAGAATCTAATAAGTTTACTTGAAAGGCTTGGACATAGTGTTGATTATAATCCTGAACAAACTTGTTGTGGAAGACTGCTTTATGATAATGGTAACTGGACTGAGGCGAAAGAGATTGGAGATAAATTCATTAATAACTTTGGTATCAGAAATTACATTGTTGGATGCTCAACTTCTTGCATAGGTTATGTCAAAAACAATATGGGAAAGCTTTTTTTTAACACTTCAAATCATAATCTTTATAAGAATATTAATGAGAAAATTGTTGATATAACAGAGTTTTTGGTTGATATTACGCAGACCCTGAACGTTGGAGCTTTCTTTCCGTACAAGGTTTCCATACATTACGACTGCCATTCCTTGAACGAATATAATATAGAGGAAGAAACTAAACTCCTACTCCAAAACGTTAGGGGCTTAGAGATTGTTAGCCCGAACACAAATAACTTCTGCTGTGGTTATGCTGGTATGTTCTCAACCTTTAATGAACCAGTTTCAATGGCGCTTGCCCAAAGGAAAGTTGAACAAGCAATCAGTGAAGGTGCAGAGTATATCGTTAGCACTGACCAGTCCTGCCTTTTACATCTTCAAACCTATATAGATAAACATAAAAACAATCTAAAAACAATACATATTGTTGATTTGCTTTCACAGGTTGAGGAGAATATATTTGAAAATGAATAAGAAAATAAGCCAAGATAAGAACACAAAGCCTGTGAATAAAGAAAAACAAGTATATTCTTGGGGAGACTCGCGCCCATATAATTCTTATTCAAACTATTTCAAAAAGGAATTTGGACAAAGAGTTCAGAAGCTTTCAATTGATGCTGGCTTTACTTGTCCAAATAGAGATGGTAAATTAGGTTATGGTGGTTGCACTTTTTGTGATAATAACGCCTTTAATCCATCGTATTGTGAGCCATCTAAGTCCATTACTCAGCAGATTGATGAAGGAATTGAGTTCCATAAGTGGCGATATGATAAGGTTAGTAAGTATTTAGCTTATTTCCAACCTCATTCCAATACGTATTCAGATATAGAAACCCTAAGAAAATTATACGAAGAGGCATTAAACCACCCTAATATTATAGGATTGGTTATAGGGACTAGACCTGACTGCGTGGATACTGAGAAACTTGACTATATTGCAGAGCTATCAAAGGACTATTATATTATGTTGGAGTTTGGAATAGAAAGTTGTCACGACAAGACACTTGAAAGAATAAATAGAGGACATACATTTTCTCAGACCAAATTGGCAATAAGAGAGAGCGTTAAGAGGGGAATAAAGACAGGAGGTCATATAATCTTTGGCTTACCATCTGAAAAAAAGGCAGATATGCTTGAAGAAGCTGATATATTATCTAACCTCGGTCTTACGTCCGTAAAGTTTCATCAATTGCAACTATTTAAAAATACTGCAATACTTGAAGACTACGAAAAAAACCCAGAAGACTTCAACTTATTTCCGTTTGAAGAGTATAAGGAGTTTATAATAGACTTCTTAGAAAGGTTGAATCCAGAGCTAGTTATTGAACGCTTTGCAGGAGAAGTTCCACCACGCTTTAGAGCAAATGAAGGTTGGGGCAATATAAGAAATGAAGAAGTTGTATCTAAAATAGAACAACGAATGATAGAAAGAAACACATATCAAGGGAGATTATACATATGAAAGAGTCATTATTAGGAAAAACGTTAGAAGAATTACAAGGAGTTTGTGCAGAGTTGAAACTACCTAAGTTCACAGCCAAACAAATTGCAGATTGGATTTATAAGAAAGGAGTTTCAGATATAGACTCTATGAGTAATTTATCCTTAAAAGCCAGAGAGGTTATATCAGAAAAATATACCGTTGGTTTAGTTCCACCACTTGAAGAAGTCAGTTCAGAGGACGGAACCTATAAGTACTTATATAAATATGAAGAGGATACATTTGTAGAAACCGTAATGATACCCGATAAGAAAAGAGTTACAATATGCGTTTCAACACAGGCAGGCTGCAAGATGGGATGTAAGTTTTGTGCAACAGGAGAACAAGGCTACATAAGGAACCTAAGTGCAGGCGAAATAATTAATTTTGTACGTTCACTTCCTGACTTTGAAGACCTAAGTAATATTGTTTATATGGGAATGGGTGAGCCATTTGATAACTACAAAGAAGTAGTAAAGAGTATTGAAATCCTAACATCCGACTGGGGATTTGCAATGAGCCCACGAAGAATAACTGTTTCCACATCAGGAATAATACCACAAATGATAGACTTTATCTATGAAACACAGTGCCATTTAGCTGTTTCAATGCACAATCCTTTTCATGAAGAAAGGTTAAACATAATGCCAATTGAGAAGAAATACCCCATAGAAGACGTCTGTGATGAGATAAGGAAACATAATTGGTATGGACAAAGACGCGTAACCTTTGAGTATATAGTCTTTAAAGGCAAGAATGACACATACGAACATGCAAAAGAAATATCCTATCTCCTAAGAGGCATAGAAACAAGAGTAAATCTTATCCGTTACCATTCAACACCTGAGTATGACGTTGAGGGAGCAAACGATGAAGAAATGCAACGTTTCCAAGAAGAACTCGAACGCTTCGGACTAACAACCACCATCAGAGCGTCAAGAGGAGAAGATATCCTTGCAGCATGTGGATTACTTTCAACCAAGAAGATATCGGAAAACGATAATAATATATCAGAAGACAAATAAATAACATGTTTTATACAGTGTATTATGAATGAAATAGATGAAATTAATAAGAGGTTAGCTCCTTTTAGGCGTGAAACTAAGGTGGTAATGGTTGGGAATGTTGCTATTGGAGGAAAGAATCCTGTTAGTATTCAATCGATGACTAATACCGATACTATGAATACGGAGTTGACTTGTGAACAGGTTATTAGGCTGGTTGATGAAGGGTGTGAGCTAGTTCGGATAACTGCGCCTGATGTGGCTGCGGCTTATAATTTACAAAACATTAAGACAGAACTTGAAAGACTTAATTGCTTTGTGCCTTTGATTGCTGATATTCATTTTAATCCTAAGGCTGCGGAGGTTGCGGCTTCAATTGTGAGTAAGGTTAGGATAAATCCTGGTAACTATACTGATAGGAATAGGGGAAAGATTGATTATACGGATGAGGAATATAATGCAGAGCTTGAGAAGATTAAGGAGAGATTAATGCCACTTATTGAGATTTGTAAGGTGCATAATACGGCAATTAGGATAGGAACAAATCATGGTTCTCTGTCAGAAAGGGTGGTTTCTCGTTATGGAAATACTCCTTTTGCAATGGCTGTTTCGGCTTATGAATTTGCAAAGATTTGCCATTCTCTTGGGTTTGATAATCTTGTTTTGTCGCAAAAATCAAGCAATGTTAAGGTTATGGTTGCATCTACACGTATGCTTTGTGAGATGTTGGATAAAGATGGTTTGAACTATCCTATTCATTTGGGAGTTACCGAGGCGGGTGATGGTCAAGATGGTAGGATAAAGTCAGCAGTTGGAATTGGAGGAATGCTTGCAATTGGGATTGGAGATACTATAAGGGTGTCATTAACGGAGAAGCCTGAGAATGAAATCCTTATTGCAAAAGATATTCTTCAGGCATCAGGGGATAGAATCTATAAAGCTGAGTTCGTTTCCTGCCCTTCTTGTGGTAGAACAAAGTATAATATTGAAGAAGCTTTAGCCAAAGTTAAGGCGGAATGCTCGCATTTAGTGGGTGTTAAGATAGGAGTTATGGGCTGTATTGTAAATGGTCCTGGCGAAATGGCTGATGCACATTATGGATATGTTGGTTCTGGCAATAAAAAAGTCAACCTCTACCGTTCAAAAGACCTAGTTCACTCAAATATAGATGAAGATTTAGCCATCGAAAAGCTAAAAGAAATGATTAGGGAAGACGGTAATTGGAAGGATAGGCTTGATATTATAAAGTAGATTTCTAACATATTATCTTTTATCACTTTATTTTTATTTCATTTTTTGTATTATTCTGTTGTGTTTTTTTGATAATATTTGTATCTTTGTACTACAAAATTTCCTTAAATATGAATAAAAAGAGTAATGAAATCCTTATGCATACAATTGTAAGTGATAAGTTTGAGAAAATAGATTTAAATATAATTATCTCAAAATTAGAGAATGAATTTTCTTTAATAGACTTTATTCAAGAATTTGCGCAGGAATATGAGGAAGAATATATTGAAATGCTGTTTGTATATAGAGTAAAAGGAGCATTTATTGAAGTTCGTAGTCAGATATCATCATACTTATCTACAAGTGAAGATTTATTAAATATTGAAAGAATAGCAAAAACTGACACTCAAAACATCTTTGGAAAGACAGTAGAAGTTCCATATTGGAAGAAGAAATAATAGTTTTTCCTTATATTAAAGCCCAGAATTGATAATAGTTCTGGGCTTTTTTATTTTCGTTTACTTTATAAGAATAATAGTTTCTTTAATGTTCGGAAAATTAAAGTAGAGATTCTTGGACTATGTTTTTATTGTCATTATATAATAATGTAGTAAATTTGCATTTATATGAGAAGTTGCAGGTTTATTTTCTTTATAAGTTTGGTTTTTATTCTGAGTTCTTTGAGCGTTTTCTCTCAGGATTTGGGTCGAATTCTTTGTCTTGAAAATGCAATCCCTACATATCACTATAAAACAAGTTCAGGGAAAGAGGTGAGTAAGAAGCTTGAGGTTGTTGATCATAAATACTTTAAGCTTGGATACTATGAGAAACATGAGCAAAGTGCTTGGGTTGCTTATCTCTTAACAAAGGAAATGGTCTCAGAGACAAAAGCTACTCGTAAGAATAGTTTTAAAATTGATAAGAAAATCTCTACCCTTTCTGCAACACCTTCCGACTATGCTAAGTCAGGATATGATCGTGGGCATATCTGTCCTGCTGCTGATATGAGTTTTTCTCAAGATGCACAAGATATTACCTTCCTTATGAGTAATATGTCTCCACAAACACACTCCTTTAATGCTGGTAAATGGAAGCAATTGGAAGAAAAAGTGAGGCAATGGGCTAAAATAAACGATAGTATAATTGTGATTGCGGGCCCTATTCTTGATTCAATTACTGGGAAAATAGGAAATAATAATGTTTCAGTTCCTTATAGTTTTTACAAGATTATTATCGATATTTCATACCCAGACTTTAAGGCAATTGGTTTTATTATGAAAAATGAGAAACTTAGTGAGGACTTAATATATTACAACGTAAGTATTAGAGAAATAGAAGAGAGAACTGGACTGAATTTCTTCCCAAAATATGATAATGATTCTTTAATTCAAAATCTTGAAACAAAGAACTGGGACTGGGGATTAAAGAATTCTATTAAAAAAACTACGACAAATAAAACAAATAAGCCAAAAACGAATGCAAAGAAAGCTAAAAAAAGAAGTTAAAAAGCTAAGAGATAATTTTGAAGGGGGTTTATTTTTTGATGAACTTTCAAAGGTTGTGTATGCAACTGATGCATCTGCTTATAGGGAGATCCCGTTTGGCGTTGCTCATCCCAAAACAAAAGGTGACCTTAAGCAGCTTATTGAATTTGCAAAGGCTACTAATATTACGCTAATACCAAGAGGGGCAGGAACTTCTCTTGCAGGTCAGGTTGTGGGAGATGGTTTAGTTATTGACTTTTCGAGATATTTTAATCGTGTTTTAGAGGTAAATGTTGATGAAAAGTGGGTAAGGGTTGAGCCAGGTGTTATACTTGATGAACTAAACAATAGTTTAAAATCTCATAATCTTTTCTTTGCGCCTGAAACCTCTACATCAAATAGGTGCACAATTGGCGGAATGGTTGGGAATAATAGCTGTGGTTCGCATTCACTAATCTATGGTTCTACTCGTGAACACTTACTTGAAACAAAGCTTTTCTTAGCAAATAATGAAGAAGTCTTACTTAAAAATCTTAATAAGCAGGACTTTGAAGCAAAAACTCAAGAAGATAGCCTTGAAGGTCTAATATATAAATCAATAAAACAAACGTATTCTGATAAAGAGACGCAGGAAAAAATCACGGATGCTTTCCCTGAAAAATATATTAGAAGGAGAAACAATGGATATGCATTAGATGAGTTGTTTGATAATAATGTATTCTCTGAAGAAAGCGATAAGACATTTAATCTTTCTAAAGTCTTTGCAGGCTCAGAAGGGACTTTAGGACTTGCTTTTGAACATAAGCTTAACTTAATGCCTCTACCTCCAACGCATAAAGCATTAATTTGTGCTCATTTTTCAAGTCTTGAAGATAGTTTCGCAGGAAATCTTATTGCATTATTGCATAAACCAGTTGCAATTGAGCTAATGGATGATA
>JBAYYI010000039.1:0-21225 GCA_041673165.1 Bacteroidales bacterium
AGGATTAACATCTATTATTTTGTTGCAATGCATAGAAAATATAATTAATAGTTGCAAAGGTATAAAAAAATTCATTTTCAATAGGTAATACACAAATAAAAGCATCCAAAGAAGCAGTAGAAACAAGAAAGAAACAAAAATTTATCAAAAAGATTTGCTAGATTAGAAAAAAGTACTATTTTTGCATCCTCATTCGAAGAGAGATTGTCCCGTGGTGTAATGGTAACACATGTGTTTTTGGTACATAGGTCCCAAGTTCGACTCTTGGCGGGATAACCAATCAAAAAGAAAAGGTCAAAGTTTAAATACTCTGACCTTTTTTTATGTCCAATAGTCTGGGTTTTCTGCTATAATATTATTTTATAAAGCCTCAATCACTCTTTTTAGTTTTTCGCTCACCTCATTAGCAATGCCTTCCAAGTCTCTGTTTTCAATAGCCTGCATACTCGCCTTAGGATTAACAGCCGCAACATCAATCTTTCCGTCTTCAAGTTCCTGCAAAATAACATTACAAGGCAGCATAGTCCCAACCTTGTCCTCAGCCGTTAGAGCCTTAAACGCAAAACCAGGATTACAAGCCCCCAAGATAACGTATTTCCTAAAATCCACATCAATCTTCTTTTTAAGGGTCGCTTTAATATCTATCTCAGTAAGAACGCCAAAACCCTCTTTCTTAAGCTCTTCAATAATCTTTTCTTTCACCGATTCAAAATCAGCCGATACAATTGTGTTGAAATAATAACTCATATTCTTATACTTTTAAATTGTTAATAAAATTAATTTTCTCTGTTTTCAATTTCCAAAGATAGCATATAAATTTGAATAGTCCAAGAAAGACCAAAGAAAAACAAGATATCGCTAAGCACGAAAACTTATTTAGCAAATACTTTCTTATCGTAAATATAAGATATCGCAAGTAAAACAATAGCAAATATTGCAGGAACAAAGCTACCAATATTAGTAGTAAGGTGAGCATATATAGCAAGTAAAAAAGTAATTAGAAAGCCAACATAAGCCAACTCTTTCAATATCTTAGAAACCCTTGTCCAAATAGCAATCAGCCCTAAGAAAGTAGCAATAGCCAAAGCGTAAGACATATACCCTGGAAAGCCAAGGGCTTGAAAAGACTCAGAAGAAGCCTTATTATCCACAAAAGCCATCACAGCAGAGTTTAGCATCATCACTGAAATCAAAACAGTTGAACTGTAATATATGATTTTATTTATTGTTTTCTTCATAATAATGTGTTTTAAGTTGTTAATATTCAAAACAATTTAATATACCCAACCAAAATGTCCCCACTCCAAGATTGGGCATCTATAATAATAACGTAAATTCTAAACAAAAATATATATAACAAACGAAAAAAGAGGGAGATAAATAAATATTTCCCTCAATGTTTAGACCATTGTCCTTGTAGAGACGACCAATTGGGCGTCTCCATCATTTAATAACCATTACCATTGCCAGACGCTCAATTGGTCGTCTCTACCATTGAAAATTGATTACTGCAATTCCTTAATTTCCAAATTCGCTTCTGCAAATCCTGTTTTTGCAAGTGAGCGTTTGAACTCTGGAGAAGGATAGAACCTACAACGAACTGCCTTGATGGTTGATGCATCCACTGAAGTAAGGGTTTCTTGAGCCTTAACTCTAATTGCTGGGATGAAAGAACCTAAGTGGTTGAACTTAACTGCTGACCTTATACTATGTGCTAGGGTTTTTTTGTTTCATAATTGTGAATTAGTAGATGCAAAAACTTAATATGTCTTTTATACTAGCTTATAAATGTAGTGATATTTTCTACTATACGAACTATAATATTAACAAAAAATTAGATTATTTTCTCTATTTCTATAAGATTTTCTTATTCATTTGTTATTTTCCCAACTCTGCGTTTTAAGAAATTCCTCCTTTGTTTCAGGATTTTCTTTCTGCGTTTCATTTGATGCAAAAAAAACCTTTAAGCCTTCCTGTCGCCTTCTTTTTGGTATCTAGACATGTTCTCTACATCATCGTTATTTCTGCCCCTAATAGCTCTTAAAAGAGGTTGTTTTGGTAGGTCTTTTCTTTTCATATTATCAATATTTAATTTCTAAATGCACGTCATTGTATTTCTCGCTCTATTTCCTTGCTTGTTTCTACTCTGTTAATCTAAATAGCTGGTTCTTATCTTTGTTTCCAAGTTTCCACCCTCTTAGAAGAGAGAAACAAGGAGACAAGAGTTTAATAGGTTCGGAGTTGCACTAAGACAAGTTAGCTTAGTGTCAACTCTTAAACCTTTATTTATTAAAAATATTTATTTGATAAGATAATACTTTAATCAGACCGACTGGATAGGTGAATTTATTATTTATACTGCTTCTAAAACACTCTAAGATTTCAACAGAAATATATCCTCGTTGTGCTGGATTTGCAATCACATACGTCTTTATTGTTAGGATTTGTAATCCGATGCTTTTTCATATTTCATTTGTTTATTATTATATTATTCTGATTTTATTATTGTTACGGATTAAAAAGTCTTATAGTAACAACGAGCCGGATTACAAATCCGCCTCAACGGTGTATAAATAACATCACCTTGTAGAGACGCGATTTATCACGTGTCATCATCGTATTGGTTTTCATTAAAAAGTTATTTGTTTTAATATTTCAATGTTATTTGATTGGGGTTGTTGGGGTGTGGTATTTCGTAGGGGTTGTTTTTTTTGTCGGTGCTTTGATAATATGTTGTTTATAGACGTTATTGGGGTTTGTCGTTATTGGTTTGTCGTTATTGACACGTGATAAATCGCGTCTCTACAAGGTTGGATATGTATTTTAATTTTGCAGAATTTTTCTTCTATCTATGGTGATTTTCGCCGTTTGTTTCCATTCTTTTTCATAATTGTTTGATAATTAAGTTTGTTTCCACGTTTCCACCCCCTTAGTACATGGAAACATGGAAACAAGAATAGAGTTTTTTAATGGGTTAAGAGTTGCACTAAGACAAGTTAGCTTAGTGCAAACCTCTTCCCCCTAATTTATTAAAACCTTTTTATTTGCTATTTTGATATTCTATTGGAATGACTGCATATTCGAAGTCCTATCTTTTCCTTTATTTTATTTTGACAAAGAGGTTCATAATATACTTTTGCTTAAATGTTATTTGTGTATTTATTTATATATAATAAGCATATTTTTGAATATAATAATCTGGTAATTTTAAACGTTAATGATGCTTCGTTGAGTTTATTAGTTCAATACTTGTTGATTATCTTTATCTCACAAGTTCTCTATAATGAATAATAATTTCTACCTTGTCTTAAATCATTAAATATATTTTGTACTTTTGGAGATTGAATTAAAAATAATATTTTAATATAACAATGATATGAAAGCTAGTGAAACAAGAATTTCTTTACTTTTATCTAAAAATTCAACAAAGTTTGTAATACCTGTTTACCAAAGAAATTATGATTGGTCTTTAGATCAATGCAAACAATTATTTTACGATATAGAAGAAGTAGGTAATAAAACTGAAACAGATACTCATTTCATTGGTAGTATTGTATATGTTCACGATGATATATATTCAGCTAATAGTATTGCTGAGTTAACTATTATTGATGGACAGCAAAGACTTACGACTATTACCCTTATGTACATTGCCATATATCGATTGTTAAAAGATATCAATGATAAGCAATCATCAGATCAAATATTTGAAAACTTTTTAATAAATAAATTTGATAAAGAAGTTGAAAAGTTAAAACTTAAACCAACTGAAAACAATAAGGATGCGTTGCAATATATTATAAACTCAAACTATATCGAAGACTATAATGAGTATTCCAGGATAATTGAAAACTTTAATTATTTTAGAAAGGTAATAACGGTTAATAATTATAAAACAATTCAACAAGGGCTTTCAAAATTGGTTTATGTTGATATTGCATTAGATAGGCAAAATGATAATCCGCAAAGAATTTTTGAAAGTCTAAACTCAACAGGACTTGATTTATCACAAGCAGACCTAATAAGAAATTATATACTTATGGGACTTATTAAGAAAGATCAAGATGAGATTTATAAATACTATTGGGAGTTTATTGAAGCAAAGGCAAAAGATGAGACTTTAAATAAAACTAAGATTTCAGACTTCATTAGAGATTTTTTGACATTGAAGAATAAGGAAATACCTAACAAATCTGCTGTGTATTCAAAGTTTAAGACTAATTACCCAATAACTACTGTTGATAATTTAAAAATAGTACTCGATGAACTTAAATCTCTTGTGAGGTTTTACAATAAGTTGATTAATCCTAAAAATGAACAAGATAAAGACATAAGGAAGCAACTTGAATATATTAATAGACTTGAAATTAATGTGGCTTTCCCATTTCTAATGAAAGTTTATGAGGATTATTCGAAAGATATTATAGACAAGATAACTTTTATTGCTATTCTTGAATTAGTTCAATCTTTTACGTTTAGACGTTTTATAGTTGGCTTGCAAACAAGTGCATTAAATAAATTATTTATGTCCTTATACGATAAGATTGAGCCTGATAATTACATGTATTCTTTACAAAAGTATTTGATGAAAAGATCAGGGTCTCAGAAATTCCCAAGAGATACCGAAGTCATTAATGCTCTAAATAGCAAGGATTCATATAATGTTAGACCTAAAAACAGAACCTATTTACTTGAGCGTTTAGAAAATTATAATAATAATGAAAATGTAGTCATAGAAGGAAATTCAAATATAACAATAGAACATATATTTCCACAAAATCCTGATGAAAAATGGAAGGAAGGTTTAGAAGAAGATGAATACGTTTTTATTAAAGAAACCTATTTAAATACTATAGGTAACTTAACTTTATCAGGAAATAACGGCGCTCTTAGTAATAAATCCTTTCTAGAAAAAAGGGATATGAATAAAGATGGAATGGAGCAGGGTTATTCTTTTAGTAGGCTTTGGCTGAATAGGGATTTAAAAGAATTGGAGAAATGGGACAAGGAAGAAATTGAAAAAAGAGCTAAAAGAATTTCAGAAAGATTTATAAAGATATGGGAGATTCCTAACATTCAATTTGCATATGATTCAAGAAGTGAAGAAGTTAATATTTTTGATGCTGAAAGTCCAGCAGGGAAGAGGTTAGAATATGCTATATTTTTAAATAAAAAATTAGAAGTAGAAACAGTATCAGCTTTATATGTTGAAGTAATTAGACAGCTTTTTGAATTAAAGCCTGAAACTTTTTTCTCAACTGAATTGAAAGATAAATTATCTTTGACAGATGAACTATCTAAAGACTATCCAAGAGCTAAAGCTTTGATTTCTGATAAACATTATATTGACAGAAAACTTTATAATGAGGATAAGTTTGAAAGGCTACAACTTGCTTTAACTATATTTGGATTTGAAGATGAATTGTTTATAAAATATAAAGAAGAAGATTTATCAGATGAACCGTTTTCCGAGGAATATCATTTGGAAGATAAATCTGATGAGATTATAGAGTTATACAACAGATTTAAATATTCTATATTGAATTTAGCTGATGATATTGAAGTGAAAGCTTTTAAGTGGTATATTGCATTTAAATTAAATGGAAAAAACATTTTTGATATTACTGTTCAAAAAAATTCATTAGTATTATTTGTTAATGTTAAAAAAGGAGCATTAGATGACCCAAAAAACTTAATGAGAGATGTTTCTAAAATAGGATGTGCTGGAAATGGAGACTATGATTTAAGAGTTTCTAATGATAACGATTTAGAATATATAATGAGTTTAGCAAAGCAAGCGATTAGATAATCCGTTAATCTCTTAAAATAGCTTAGGAAGGTCAAGATTTGATGCTTACAGCTTCATTTCAAACTTGATTAAAACAGCTAATAGTGAAATTGTACCCTTTTAAATCTCTATTATCACGCTCTATCGTAATCTTCCTTTGAAATAATCTGAGGTTGCATAATTGCATCCATTAAGCAATCACTTTCTTCCTTGAACACTTCAAACTCAGGCTCTCCTAACCCTCTTAGTTTTGCAAAAAACCTCGTAATTCCATCTTCCCCTTTCACTCTCTTGTACACTATATCTTCAAAGTCGTTATAAAAATATACCGTACCTTTTCCTGCGAGTTCGACGTATTCGTCGTAACTAACTTCCTTGTATTCTATCATTCTCTTTTGTATTAATTGATTTGCAAAATTACTATAATTAATTTATATACGCATCGTGGGGGATATGTCATCCCACACGTTATTACTATAAGGATTTACTAATCCGATAAGTATTCCTAATGCTAAAATGCCAGCTTTATCTTCATCCCATAACTAGCTTGTGAGCTTGAAGTATTAGGTTTGCTATAATCATTTACTAAACTCAAATCAGGGGAGATTGATAATGTCTTATTGTTTCCTAAATTCATAGAGTAAAGACCTCCTTTGTTTAAAAGCTTTGAGGTTTTATTTGCATCAACCATGCTTGTTATCCAACAAATCAAATAACTTGCAGCTGACAATCCTGCTACAATAGTCCAGTCTCTTTGATATACATCATTTCTGCTTAGAGAGAGCTTATAGAGTGAAGTTGTCATTAAAGATTGACTTGCAACTCCCCAAAGAATAAATCCAACTCCATTAGCTACTTCATAATTATATATCTGACCAACTCCAGGGATTAGGAATGACATAAAGGTTGAAACAATAGGGTCTCTGTATGGTATTGTCTGCATAGATGAACCATTAATCTGTTTTGTATATTTGGGTTGCTCAGCCTTTGCTTCTTCAATTCTCTCAATATCTTCTTTAAAGACTTTATATGTTCTGTACTTTTTTTCAAATAATATGTAATTATCACTTGTTTCTATAACCTTTCCTTTGTGAACATCTCCACTTTTTAAATACAAAACATCTTGCTTTTCACTTTGTGCAAATAGATTGCTTGCTGTGATTAGTGCAAAGAAAAAAGCTAAAATTGTAATGGTTCTTTTCATATCTAAAAAATTAAATGAATAAATCCTCAAACCCTTTGTTTGACCTCTGCAAATCTAATATTAATAACCATACTAACAAAACAATTCATTAACTATTTTATATAAATCTTTTTATTACACGTGATAAATCACGTCTCAACAAGGGGTGGGGTGGTTTATGTTGTGGGGGATATGTTATCCGACACGTCATTACTATTAGGATATCTTATCCGATACTATCCTTCTTAGTCTTTAATATCTATAATTAAGGATTATTTTGTACTTTTGTATATTCGCAATTAAAATCAAAACCAATATAGACCAAACAGATAAAGAGATAGATATTATGGATTTAGAAAAGAAAAACGAGGTGGCTCTTGATAGCATATATGATATTGAGGAGATGATTGAGGAGGCTTTGGGTGAGAATGATAGTGAAAAGGCTATAGTGCTTTGGTCGAAGATTATTGAACTGGATGGTTCTTGTTTGGAGGCTTATAGTAATAGGGGGTACTTGTATTTTACTGGTGGGGAAGATGATGAAAAGGCTATTGAGGATTTCTCAATGGTGATTGAATTGGATCCTCATAATGTTAGTGGGTTTAATGTTGAAGCATATTTTTATAGGGGTTGTTTGTATGCGATGGATGAAAAGACGTATAAGCTGGCTATTAGTGATTTTAATGCAACAATAAAAATATTCCCTTATAAGGCTGATGTTTATTTTATGCGAGGTGGTATGTATTCACAGAAATTCACAACACATAAAAAGGCTTTGGCTGATTTTGGTAAGGCTATTGAGTTGGATAATAGTCAGTCGAAGTATTATCATGCCAGAGCTATTATTTATAAAGATAATTATTTGTTTGATAAAGCATTAGCCGACTTTAGAAAAGCTCTTGAGTTGGATAATCATAATGAAGATGCTCGTTTCAATATTGAGTTAATAGAGAAAAGATAAGGGGTTTTATATAAAAATATAAGTTTTATGGATGAGTTTACTCTTTGGTTTGTTGAAAACAGAAATATTGTATATATAGGTCTTGGAGTTATAATATATATTATCTTCACTATCTTTCAAGTTCGTATTATAAGAAAGCATTTCAAAAATAGAACCAAGAACAGGGATGAAAAAGAAAAAACAAAATAAGAGGAAAGAGAAGAAGGGTTTGTTGAAGGATGTTCTTGCGGCGGTAAAGAGTAAGCAGAGGGATGAGGAGATTGAGCTTTATGGCAAGAGTATTAATTATTCAAAGGTTGTTAGGAATAAAAAAACGTATTCGAGAAAGAATTATAAAATTAAAATAGGGGAGTAGTCTTATGAAAAAGTTATTGTTTATTGTATTTTTATTTAGTTATATGTTTGCATATTCTCAAGTGGAGGATGGTTTTACGGAATATGAAAGACCTGATTACGAATTAATAAAAAAGAATATTGAAGATAAGTCGTCAGATTTTTATTATCCAATTCTTTTTGAAAGATATTTGAGTGGAGATAAAACACTTAATTTAGAGGAGAGTCGCCATATCTATTATGGTTATAGATATCATAAGGATTATAGTCCTTATTCTAGAACGGATACAAAATTAACTGATAAAATCAGAAGACTATTAAATAAGGAATCATTGTCAACTAAAGAAATGAAATCACTTATTAAGCTAATTGATAAGTCTCTAGAAATTGAATTGTTTGATGTTAGATATATGAGTTATCAACGTCATTTCTACAAAGAGCTTGGGGAAATGGAAAAGTTTGAAAAGGTGGGTGCTAAAATAGATGTTGTTGTAAACTCATTATTAAGCTCAGGAAGAGGATTAGATAAAGAGAATCCAATATATGTAGTAAATGTAAACAATGAATATGATTACTTATTTATATGGGGTTTAAGTTCAAAGTCTCAAGCTCTAATAGACTCTTTTGATTATCTAAAGCTATCAGAAAATCAGTACGATATAGAGGGTTTGTATTTTGAAATAAGCCCTTGTTTGGATGCTTTAAGCAAGATGTTTGAAAAGTAAAAT
Source organism: Bacteroidales bacterium (assembly GCA_041673165.1). Classification (GTDB taxonomy): domain Bacteria; phylum Bacteroidota; class Bacteroidia; order Bacteroidales; family P3; genus UBA10566. The sequence goes on from JBAYYI010000039.1 coordinate 8,994, forward strand.
CCTTTAAGACACTTTCTTAATAATGATTTTACCTAAGAATTACTGAATAATTTTATTTATCCCACCAACAAGGAGTAATAGTATCATATTCTATTAACCACATTTCTTGTTCTGTAGATTTAGAGTCAAGTCTTGATAGAGAAACGCATTGATTTTTTCTGTAAATTTCCATAGAATAATCCATAGCATTACTTTCATTACCTTCACCAATAATAATGATTTGTTTTGGATTTAATGAAATATCGACTTCTTCTCCATTAACAATACGTTTAGTTAATTTGTTATCAATATAAGTGAGTTCTAATTCGAAAGCATTAATAGAACTAAAATATATTCCATCAGGAATTGTTCCTCCTCTAATTTCAGTTGTTTTATCTGAAATGGTTATTTCTGGAATATAATCCTTTTTGCTACAAGATGATATACCAATTGAAGTTAGACCTAATAAAAGAAATAAGACTAATTTTTTTTTCATAAGAATATTAGCATTTCATTATAATATTTGGCGAATTTATAAATACTTTTCTTATTAAGCATAATAAAAGCGGTAACTAATTTGTTTTTAGTACCGCTTCTTATTTGTTGAGCTTTTAAATCGCCTAATTTCTTAGGTTTATTTCTTTATGCTCTTTAGTCTTTGTGTTAGTGCTGGGATGATTTGTCTTACGTCTCCAACTATTCCAAGGTCTGCCATTTGCATGATTGGTGCGTAGCGGTCTTTGTTGATTGCTACGATGAATTCACTTTCTTCCATTCCTGCCATGTGTTGGATTGCTCCTGAGATACCAAATCCAATGTATAGGTCTGGGCGAACGGTTTTTCCTGTTTGTCCTACTTGACGTTCGTGTCCGATTAGTCCTGCATCAACAATTGCACGGGATGCTGCTACTTCTGCATTCATTAGTTGTGCAAGGTCTTTTAGGTTTTCAAATCCTTGTCCTGTTCCAATTCCTCTTCCTCCACAAAGCAATACCTTAGCTTCTGTTATGTCAACCATGCTGGTTTGTTCTTTAACAGTTTCTATGATTTTTACTTTGAATTTAGATTCGTCGAAATCGATTTTTATTTTTTCTATTACGCCTTGTCTTGTTTCGTCCATATCCATTGATTTCATAACTCCTGGACGTACGGTTGACATTTGTGGTCTATGGTCTGAACATACAATTGTTGCCATTAGGTTTCCACCAAATGCAGGTCTAGTCATTAGAAGTTCTTTCTCTTCTGATATTTCCAAACGTGTGCAGTCTGCTGTTAGTCCTGTGGTTAGTCTTGCGGATAGTCTTGGGCCAAGGTCTCTTCCTATAACTGTTGCACCAAGTAATATTACTGATGGTTTGTAAGTGTTTACTATTTGAGTTATTGCTTGTGAATAAGCTTCGGTAGTATAGTCTTTAAGAAAAGGACATGATGCTACAATTACTTTGTCTGCTCCGTAAGCAATAAGGCTTTGAGCTTTCTTTTCAACGTCATTTCCTCCAAGTAGAATTGCATATACTTCTTCTTGTAGGTCTTTTGCTAAGTCACGTGCTTTACCTAATAATTCAAAAGCAACTCCTTGAATTTCGCCATTTCTTTGTTCGGCAAATACAAAAACGTTTTTATATTCTGATTTATTCATTTTTAGTTACTCCTTATATTAGATTATAAACTTTTCTTTTAATTTACTGATAATGATACCTACTGCTTCTTCGGTGTCAACTTCGTAAACCTGTCCTGCTGATTTAACTCCCTTAGTAAAGGCTTTCTTAACCTTAGTTGGTGAGCCTTTAAGTCCAAGTTTTGATTCGTCAACTTGAATTTTATCTGCTCCCATTACTTCAACTGGTTTGTCAAATGCTTCAACAATTCCTCTAACTGACATGTATCTTGCTTCATTTGCAGATGCAAGAACGGTTACAAGGCATGGTGAATCTACTTCAACAATTTGGTATCCATCTTCGGTTGCTTTTTTGATGGTGAAGGTTTTCTTTCCATCATATTTTAAGTTTTGAAGATAAGAAACTTGAGGAAGGTCAAGGTGTTCTGCTATTTGTGGTCCTACTTGTGCAGTGTCTCCATCAATTGCTTGACGTCCTGTTATCACTAAGTCATATTCTAATGTGCGTATTGCTCCTGCTAATGCGTTTGAGGTTGCAAGTGTGTCTGCTCCTGCAAATTTTCTATCTGATAGAAGTATTGCTTTGTCAGCTCCCATTGCGAATGCTTCTCTAAGAACTGCTTCAGCTTGCATAGGTCCCATTGTGATAACGGTCACTTCTGCATTATATTTATCTTTAAGTTCGAGTGCAAGTTCTAAGCCACCCTTATCGTCAGGGTTCATAATACTTGGAACTCCTTCTCTAATTAATGTCCCTGTAACTGGATCGAGTTTTACCTCCGTTGTATCTGGAACTTGTTTTATACAAACAACTATTTTCATCTCTGTTTCAATTTTACTTTAATAAATTACCTGAAATTACCATTCTTTGAACCTCTGATGTCCCTTCGTATATTTCAGTGATTTTTGCATCTCTGAACATTCTTTCAACAGGATATTCACGAGTGTATCCATATCCACCATGGAATTGTATTGCTTTTGTGGTTACTTCCATTGATGTTTCTGATGCAAAAAGTTTAGCCATTGCAGCTTCTACTGAATAAGGCATTCCTTTGTCTTTTTTGTATGCAGCATGACGAACAAGTAAGCGTGATGCTTGAACTTTTGTTTCCATATCTGCTAATTGGAATTGTGTGTTTTGGAATTTTGCAATTGATTTTCCAAATTGTTTTCTTTCCTTAGTGTATTTTACTGTTTCGTCCATTGCTCCTTGTGCTATGCCAAGAGCTTGTGCTGCGATACCAATTCTTCCACCATCAAGGGTTTTCATTGCTAATCCAAATCCTTTACCTACTTTTCCTAATAGGTTTTCTTTTGGTATTTCACAGTTCTCAAATATTAGTTCGCAAGTTGAAGAGCCACGAATACCTAACTTCTTTTCTTCTTTACCAATTGTGAAACCTGGTGTTCCTCTTTCAACAATAAATGCAGATATACCTCTTGTGCCTTGTGATTTGTCAGTCATTGCAATAACAACGTAAACGTGAGCAAATCCAGCATTTGTGATAAATATCTTAGAACCGTTTAGTATGTATTTGTCTCCAGCATCAACAGCTACTGTTTGTTGAAGTGCTGCATCTGTTCCTGCGCCAGGTTCTGTTAGTCCAAAAGCACCAATCCACTCACCTGATGCAAGTTTTGGAAGGTATTTCATCTTTTGTTCTTCAGTTCCATTTTCCATAATAGGTGCAACGCAAAGTGAGGTGTGAGCTGAAACAACAACGCCTGTTGTGCCACAAACTCTTGAAAGTTCTTCAACTGCCATTGAATACATTTGATTTGAACCTCCTTGACCACCATATTGAACAGGAACTGGAATACCCATAATTCCTATTTTGCCCATTTTATGTGCTATCTCAATAGGGAATTTTTCTAATTCGTCTATCTCAGCAGCAAAAGGCTTAACTTCTTTTTCAGCAAACTCTCTAATCATTTGCAGAAATAGTTCTTCTTCTATCTTTAAGCTAAAATCCATTTCTTATTTTGTTTATATATTAAAAATGGCGAGGATATAATCTCCCCGCCATGATTGTTTAATCAAGTTTCACAACAACAATATCAGCAATAATAACCTTTATATGTTTTTGTTTACTCATTTTGTTTTTATTTATATTAGTCTATTAATATATTGTTATACAGTCATTCCACCGTCAACACTTATTGTGTGACCGTTGATATATGATGCCTCATCTGAAGAAAGGAAAGCATATACATTAGCAATTTCTTTTGGTTCTCCAAGGCGTCCAATTGGCACCTTAGCTTTCATTCCTGCTAAAACGTCTTCTGGCATTGCAGCAACCATTTCAGTTGATACAAATCCTGGAGCAATAGCATTAACAGTTATGCCTTTACGACCAAACTCTCTTGCAAAAGTTTTTGTCATTCCAATGATACCAGCCTTCGTTGCAACATAGTTTGCTTGTCCGAAGTTACCGTAAACTCCAACAACAGAAGAAGCATTGATTATTCTTCCAAAGTTGTTTGCAACCATATATTCGCTAATTATTTTAGAACAATAGAAAACACCTGATAAGTTTACATCAATAACTTGTTGCCATTGTTGAACTGTCATTTTCTTAACAGAACTGTCGCGTGTTATTCCAGCGTTATTGATAAGGATATCAATTCTGCCAAATTTGTCGTTTACAGCTTTTGCAGCAACTTCAATTTGTTCGTAGTTTGCTGTGTTTACTTTTGCAAATGTTGCACCAAGCTCTTTTGCAAGTGCATTGCCTTTTGTTTCATCAAGGTCCCAAATTATTACATTTGCACCTTCTTCTTTAAATTTTCTTGCGGTTGCTTCTCCAATACCAGCGGCTCCGCCAGTAATGATTGCAACTTTGTTTTCTAATCTTTTCATTGTGTTTATATATAAATTAACCAATATATTTCTTAATAGAACATACTATAAGTAATACTTGGTCTTGTTTGTCTTTTTTAGAAGCGTTCTTTATGCATTAGTTTAGCCTCGCCAATAATAGCTGCTTTTCCTTCTGCGTCTTCAAGTGTACATTTAATAACTCCTCTGTGTTTTTCTTCATTGATTTCAATAACTTCAAATTTTGCTGTATAGTCATTTTCAACGAAAACTGGAGCACGGAATGACATCTCTTGGAACATATAAATTGTTCCTTCTCCTGGCCAAGTGGTTCCAAAAACTTTTGAGAAAATAGCTCCAGCGAAAAAACCATGAACGATTGGTTTTCCAAATGGAGTCTTTGCTGCATATTCAGCATTGATGTGAATTGGATTGTTGTCTCCTGATATTTGTGCAAAAGTATCAACATTTGCTTGGGTATATCTAACCTTTTCAGTGTAGGTTTCTCCTACTTTTATTTTAGTCATAATATTACAATCTATTTAATGTTTGTATTTTTTAATATAATTGCGGTTCCCATTCCTCCTCCAATACATAGTGAGGCAAGTCCTAAACTTTTCTTTGAATGTAGCATTTCGTGGATTAGAGTTACGATGATTCTACATCCTGAAGCTCCAACTGGATGACCAAGTGCAATAGCTCCTCCGTTAACATTACATCTTTCATTAACCCATTCAGGTGTCACATTATGTTGTTGGCAAAGTAGTTGACGAACTCCAAGAGCTTGTGCTGCGAATGCTTCGTTAAGCTCCAATAGTTCAATATCTTTTAGTTTAAGTTTTGTTTTTGAGAGTGCGTTTTTGATTGCAGGAACAGGACCTAAACCCATTTTTGCAGGGTTAACTCCACCTTGACCTGCTGCAACGATTTCCATTAAAGGAGTAAGTTTATGTTTCTTTACAGCTGATTCTGAAGCAAGCATAACGAAAGCGGCACCATCGTTAATTCCAGAAGCATTTCCTGCAGTTACAGTTCCTGGGTTTTGGAATGCTGGTCTTAGGTATGAAAGCTTTTCAAGAGTTGATTCTCTGTTTGGAAATTCATCTTCATCAAACATCTTTGAGAACTTTTTGAACTTAACTTCAACTGGGACTATTTCATCTTTAAACTTTAGGTCCTCTATTGCTTTAATGGCTCTTTCTTGTGATTGTATTGATAATTTATCTTGTTCTTCTCTATCTATATCTAAGTCTTTTGCAATGTTTTCTGCTGTTATTCCCATGTGAAGACCTGAAAATGCATCAGTTAATGCATCAGTAATCATATGGTCTTTTACATTGAAGTCTGCCATCTTAGTACCATTTCTAATTGTTGGAGGGATGATAAAGCCTGCACCTGACATACTTTCTGCACCTCCTGCAATAACAATTGAAGCATCACCAACACGAATAGAATCAAAAGCATTCATTACAGCTTTCATTCCACTGCCACAAATCATATTAACTCCATAAGCTGGAACCTCATAAGGAATTCCTGCCTTAACTGCAATTTGACGTGCTACACCTTGAAACTGACCTGCCATCAAAACATTACCAACAATAACTTCATCAATATCTGATGCTCTTACTTTGGTTTCAGATAATATGGCTTCAACAACAGAGGAGCCAAATTCAGCAACAGGAACAGTCGATAAAGAACCTAAGAATTTTCCAACAGCAGTTCTTTTTGCTGATACTATATATACTTTTTCCATATCTATTCTATTTTCTTGGTTAATTATTATTGAATTATTTTCTTAATTATAATGTTTAATTGAGCTTAATGTAATTGCATTGGTATTAAATCCTTTGGAATAATTAGCTCAGCCTCTGTTGCTTGTTTAATTTCTTCAAGACTAAATGCTGGATGTAATTCTCTAAGAACAATGCCCTCAGGAGTAATATCCATAACTCCCATTTCAGTAATTATCATATTCACTTGACCTGCCGCAGTTAGGGGTAGGGTACAGCTTTTTAGAATTTTATGGCTTCCTCTTGCAGTATGTTCCATTGCAAGAATAACTTTCTTAGCTCCAACAACTAAATCCATAGCTCCTCCCATTCCAGGAACCTTTTTGCCAGGTATTGCCCAGTTTGCAAGGTTTCCATGCTCGTCAACCTGCATAGCTCCTAAGATTGAAACATCAACATGTCCTCCTCTAATAATTGAAAAAGACATAGCACTATCGAAAGTTGTTCCACCTTCAACAATTGAAGTATAGGCTCCTCCTGCATTAACTATCTCTTTATTTTTTTCTCCTTCTTTTGGGCTTGCACCCATTCCAATAATCCCATTTTCAGATTGAAGCAAAACCTCAACACCTTCTTTAAGATAATTTGGAACAAGGGTTGGAAGACCAATTCCTAAATTCACAAGATAACCATCTTTTAGTTCGAGAGCAGCACGCTTTGCAATTACATCTCTTATTTCATTTTTATCCATATCTATTTTCTGTATTATTTTTTTATTTCATTCTCTTAACAAACTCCTCTGCCATATAAGAAGCAACATTGTCTGCATAAGTGTTCATTCCAAATCCTGCATCATAACCAAGTTCTTTTGCAAGTTCATGATTAAGTCTTGGCCCTCCACAACAAAGAATAACTTTATCTCTTAATCCTTCAGCTTCTAACATCTCAACAAGCTCAATAAGGTTCTTAATATGAACATCCTTTTGAGTAACTGTTTGAGAAACTAATAGACAGTCGGCTTTAAGTTCAATTGCTTTTGCAATAAAGTCTTCATTTAGAACTTGGCTACCCAAATTTATTGCCTCAATCATATCATATCTCTCAAGACCATAATGTCCTGCAAAGCCTTTCATATTCATGATAGCATCAATTCCTACTGTGTGAGCATCTGTTCCTGTGCTTGCACCAACAACAACAAGTTTTCTTCCTATGTTTTGTTTGATATATTCATCTGTTTCTGTCATACTCATAACAGTACTGTCAACCTTAGGTACAACAATTGTAGTGAAGTCTATATTGTGAGTGCAGGAGCCATAGCAGTTGAAAAAAGTAAATCCTTTGGTTAGTTCTTTGTAAAAAACAACTTGAGGGTTCTCAAATCCCATCTTTTTCATTAATTGTTTTGCAGCCTCAATTGCTTCATCGCCACATTGAACAGGAAGTGTAAAGCTTAATTGTGTTTTACCATCATTCATTGTGTCACCGTAAGGCTTTATTTCTTTTAGATTTAGTTCGTTGCTAAACTCTTTCTTATCTGTTGAATATAATCCAGTGCTCATTATTTCTTTTCTTTATATTTATCACTTCTTTTTCTAACTAATATTTTGGTCTGACGATTGTTGGGCTTATCGTTTCCCTTTCATAAGATCTATAAATGGGTTATAATAATGCTCATCTTTTTCAAAAACACCAGCTAAGCCTTTTCCACCGTCTTTTGGACGCTTAATGTCTGCAAATATTCCTTTTTCAATAGCATCAAATAAACTCTCTTCGTCAATTCTTTTAAGTAGTGCAATTGAATCATCAAGAACCGATTGAGCTCTTTTTTGCATCATTCCACCTTTTTTAAACTCAACCTCGTCTCCAATAGATTTCATATTGCTAAAAATATATTTAGCATTCTCAATTGCAAGATATCTATCGCTCATAAAAGGGGTGTGAACTGCTTCTGTTAACATACCCAAAAGTTGAAGTCCTTGTCCTGTCCAAATGCTTATTGCGTTGAATAGTGCATTTTGAATTTGACCACGGAATATATTACCTGTCATAAACTTCGTAGGTGGCATATACTTCAATGGAGCATTAGGGAATATTTCACGAGTCATTTGAGCTTGTGCAAGTTCGTAAAGGAATCCATTTTCAAGCTCTGGGTCCATTTCAAAAGCATGTCCAAGTCCCATTTGTTCTTCTGGAAGTCCTGCTGCAAAAGCAAGTTGTTCGTTAATTAGGTCTGAAGCCAAAACAGTGTGAGCCTCTTCAAAAGCATCTGCTGTTGTTAGGTAGTTATCTTCACCAGTATTGATTATAACACCAGCAAAACTATTAATAATTCTTGAGAAATACTGGTCAACAAGGGTTCTTTGCATATTGATATCACGGAAAAGAATGCCGTATAGAGCATCATTTAGCATAACATCTAAGCCCTCTAAAGCTCCCATTGCTGCAATTTCTGGCATACAAAGACCTGAGCAGTAGTTGCAAAGTCTTATATATCTACCAACTTCTTCACCCACCTCATCCAATGCTTTACGCATAATACGAAAGTTTTCTTGTGTTGCAAAAGTTCCTCCAAATCCTTCGGTTGTTGCACCATAAGGAACATAATCTAAAAGACTTTGACCTGTTGTTCTAATAACAGCAATAATATCTGAACCTTGACGAGCAGCAGCTTGTGCTTGTATAACGTCTTCATATATATTTCCTGTTGCAACAATAACATATAAATATGGTTTTGCTCCTTCGCTATTGTTTGCAATAAAGTTTTCTCTTTTATTACGATTACCTGCAATTCTTTCTATGCTTTTATCGATATATGGCTGAAGTGCCTTATGAGCTTTTGCTTCATCACAAAGTGCAAGTGTGGTTATATCTAATTCGTTAGATATGGTTTTTTCTGCAATTTCTTGAGGACTAAGACCAGTTGCAACGATTGCATTGCCTATTAGGAATAAGACACCATGTTTAAGCATTCCCTTGTCCTTAATAAAATCCACTAAGATGTTAGGAAGTGGAGCCTCATTAGAATCAACACCATCAATACCCACTAATCTGCATAATGTACGCTCAACTGCAACAGTAGAATAGCTGTCAACAAAGGTTTGAACATCATTAGAAATATTTTTAGCTAATTGCTTTGCATAATCAACTTTCTCAAAGTCTAATCCTAACTTACTTTCTCTCATATCAATATTTAATGTAATAGTAAACAAATCAACAATTACACATCAAAAATAGGGGTGTAATTGGAGGCACAAAGATAAGAAGAAAAAATAACCTTACCTATAAATAAAGAAAAAATACTTAATCTTTTACTATATCAATGCTTTTCTTTGGTTTTAGTTATGACTTTTAAACATATTTACACTCTCAGTTTGCCTGCCTATTCTTTCTTTTACAAATATTTCAAATCAGAAATAATAATTATACTTACTAATCAAAATAACACTAAAAGTCTAAGAAAAAATGTAATTTTGCACGTGATTTAAATTAATGAATAAGATGAAAAAACTATCAGCTCTATACTTTATAATTCCTTTCTTATGCCTAATGCCTTTCTTTACTGCACCAATGGCCTTAGGGGCGGGAATCCTCCTTACCGTACTTAGAATTAAAAAACCATATGATGTAAGTGGATACACTTCCAAAATACTTCAATGGTCTATTGTTCTGATGGGATTTGGGATGAGCCTTGAAAAAGTAATTAAAACTTCACAAACAGGTGTTTGGCTAACAGCTGCATCAGTAATCTTAGTGTTTTTCTTTGGTCTGATAATTGGTAAGCTTCTTAAGGTAGAAAGAAATACAACAATGCTTATTTCATCTGGAACAGCAATATGTGGAGGGTCTGCAATTGCTGCAGTTTCTCCAATAATAAACGCCAAAAACAATCAAATAAGCTTTGCCCTAACAGTCGTTTTCGTTCTAAATGCAGTAGCTCTGTTTATATTTCCCCCAATTGGACACGCCTTAGGTATGAGCCAAGAAAACTTTGGATACTGGTCAGCAATAGCAATTCACGACACTTCATCAGTTGTTGGAGCCTCAGCAGCCTATGGGTCAGAGGCATTAGAAATTGCAACAACCGTTAAACTAACAAGGACACTTTGGATAATACCTCTTTCATTTCTTGTAGTATTCATTAATAGAAAAGAAAGCAAGCTATCGAAAATCAAAATACCATGGTTTATCCTTTATTTCGTCATCGCTATTTTGGTTGCATATTTCTTCCCTCAATACAGCAAGGACTATGATCATATTAGTTGGTTAGGAAAAAGAGGAATGACCTTAGCTCTCTTTCTAATAGGTACATCCTTTTCACTTGAAGACCTTAGAACAGCTGGCCCAAGAGCCTTTATCTTAGGAATTGCACTTTGGATAATAATTAGCGTAGGCACTCTATTCTTCTTCATCAATTTCTAAAATAAGTCAAATAATTTCCTCTTTTATTTGCATTTTTTTGTTTTCGTATGTATATTTGCATATGTACAACTCTTAATACCCATATTTTAAGTAAATCTTTCTATCCTCCTTTCTCTGTGAAATGAATCAAAGAAACAATAAATTAGATCAAAGAAAGGATTTACTGAATCAAAGATCTAATTTCTTGAATCAAAGAAAGAAAAACGCTTAGATATCTAAATAATCTATAAGCTTATAGATAAAATCTGTAAAATATAATAATAGTATATATAGTTATTAGTTTAAAGTATAACGAGATTTATAAAAACAAACCAAATAATACGATTTAATATGTTTAATGAATACAACCCAATTAATAAGTTAATGTTTCAAGTTATGGATAATCATGGGAAGATTATCGATAACAAATTAATGCCAAAAGTATCACCAGAAAGAGTCTTAAAGGCTTATAAGGATATGCTATTTGCAAGAACTGCCGATTTGCAGATTGTTAATTACCAACGTCAAGGTAGGATTTTCACTTATCCACCTAACTATGGTCAAGAAGCAATTTCAGGAGCAACAGCCACAATAATTGAAGAAAAGGATTGGCTTGTGCCTGCATTTAGAGAAATGGGTGCAATGCTGTCTAAGGGAGTAACCTTAAAGGAGTTATTCCTTTTGTTTATGGGCTACGAAGAGGGAAATGCTTATAAGAATGCTAAGAAGGTATTACCGATTAGTGTTCCTATTGCATCACAACTCTTGCATGCAGCAGGAATTGGCTACGAAATAAAATATAATAAGAAAAAAGAATTAGTCTATGCCTTTGTTGGCGATGGAGGAACATCGGAGGGAGATTTCCACGAGGCAATTAACTTTGCTGGAGTTTGGAAAGTTCCTGTTATCTTTATTATACAAAACAATCAATACGGTATTTCAACACCTGTGAAAATGCAAACAGCTTCTGAGTCCTTAGCAATTAAGGCTTTGGCTTATGGAGTAAAAGGCATTCAGGTTGATGGGAATGACTATTTTGCAATGCTACGAGTTTTACAAGATGCTAAAGAGGCATGTGATAATGGAGAAGGTCCAGTACTTATTGAGGCAGTAACTTATAGGAAGGGAGCTCACACAACAAGTGATGACCCAACAAAGTATAGAACAAAAGAAGAGGAAGAGTCTTGGCATGAGAAAGATCCGTTAGATAGGTTAAATAAATACCTAAAAGATAATGGACTTTGGTCTGACAAAGAAGAAGAAAACATCATAGAACAATTTAAGAAAGAAGTTGACAGACAATTTATTGAAGCTGAAAACTTCCCTGAGTATAAGCCAGAGGACATATTTAAGTTTATGTATGCTGAAATGCCTCAGGAATTAAAGGATCAAGAGCATAAGCTTATTGAGTTCTATAGATGGAAAAATGAAAAAGTTTCTCAAACAAGTAAAAAGTAAGAGCTATGAAGATAATGAATATGGTTGGCGCAATTAATGACGCATTAGATATAAAATTAAAAGAAGATAAGAACGTTGTAGTTTTCGGAGAGGACGTAGGTGTTGAGGGCGGAGTTTTTAGGGTAACTGAAGGACTACAAAAACAATATGGAGTAGAAAGAGTTTTTGACTCCCCACTTGCAGAATCAGGAATTGTAGGAACAGCAATAGGTATGGCAATTGCAGGATTAA
>JBAYYI010000040.1:0-20049 GCA_041673165.1 Bacteroidales bacterium
TTAAAGTACTCTATACTTGGTTCACCAATCCACTCTTCTAAGGGGGGTGGACTAGCGGACTGAACTTCATTTCCAATATGTTATAAAATAAAAGCGGACTATAGACCAAAAACATCCAAAAATAATAGAAAATTCTGTAATATTAAAATACATACACAATACAAATATGATAAATATAAACATTAATAATATCAACATTAACCAATTAAACATTAACCAATTAAATATAAACAATATGGGAATAGAATTAGAAAAATATGCAGGAATTAAGACCAGGTTTACTTGTCCTAAATGCGGTAAGAATAGATGCTTTACAAGGTATATTGATAGGGAGACAGGGGAGTATATAGATAATCGGGTGGGGATTTGCAACCATCAAGTGTCTTGCGGATATCATCTTAGCCCTAAAATGTTCTTTGAAATGAACCCAGAAAAGAGAAAAGAAATAAATTTTAATAATATAATTAATATGAATACAAAGAAAGAGATAAAACCAATTAAATCGATTGATAATAGGTTTGTTATTAAGTCAATGGCTAACGAGTCAACCCTGCTTGAGTTCTTTAGGACTAAGTTCCCACAGGAGGATATTAAGAGGGTTATGAGGGATTATTTTGTTGGGGCGTCAAAGGATGGGAGAGTGGTTTTTTGGCAGATAGACAGGCGTGCAAGGGTTAGGAGCGGTAAGATTATGGCTTATGATCCACAGACTGGAAAGAGGAAGAGAGAGGACTCTGTGGAGTTTTTGGAAGGGGGTTCGAGGGTGAAATTTACGCCTCCTGTGGACTGGGTTCACACTCATATGAAGAAGGACGGAATGCTACCGAAAGACTGGGAGATGACGCAGTGTTTGTTTGGGGAGCATCTGATTAATAAATATCCTGAAAAAATCATTGCTATTGTGGAGAGTGAGAAGACGGCTCTCATTATGTCATTATTCCACCCACAAATTAATTTCATGGCAACAGGAGGGCTTAAAAACCTAAATTCGCAGAAAATTGAGCCAATTAAGAGGGCGAAGATATTGGCTTTTGCAGATTTTGGATGCTATGAGGAGTGGAAGCAAAAGGCGGAAGAGATAAACAAGCAGATAGGCTCTAATATACTTGTTTCGAGGGTTTTTGAAGACATTGCAAAGAAGATGGAGATTGAAGATGGGCTTGATGTTGCGGACTTGTTCCTTGGCTTTTCTGACCCCGATTTTGCCAAGAGATTTATTACGGCGTCTAATGAAACGCAGGAAGAAAATCCTGAATCAAAGGAAGAATTTCTTGAAACGCAGAGTTAGGAAATTTAACAAATGACTAAGAAAATCTAAGCAAAATAGAGTAAAATAATCTAATTTTTTCTTAATATTACTGCTCATATATCGGATAATTTCACTACCTTTGTAAGGTGATTAAAAAGACATAGGAGCTCAGTGTATTTGCTAATTCACAATTAATGAAACAAAAAACCTCGCGATAGTATAAGGTCAATCGTATAAAGTTATGATTAAGTATGTTAAAGTTCAGAGAAACATTCAAGTAGGGGCAAGCCCTGGCATCAAGTTTATGGCAAGATTATTCCGTTCAAACGATGTTTCGATGGATCAGCTTTGTCAAGAAATCACAGAGTCCACCACTGTGTCCTACCCTGACGTTTTAGCCTGCCTTAAAGCACTTGAGATGACAGTCTCTCGTCACATCCAAAACGGCTCAGCAGTCAAGTTCAACTACCTTGGTTCTTTTATCCCATCAATAAAGGTCAAGGTTCAACAGAACTTAGAGTCAGTCGATGCCTCAACCATCAAATCCACTCGCTGTAGGTTCTACCCAACCCCCGAGTTCAAACGCTCCCTTGCAAAGGCAGCATACGTCGAAGCAGATTTGGAAATAAAAGGGTTGCAATAATCAATTTTCAATTATTAATTATCATCGGTAGAGACGCCCAATTGGGCGTCTCTACAAGGTCAAAAGTCTAAGGACGTTGAGGGGGATATGTTATCCCCCTCTTTTTTGATTTTTTTGTCTGAACTGTGATTTTGTCTCGAACTGTGATTTATGTGATTAAATGATTAGTATGATTGTACGGTTTGGTTTGTCGTTTCTTTTGTCTGAATCAGGATTTACAGGATTGTAAGTTATACATTATATTGACGTGAAATCTTGAAAATCCTTTAATCCTGTAAATACTGATTCTGATAAAAACATTTTACACATAATTTCTTAATCTAATTCAAAAATATTTTCTACCTTTGAGGATTAAAAAACAAAATATCATGAAAAAGAAACTATTAGTTATTTTCGCAATTCTCTTAATAGGGATTAGTGTAAATGGTCAAAATGATCGTTTAAGTGCTGACATTGACGGTCAAACTTTATATTTTGAAGTAACATCTTCTAAATCACCTTATGAGGTAGGGGTTGAAAATCTCAATGATAAAAATCTAAGTGGGCATATTCAAATTCCAAATACATTTATTTATGAAGGTAATGAATATTCGGTTACTTCTATTGGAGATATGGCTTTTGCTGGTTTTAAAAAAATAACTTCAATAACAATTCCTAATTCTGTTACTTCAATTGGAGACTATGCTTTTTCTAAATGTAGTGGATTAACCTCAATATCAATTCCTTCATCTGTCACTTCAATTGGAGAATGGGCTTTTACGGATTGTAGTAGCTTAACCTCAATAACAATCCCTAATTCGGTTACTTCAATTGGAGATTGGGCATTTGCTGATTGTAATAGATTAGCCTCAATAACAATACCTAATTCTCTTACGTCAATTGGGGATAATGCTTTTCTTAATTGTAGTGGATTAACATCAATAACTATTCCAAATTCTGTTAAGACAATTGGAGATTTTGCTTTTCAACGTTGTAGTAATTTAACCTCAGTAACAATCCCTTCTTCTGTTAGAAAAATTGGAGACTTTGCTTTTGCTGATTGTGATAAATTAGTTTACGTTGAAATGAGTGCTTCTAACCCTCCAAAATATGATAAAGAATATACATTTAATAGAAAATCAAAACCACAAGTAGAGATAGTTTTCAAATAGTCCAATGTGTAATTCAATAATATAATTTCAAAAAAAATAAGAGGTTACTCATTTGTTTGGGTAACCTCTTTTATATTATCTCTTTTGTATGATTCAGGATTCTTGCTAAGCAAGCAGCAAAACGATGAATAGTAGATTAAAGGATGAGTAGGATTGTATGGTTTTTTTAGAGGGTTTAGTTGTTCTGAATTGTATTTTCTGGTATACATACTAGTTCTTTAAATGATTCGCATAAGGAGTTTATTTTCTCTATTGTTTCTTCTTCGGTTTTAAAGTATGTGAAATAATAATTATAATAATTATAATAATTAGTAAGAAAATCTGCATCATAATACTGTAAATACTCATTTTCTAATATCGGTTTGATTTTATCGTTGAATTCATCTGTTTCACTATAAAAGCGAAGTTCATATTTATTATCTTTATTATCAAAGATAATATTAATACCATATTTGATATTTTCAAAATTCCAGTTGCTTATTTTAATATGTGGCTTGAGAGATTCATTTTTTCCAACTAATGTAATATATTTTGATTTTGTAAATGGATAAATATTTTTATTTTCTATATAATTCAAGAATAATGAATAGGAATATAATTCAAAATGTCTACCGTTGAGTTGTATTTTGGTAAGCAAAATAAAACCATAATTTGGTTCTTCCCTAACAAAACTATTATCTCCCAGGACATTAAACAATTCAGGTGTTGTAATGAACTTTCTTTTCCAATCGTCATTTGAATAATTGTTAATTAAAGTGTTTAATGATTTAATATCATTCTCTTTATCAAAAGCATCGAATATAGTTTCAACAATTCCATTGTTATCATCTTTTAAAAATCTTTTCCAGCTAATATCACGATCATCATTTTTAAGAAAACTTTTATTTCCTTTTGAATATTTTAAATAATCCCCAATAGTTAATAATGCTCTTTTCCAAATAAAATTACCTCCTTTATCATATTCGTTTTTTAACCCTTTTTCATTAAAAATCATTGATGCTTTCTCAAAATATTCTAAAAACCTTTCCTTAAATATATTATCTTGTATATCATCCCAATCACAATTATCTTCTTTAGAATAATATTTTGATATCCCAGATATGCGGAGTAAAAAACCAATTTGTCCATTAAAATAACCGTGTTGTTCTGCTTTATAAATTAATTTTTCCCAATCTGTATTTTTTTCAATTAAGTGAGCTTTAATTATTTCTTCTATAATCTGTAGTTTATCAAATCCTGTGATTACTTTCGTTTTTATTATATAATTGTTGATACTATCGTTGTCAAGGCTAGTTTCTAGTAATGTATTAATTCCTTTTATAGAATATATAAAGTCTTCTACCTTATTATATTCTTTATTTTCAGAAAGATTGTAAAGTAGACGCATCCATTTTTTTAATCCTTCATTATTTGTAGAGTTATTCTTATCACTCCATTCTATAAGATATTCAAAATATGCATGTATTATAACACGATCTTTATAAATTATTTTAGGTTCTTCTGTCAACAATTTTTTTACTATGTTTTCGTTAAAATAATAAAAGTCTGAAAGAAATTGTTTTGCTTTTTGATAACCATTTTGTAAAATATCTAGCAAAGATATTAGTTTAGGTACGCTTTGAGAATCAAAACAATTGTTTTCTTGATAATATCTATATGATATATTCCTCTCTTCTGGAATTAAATATTCAACAATTTTTTCATAACCTATTTTCCCAGCAACATAATTGATGATATAAAATCTAAATAGATTCATTACCATATTGTCAAATCTAGTAACAATATTTTCACTTGTTGAGGATGAATTTTTGGGAAGTTCTTCTTTTATATAAGCCCAAAATAAATTTGCCCAATCAGTGTCTATTTTATGTGAAAAATATTTTTGAAGCGTCACAGATTCTGAATAATAATCTAAGTTATAGATTTTGTTATTATATTCAGATTCTTTTATTTGTTTCTCAAATTTAGCTTTAAAATTTTCAAATGCAGTTAAAGGTTTCCCTCGAGAATTCATTTTTATATATAAGTCATCTGTTAAACCAAATTTTTCAAGTTTAAGAAACTGAAATGTAATTATTGGATTATCTAAATCAATAAGTAAATCGTAATAATCTTTTTCTTCATCTTTAAATTTTTCATGAATTGCGTCTAACATAACCAACATCCCTTGAATTGTTGGATCATTCTTCCAAGATAAAAAATACCATTGCTGATCTTTAATTATATCTGAAACAAGTTTGGTCTTGTTCTTGATATCCATTAATCCAAATGATGCTGAAACAATTGCATTACAAAACTCTTTTGCACTTGTTCGAGTTTCATAAGTGAATTTAGATTGCCAGTTATTATTTAATAATGGAATAGCAAAATACTCTCTAAATGATTCTAATTTATCTTCTTTTGCTGCAATATACCAATGAAGAAGAAATAAGGTTGTAAGTCTTTGCTGTCCGTCTAAAGGAATAAATATTGGACAATCGTTTATTTCTTCTTCCAACAAGCTACCATAGACAAAATCGAGGTCCCGGTTAGGTATCCTTTCATCAAGATATGATTTTAATGCATCTACAAAAAGGTCTCTAACTTCTTTGTTTGATACTCTTCCTTGTGCGTAATCACGTTGAATAATTGGAATTTCAACCTTGTAGTTTCTTTTACCTAAAAGTTCGAAGAAACTAAGACGCTCTCCTGACTTAGGATTTGTATTATACATTTTCATGTTTTTCTTCTATTTTAGGTGAATAATCATTTAAAAGTAATTTTATTTCTTTCATATAATCATCTGCATCAGATTTGTTCCAATACATTATTTTATCAAATCGTTTACTATAAGCTTTCATAAAAATATTTCTTGTGCAAACAGGAATAAAATCTCCTTTCTTTTCTTTGTTAATAATGACCATCCTCTTTATTGCAAAATATGCATTCTTAAATGATCTGTTTGTATGAGAATCTAAAAGAACTAAATTTGAAATATTATGTGCAACGGGAGGAGTTCCTTGTTTGAAGTTGCCATTTATTTCTTCGTATAGTTCAGCAAAAGATCTGTCATCAGTTTTATTAATGATGTCAATCAAGCTTTTGCAAGTCCCTATATCATTTTCTATATCCTTCACATGTTTTATATCCTCTTCACTTACTCCTTTTTCAAAAACTTTTCCTGTATAAAACTGAAGCACTAATAGTGCCCATTCAATTCTTTCATCTCCTTTCAATTTAATTTCTGTTTGTGGAAAAATATGTTCAATATCCCATTTATCTTTTTTATAGCTGTCAAAAGGGAAACGACTTTTTGAATGAGAATTTTTTAAATGAGTTTGTATGTTTGTCAAGAGTAATATCTTTTTAATTAAGCCTTTATCTCTTGATTCATCATAGCTTAATTCTTCAATATTTCGATTGTGAAGTCTTATAATCTTAGAAATTTCTACTTTAATATATTTTTTAAAATCAGACTTGGTCTTCCCTTTTGATTCTCCTTTTAGTGTCTTTATGTCGCCTCCTGTTGTAATAATAAAACCAATTAGATGATAGAGTTCACGGTCATTATACCATTCTTGAAAAGTAAGAAAGTAGTTTTTTATATCAAGCCAAATGCCCTCTATATCACTTTCTTTATTAGTATTCTTTCTATCTTTAAAATCATCAGAAAACTTATAGAATGTGGAGTATTGGTCTTCGTTATCTTTCTTATTTTTCATTAAATCAAAAATATACTCAATTTTAGTATCATATTTATTATCAATTTCATTATAAATAAAATACCAAAATGATTCGTCTTGTAAAGAGTTTTCAATCACATCCCATTCAGATGCAATTTGTAATTGTTTAAAATTGATTTCCTGTTTTTTGTTTTTTTTATTTGCATTACCTAAAAATAAAGCTTTAATAAGTTCAGCATTGGTCAATGGTATTTTCCCCATATTTAAGCGAGTGAAAATATCGATGGAATCATCATCTTCATCAATTTCATACCAAATAACTTTTACAGGATTTGTTTTCTCTTCAGTAAATAATGATAAGAAATCTTCGAATCCTTCATGCTTTTTTTTATCTTCAAACCAGACTTTTGTGGTTTCATATGCATTCCAAATATAGAAAAAGTCAATACAATTAATAGATCTAGCTTTTTCAGGATTATTTAAAAACTCTTTGCTATCTGGTCTTGTTTCATATTCAATTGAAAATGAACGCCTTCCTAAGTAGCTTAAAAAAACACGGATTGTTGTTAAACGTTGTTGACCATCAAGAACTTCCCAGCGATTTTTAGTTTGATTATCTTTAATAGCTTTTACAACTATAGGTTGTAAGCAATAAAATTCTTCTTCGGTTTTGTTTTTTTTTGTTGAAAACTCCCAAATATCATCTAAAAGTTGAGTTACTTGTGTAGTACTCCATCTATACCCACGCTGGTATGACGGAATAAAAAACTCTTCATCCAATAATTGGTAAATCTGTATAGGCTTAAGTTTATCATTTTCCATTGTAAATATTATTATATATTATATTTAGTGAATGTAGTTGCAAATGTAGTGCGTTTTATTTAATATCCAACTTACTTGTATTATTTATTTTTGAATTATATTAAACAAACACGTAAAAAGAATTTAAGCCCTTGTAAATATTTATAATAGATTATTAATTAACTGCATTTATTTGAATGGCATTTCTTGTTTATTTCTTCCATAAAAATAATTAGCATAAAATATCTATGTATTTCAAAATTATTTTCTATCTTTGAAGATTGGTTATATTTTTGGTTAAGTTGAATTAATTAGTTGATTGTATGGGTTATGAGATATAAGGTTTTATTGATTATATCATTAATGGTGTTTGGTTTTATTGGTATGGGGTTTTCTCAGACTTGTAATGGGGGGAGAAATGGGGTTTTTAGGACGTATTATGAGAATGGAAATTTGAAGCAGGAGATCAGTTATAGGAAGGATTTGAGGGAGGGGTCGTTTAGGGCTTATTATGAGAACGGGAACTTGTATGAAGATGGGTTTTATAGGAATGACGTCTTAGATGGTAGTTTTAGGGCGTATTATGAGGATGGGACTTTGCAAGAGTCGATGTTTTTTAAGAAGGGTATGGCTGATGGTGCTTATAGGTTTTATTATCGTGATGGGACTTTGAAGGAGGATTGTTATTTTAAGAATGATGTTATGGATGGGGCTTATAGGCTTTATTATCCTGATGGGACTTTGGAGGAGAGTAGTTATTATAGGGATGATGAGTTGGACGGTCAGTTTAGGCTTTATTATCCTGATGGTACTCTTTGGGAGGAGTCTTTTTATAAAAATGGTAGGCAAGTGGGCTCGTTTAGGGTGTTTTTTGAGAATGGGAGTTTAAGGGAAGAGGGTTTCTTATAGTGATTGATTAGATTGTGTGGTTATTTAGTTATTGTCAGTTTGTTAGGTTAAAAATAAAAAAATAGATATATGAGAAAAAAAGTATGTTTTCCTGTTATGTTAGTCGTTTTGTCGGTTTTGTTCTCAAGTTGTAATAATAATAATTACGAGAAGGATTTGCCTGCTATTCTTGGTGTTAAGGATGTTGAGTTTGGTGAGAAAACAAATTTTAAGGAGTTTTGTTGCTTCAATGGTGATGGTACTGTTTTTGAGTCTTATGAGCTGTCTGAAAAGACGATATTAGATTTTGAAAATAAGATTAAATCTTCTAATCGGATTAGTTATTTGGGACAGAATTTAGAATGGGAATTAACTCCTATGGATTCAAGTTCTAATAGTAGGATTTCTATGGTAATAGATTATATGTCAAGCAATTCTAAGATGGATGTCAGGATAAAGGATGTTGAAAGGCTTATTAAAAAGGATGGTGTTTATTATTGTATTTTATTCCATGGCGAAAAAGATAATGTTAAGTTCTTTGTATTGGATTCTGATAGTAAAACACTTTACGCTATTGACCAGCAGATTTAGTTTCTGAATTTTCTTATAATAATGTATTGCCAAAATAAAATTTTTCATTATTTTTGTAAACGAAATTGGGTTTCTTTGCGTTAGTAGTGGTAGTTGAATTTATATTATAGGTGTTATGGAAAAAAAGAAAATGATTGTTGAGAAGGTGGAAGAGTCTTTAATGGGTAACTTGTATGATATTTTTTTGAAGGAAGAGGAGGGGGATAGGTTATTGATTATTAGTATTGGAGGTTTGGAGGCTAAGAGAATTATTGCTCTTATGGATGATATGGTTATGCCAAGACCTCTTACTCATGATTTGTTTTTCAATGTTTTAGATGATTTCGGAATTGGGATTGATGAAGTGATTATTACTAATTTCTATGAGGGGATTTATGCGGCTTCTATTTTATGCGTTTGTGAGGGTGTGAAAAAGTTCTTTGATGCTAGAAGTTCTGATGCTATTAATATGGCTCTTAAATTTAAATCACCTATCTTTGCAAGCGAAGAGATCTTGAGAAAGGTGGGCATTTCTTCGAGTGAGATGGACAATAGGGAGATGCCTTATAACGATATTAAAATTATTATTGAGTCTTCGGACGACAAGAAATTAAGTGGGCTGGAGACGCTTTTGTCTATTGCTGTTGAGCAAGAAGATTATGACTCTGCGGCTGAGCTTAGAGATGAAATTGATAAATTAAAAAATAACGATTAAATTATATGTCATTATTAGAAATAAAAAACCTTCATGCCTCAATTAATGGTAAAGAGATTTTGAAGGGTGTTGATCTAACGATTAACAAGGGCGAGGTTCACGCTATTATGGGACCTAACGGCAATGGTAAAAGTACTCTTGCTTCAATTATTGCTGGTAGAGATACTTTCGATGTTACTGAGGGTGAGATTCTTTATGAGGGTAAAAACCTTTTTGAGCTTTCTGTTGAGCAGAGGGCGGCTGAGGGTATCTTCCTTGGGTTTCAATATCCTGTGGAAATTCCTGGTGTTAGTATTGCTAATTTTATGAAGACGGCTATAAACGAGCAAAGGAAGTATAAGGGCTTAGATCCTATGCCTTCTATGGAGTTTATGAAGCTTATGGAGAAACAGAAAAAGATTGTTGATTTGGACACTAAGCTTGCGAGCCGCTCGGTTAATGAGGGGTTTTCGGGTGGAGAGAAAAAGAAGAATGAGATCTTCCAAATGGCTATGCTTCACCCTACGCTTTCAATCCTTGACGAGACTGACTCTGGTTTGGATATTGATGCTCTTAGGGTTGTTGCATCTGGGGTTAATGCTCTTAGGTCGCCTGAGGTTTCTACTATTTTAATTACTCACTATCAAAGACTTTTAGATTATATCGTTCCTGATTTTGTTCACGTTTTGTTTGAGGGAAAGATTGTTAAGACAGGACCAAGGGAATTGGCTCTTGAACTTGAGGAAAAAGGTTACGAATGGCTTAGATAATACTATGGATAATTTAAAAAAAGCAATAAGACCTAAGGAAGAAGATTTTGCGGATTTTAGTTGTCATCTAACTCAGCTAAAAACCTATAGGATTCACCAGTATAATGGTTTCTTCTTTGAGAGAAATGATAATGATGTTCTTTTGGATAAGGACGTTATTATTTGCAGCATTAAGTCTGCTCTGGAAAATCATAAATCAATTATAGATTCAAATAAAAACCTTCAATCTTTGTCAAAAGAGGATGAGGGCTTATTTATTTATATTCCAAAAAATATAACACTTACTACTCCACTTCAAATCCTTGATGTTATTAAGACTTATGAGCCTTTGAGGATAGAGTCTAAGACTGTTATTGTTGTTGGAGAAAATAGTCATCTGAAACTTATCTACTGTGATGATACGGTTAATGAGAATGTCAGTAAGACGGAAAATAATATATCTGTATTCTTAGAACAAAACTCTTCTTTGGAATACTATAAGATGGAGAATATCAATAATTCATCTTCAATCTTCACTAAGACTAATTTTGCATTAGAAAAAAACGCTGAGCTTAAAACATTTTGGTTAAGCATTAATGGTGGCGACATAAAGAACAAGTTACATGTTGATTTGGATGGTGAGTATGCAAGTGCAGATTTGAATGGCTTGTATATGGTGGATAGGGAACAAGTTGTTGATAATGAGGTTTCGGTTAATCACAATACTCCAAACTGTCATTCCAACCAGCTCTACAAAGGAATACTTGACGATGCGGCTAAGGCTCAGTTTAAGGGTCATATCTATGTAAGTCAAAAAGCTCCATACACTGAGGCTATTCAAAACAATAGAAATATACTCTTGACCGATAAGGCTGTGGTAAACACTCAACCTTTCTTGGAGATTTATAATGACGATGTTAAGTGTGCTCATGGTGCAACGATTGGTCAGTTGGACGAGTCGGCTATGTTTTATATGAGAAGTCGTGGAATTTCGGAAAGGAGTGCAAGGATGTTACTTATGTTTGCTTTCTGCACCGAAATACTGTCTAAGTCTTCGATTGAGGAATTGGTTGAAACCCTGCAAGACATCATCAAAAGACGTCTTCATGGAGAGCTTTCAAGTTGTGAGAACTGTGTTTTGTTATGTAGCACACCATGTGGAACATCTGATATTGACTTTGTCTAAACCGATAACTATGAATAGGTAAATGAAAGTTGCTTTATATGGCAGGAGTCCAAAGCAAGATGATATTGTTTATGTTCAACAACTTATTTCAGAGATTGAGCAAAGATATCCCTATGTCATTATTCATAATACATTCTACGAAAAGATAAAGGATAAGATAGTTTTTACTAAGCCTTATAAAACCTTTACCAACAAAGAAAACTTGGAAGTGGGCGTTGATATAATCTTTTCTTTAGGAGGAGATGGAACCTTGCTTGACACCCTACCAATTATGGGAAACTCCGATATACCAGTGCTTGGAATAAATATTGGTCATCTTGGATTTCTAACCTCTGTTGGCAGAGATGGCATTTCAACCCTACTTGAGGAGTTGGAAAAAAAGAACTATAATATCGACAAAAGGAAGGTTTTAAAGGTCTGCGATAAGAACATAGGGATTAAAAATAACTATGCTTTAAACGATGTATGTCTTCGCTCGGCAAAGGCTGGAGATTTATTAGATATTTCAATATTTATAGACGATGAGTTTTTGGCAACCTATACGGCAGATGGAGTAATAATTACCACACCAACAGGTTCAACAGCCTATA
Source organism: Bacteroidales bacterium (assembly GCA_041673165.1). GTDB lineage: Bacteria > Bacteroidota > Bacteroidia > Bacteroidales > P3 > UBA10566. The sequence goes on from JBAYYI010000040.1 coordinate 12,184, forward strand.
ATATGAGTGCAGGAGGGCCAATAATTTCTCCACAAACTCCATGTATAGGCATAACCCCAATCTGTCCACATAACCTAACATTTAGACCAATCATTATTTCCGATACCTCAAATATTAGATTAGAGCTTAAGGAGTCCAGGGAAGATATAATACTATATATAGACTCACAATGCACTACCCTAAGCACGCCTTTTGATGTAGAGATTAAGAAATCTGAATTTGAGTTTAAGTTAGTTAGGATGAATAACCAGAGTTTCTTTGACGCAATAAGGAAGAAGCTGATGTGGGGAACATATATTAGAAGAGGATAGACAATGAGTACAAAGCTAAAAAGAGGGATAAAGAAGTGGAAAAGGTTTTATCCTCAACTAAAACATAAGCACCGTTTGATAGTGATGGACTCAGAAAACTTTACTGAGAAATTCACCCTAAAACTTACGGCAGTAAATCTTTTTACCTTTGTGGGCTTAGGCATAATAGTCTTAATCCTACTTACAATTGTACTAATTGCTTTTACTCCACTTAGGGAATATATACCAGGCTACACAAATGAGAAGATGGAAAAGCAAGCATTTAGAAATGCAGAGAAGATAGATTCCCTAACAAAGGTTATCTCACAGCAGGAATTAATGCTAAATAATATAAGAATGGTTGTTTTGGGAGAAGATATTTTGGAGGTAGGTTCACAAGTAATTGACAGCACTAAGAACTATGATAATATTCAACTCCAACGTTCAAAAGCGGATTCCTTGCTTAGGCTTTCGTTTGAGGGAAACCAACTTAAGAATTAACTATTAGTTTAAACTAAAATATGGAAGAAAAAAGAGTTGCAATTATAGGTTCAACAGGTTCAATTGGTAAACAAACCTTAGATGTTATTAGACACCATAAGGATAGATTTTCTGTTGAAGTTCTAACTGCAAACACTCAGGCAGACTTACTTATAGAACAGGCATTAGAGTTTGATCCTAACTGCGTTGTGATTGCAGATAAGAGCCAGTATTTGAAAGTTAAGGAGGCACTATCTTCAACCGATATAAAGGTCTTTGCAGGCTCGGAGTCAATTGAAGATGTGGTTCAGATGGAAACTGTCGATATTGTTATGATGGCACTTGTGGGCTTTGCAGGACTTCGTCCAACCTTAAAAGCAATAGAGGCAAAGAAACCAATAGCACTTTCAAATAAAGAAACCCTTGTTGTGGCTGGTGAGATAGTAACTAAGCTTGCAGCAGAAAATAATGTTCCAATACTTCCTGTGGATTCTGAACATTCAGCAATCTTTCAGTGTTTGGCAGGAGAGTTCTACAATAAAATAGAGAAAATAATACTTACAGCATCAGGTGGACCTTTTCGAGGAAAGACAAGAGATGAGCTATCTAAGGTTACCATAAAACAAGCCCTAAATCATCCTAATTGGGTTATGGGCAAGAAAGTAACTATCGATTCAGCAACCCTTATGAATAAAGGCTTAGAGGTTATTGAAGCAAGGTGGTTATTTAATGTAGATGCAAAGAAAATAGAGGCTGTTGTTCATCCACAATCAATCGTTCACTCAATGGTTGAATTTGAAGATGGTTCGGTTAAGGCTCAATTAGGCTTAGCAGATATGAAACTGCCAATACAATATGCACTTTCTTATCCAGAGCGTTTAAAGACAGATTTTCCTAAACTAAGTATATTCGATTATCCTTCTCTTACCTTTGAAAAGCCAGACTACAAAGCTTTCAAGTGCCTATCTTTAGCATATAAGGCAATTGAAAAGGGAGGAAACATTCCAACTATTATGAATGTTGCAAATGAAATTGCGGTTGAAAGTTTCTTAAAAGGGAATATAGGCTTCTTGGAAATTGCAAATGTTATTGAAGAGGCAATGGATAAATACAATTTTATACTAAAACCAGACGTTAATAATCTTTTTGACACCGACATAGAGGTTAGAAGAGAATTAAGCTCGTTACTGTTGAAATAATAAACTAAAAAGACAAAGACTTAAAATAAACAATAAAAATAAACAATGAAAATATTAGCATTATTAGTATCATTATCGCTCTTAGTTTTTATCCATGAATTAGGACACTACCTATTTGCAAGACTTTTTAAGACAAGAGTTGATAAGTTCTACCTCTTCTTTAATCCTTATTTCTCAATCCTAAGAGCAAAGAAGGTTAAGGGGAAATGGAATTTAAGTTGGTTTTCTAAGAAATCTCCAGAGTGTTTTGAAACCGAACCAGACCATACGGAATGGGGAATAGGTTGGGTGCCTCTTGGTGGCTACTGTGCTATTTCAGGTATGATTGACGAAAACACAACATCTGCTGACCAACTTCCTGCAGAGGTTAATCCTTGGGAATACCGCTCAAAACCAGCTTGGCAAAGACTTCTTATTGTTCTTGGTGGCGTGATAATGAACTTCGTTGGTGCTCTTATTATTTTCTCAATGATGCTATTTACTTGGGGCAAGGAAACTCTTCCAATTCAAAATGCAACAATGGGTTACGACTACACAGACGTAGCTCTTAAGAATGGTTTTCAAAACGGAGATATAATCTTGGCAGTTAATGCTAAGCCTGTTTCTGAGATGCAAGATGCGGTTGAAAAACTTCTATTAGATGAGTCGCCTTCCGCAACAATTCAAAGAGGACTTGAAACAATTAAGATAGACCTTCCAAAAGACTTTTCTAAGCAAATGATTGCTGCAAATGCTAAACTATTTGCCTCTCCTCGTTTCCCTTTCGTTATTGATAATTTTGCTATTGGCTCAATTGCTGAGAAATCAGGAATGCAGTTAGGAGATAGTATTGTTGGCATAAATGGCATTGCAACTCCAACCTTTACAGATTTTGTTGTAGAGATAGCAAAACACAAATCAAAGGAAGTAAATATTGATTTTTATCGTGGCAGTTCTCCTCGAACCATTGTTCTTGCTCTTGATGCTAATGGAAAGATTGGTGCAGTTGCGAGAAGTCCTTATCTAATGTTTGCTACAAAAGAAATAAAATATGGTTTCTTTGAATCAATTCCAGCAGGTATAGCTCAAGGGACAGAGACCTTAGTTAATTATGTTAAGCAGTTTAAGTTTGTATTTTCAAAAGAAGGTGCATCTCAACTTGGAGGGTTTGGAACAATTGGTAACCTATTCCCTGCATCTTGGAGCTGGCCTATATTTTGGCAAATGACTGCTTTCCTATCAATAATACTTGCCTTTATGAACATTCTTCCAATACCAGGACTTGACGGAGGACATGTTATGTTTACTCTTTGGGAGATGGTTACAAGAAGAAAACCAGGCGACAAATTCCTTGAGAGAGCTCAAATGGTAGGTATGATACTCCTTTTTGGACTTCTTATCTATGCAAATGGGAACGATTTAGTGAGATGGATTGGTGGTAAATTTTAAATAAAACAAAATATTATGAGAGCAGTAATAGTTGGAACAGGATATGTAGGACTTGTAACAGGTACTTGTTTTGCCGAAATGGGTATTGATGTTATTTGTGTCGATATTGATAAAGATAAAATTGATAACCTTAAGAAAGGGATATCTCCAATCTATGAACCGGGCTTAGATGAGCTTATTGAAAAGAATGTATCTAAAGGTAGGTTAGGGTTTTCAACTAAGCTTTCGGATTGTATTGAAGATGCTGATGTTATTTTCTCTGCTGTGGGTACTCCTCCTGATGAAGACGGCAGTGCTGACCTCAAATATGTTTTAGATGTTGCAAGACAAATTGGTCAGAATATGAACCATTATTGTGTGGTTGTAACAAAGAGTACTGTACCTGTTGGAACTGCTCAAAAAGTTAAGAAAGCCATACAAGATGAATTAGACAAGAGAGGGAAGAAAATAGATTTTGATATAGCTTCAAACCCTGAATTCTTAAAAGAAGGTAATGCTGTTAGTGATTTTCTTTCACCAGATAGAATTGTGGTTGGGCTTGAATCTAAAAAGGCAGAAGATATAATGAACCGCCTCTATAAACCATTTACTCTTAATGGACATAATGTTATTTATATGGATGTTCCTTCGGCTGAGATGACAAAATATGCTGCAAATGCAATGCTTGCTGTCAGAATTAGCTTTATGAACGAGATGGCTAACTTATGCGAAAAGGTTGGAGCAAACGTAAATATGGTTAGAAAAGGAATAGGAAGCGACCCGAGAATTGGTAGTAAGTTCCTTTATTCTGGCATAGGTTATGGAGGAAGTTGTTTTCCAAAAGACGTTAAAGCACTATATAAGACAGGACTTGAACACGATGTTGAGCTCAAACTTGTTAAGGCTGCTGAGGAAAGAAATGATGAGCAGAAGCTTGTCCTATTCAATAAGCTAAAAACAATTTACCCAGACCTTAGTGGTAAGACAATTGCTATTTGGGGACTTTCTTTTAAGCCAGAGACCGATGATATGAGAGAGGCTCCTTCGCTTTATATCTTAAATGCATTGTCCAAACAAGGCTGCAAGATTAAGGTTTATGACCCAATTGCTATGGAGGAGACCAAGAGGAGATTAGGCAATCTTGATTTAGAATATTGTCAAGATGAATATGAGGTTGTTGAAAATGCAGATGCTCTACTACTTTTGACCGAATGGAAGGAATTTCGTTTGCCTAAGTGGGATAGGGTTGTTAAGAAAATGAATAAATTAATTCTCTTAGATGGTAGAAACATATATGACGGCAACGAAATGAGGGCTCTGGGTTTTTACTACGAAGGAATAGGAACAAAATAAGATTATGAAAACAATATTAGTTACAGGAGGAAATGGTCAGTTAGGTAGCTGTTTAAAATTAATAGCTAAAGACTATAAAGACTATCAATTAGAATTTACAGATTATCATGATTTAGATGTCACTTCACAAGATGATATTTCAAATTACTTAGATACAAAACCTTTTTCTGCTATAATTAATTGTGCAGCCTACACTGCGGTTGATAAGGCAGAAACAGATATAGAAAAGGCAAGAGAACTAAACTCCATGGCTCCTTTATATCTTGCTGTGGAGGCAGAGAAAAGAGAGATGGGACTAATCCATATCTCAACAGATTATGTTTTCAGCAACACAAAAAACACTCCAATTCATCCATCAGACACAGATACTATTCCTACTTCAATTTATGGGGTGACTAAGCTTGAGGGCGAAGAAAATATTCAAAATAGCCACTCCTCTTATGCGATAATTAGAACTGCGTGGTTATATTCTGAATTTGGCAATAACTTTGTTAAAACAATGGTTAATATAGGCTCTAAGGCAAAGAATGTAAATGTGGTTTATGACCAAGTCGGCAGTCCTACTTATGCTCTTGATTTGGCTAAGGCAATAATGGTTATGGTGGATAAACTTGAACCTTTTACCAAAGAAATACTTCATTTCACCAACGAAGGAATATGTAGCTGGTATGATTTTGCTAAGAAAGTTATGGAGATAAAGAAATATAGCTGTAAGGTTAATCCTATTGTTTCTAATCAGTTCCCTACTCCTGCACAAAGACCATCTTATAGCGTTTTAGATAAACAACCAATCAAAGATCTTCTTTCAATAACTATTCCTCACTGGGAAGATAGTTTGAAAGAGTGTATGAAAAAGCTATAAGAAAATTTAGTTTTTTTTATAGGGTTTCCTTAAACAAATAAGCTAAATAGCACAAATAACCAGTGTGCTGATATTCCTGCAAACAATCCTCCAATTGTGTGAGCAATGATTGCTTTACCTGTAAGTTTTCTGTATCCAAGTGAGTCCAGCATTGCTGTATGTGTGCTTAAGTATCCGCTCCAACACATTCCCATTGCTGTGAAAACTGCAATAGCATTTGCATCAATTAGTCCTGCTTCTTGAAACTTAGGAACCAAACCAAGTGCTGCACCAACTGCTCCAAGAGAAGTCATTGGGAAAGCAATTAGTTCAGGACTTGTAAATCCAAATAACCACTCAAATACAAAGCCAATCTTTCCTGCAAGATGAGGTAAGATAGCTATTCCTTCATAAGCACTTCCTGTGAAACCAGCTTCTGAGGGGCCAAAGGTAAGCATCATAACAAAGGTTGAGATAATAAGAACTCCAGGAATAATAGCAAGACCTAAATCAACACCAGTCTTTCCGCCATCAAGCACAGAGTTTAAAACTCTTAGGAAAATACTACCCTCTGATTTAAAACATATACTTTGTTCATCACCCTCATTATCATCACTCACGTTAAGCTCAGGATATGATTTAAGTATCATCCTTTGCATAATTCTTGTTGAAATTAAACTCCCAATAACAGCTCCAGCTAAACCAACCATCGCAGCAGAAGCAAATCCTCTACCTGCCATAAATATAATAACAACTAATCCCATTCCAAAGGCAGTGCCGAAGTTTGTTAGGGATATCAACTGGTATTTCTTAAAGTATTGGCTAAAGTTTTTGTCCTTAGCAAGTGAAATGATTGCAGGGTTGTCGGAAAGGAAGGTTAGGATTCCTCCTAAGGCTGCAACACCTGGCAAATTATAAAGAGGTTTCATCAGTGGCTTTAAACCAACTTCAATCAAACGAACTACACCAAACTCTGTTAGAAGTTTACCTAAGGCACCTGACAAAACAGTGATACCCATAATATATAGGACAGTCTCCATTAAGAGGTGGTAAGATGTTTGCATTATGGTGTTTAACATATTTGGCAGACCCATTATGTTGCCAATATAACTAAACATTCCAAAGAATATGATAAGGAAGATAACTGCCTCAATCCTTCTTTTGGTTAAAAACTTTAATGACTTAAAATCCATATTCTATTTTTTATATATAAATTATATACTAATTATCTTTCCAAAACTTTCATATTCCAAGTAAGTCCAAGATTAAATATATTGTTTCTTGGTTTGGCATTATTACTTGTCCAATATGCGTGAACCCTTACGTCTTTCTTATCCTTAATAGGGTAGTATTCAAGCCCTGCTCCCAAAAAGAAATACTTAGTACCAGGCAAAACATATCTATCATAAACAAATGCATCTCTTTTATTTTGAGCGCTATTTTCATCATAACCAGCCTTAACAAAAGCATTAAACTTTCCACAAAAACTATACTTAGCATCGCCAATAATAGAATAATCGGCAAAGAAATTCCTCTGCTCTGCTGAAGCCCTATTCATTAAGTCTAAATCAAGAGAAAAGGCTCCAAAGGTAAACTTATTACCAAGAGCAATATAATTAATGAAGTGACCCTTCTGATATTCAATCATATTCACAGAGTAAATAGTCTTAAACCAGTCCATATTACCATACCAAATCAGGTTGTAGGCATAGAGACTTGAAAATGTCTTAGTCGAGAATGGAGAGTTAGATATCTGAAAGCCAAGGTTATGATTCCCATCCTTAGAGGTAAAGTTAATCATAGCACCAAGCTCATAACAGTAAACATTATTCCAAAAATCTGACCAAAAGTACTGATCAATAGGAGCATAATCATATTCCCATCCACCAATCATAACAACTTGTTGACCTGCAGAAAGAGTGAAAGCATCATTTATCTTATAATTAAGATATGCCCAGTCAATAGGGTGGAAATTACTCTTATTATCCTTGCCTGCAATTTGAAAATTATCAACCGCATTAATTGAAAACCGCTGACGATAGCTATAGGAAAACTTATCATTAATTTCTCCATCAAGCATAATGTTAAAAAACTTTCCGTGGATACCCGATGATGCTGCAGAGTCTTTGTTTGTAGGCGAAATAGCCTCAAAATCAAATCGAGTGTTAAATTTCAATCTAACCTTTGGGTTAATGTCCTGAGACATAACAAATGTAGGTAGGGTAGATAAGACGAGCAAAAAAACAACTAAAATCTTCTTCATTTCTCTCTAAAATCTTCTTTAATAAAAGCATGC
>JBAYYI010000041.1:0-18824 GCA_041673165.1 Bacteroidales bacterium
AACGTTTTGCAAGCAGCAGGACGTAATATTGCACAAAAGAAGAATATGTTCTTTGTAGAAAAAGAGCCAAAAGCAATACTTATTATTGAGTTAGCAGAGGAAAGTGAAGAAGAATTGAACAAGAAGTTAGAAGCAATAATTGAGAATTTAAAGCAAGAAAATAAAGGTTACGCCTACCCTATTATTAGAAACGTAGATATTAAGAAGGTTTGGGAACTAAGAAAGGCTGGTCTTGGACTTTTATCTAATGTTCCTGGATCTGCAAAACCAGTTTCTGTTATTGAAGATACTGCAGTTTCGCCTAAGAATATGGCAGCTTATATTAAGGATTTCCAAGAAATACTTGCAAAATACAATCTATCCTGTGTTTATCATGCACATATAGCAACAGGAGAGCTACATTTAAGACCAATTCTTGACTTAAAGAAGCAAAAAGACGTTGTTATTTTTCATACAATTAGCAGAGAAGTAGCTTTTTTAGTGAAGAAATACCGTGGCAGTTTGAGTGGTGAGCATGGAGATGGTAGGTTAAGGGGGGAATATATTCCGATAATGTATTCAGAAGAAGTCTATTCTATGATGAAAGAATTGAAGATGCTATTCGATAAGGAGAATATCTTTAATAAAGGTAAGATAATCGACACACCACCTATGAATACTTCTCTAAGATATTCAAGTGAATTATCTAAGAAGAGAAGAGGAAAATACGACCCCTCTAAGTTAAATAAGATTAAGACCTACTATAGCTTTGAAGAAGAGCAGGGTTTGCTGTCCGCAGTTGAGCAGTGCAATGGAAGTTCTGATTGTAGGAAGTCGGTAGAGTTTCTAAATACAATGTGTCCTTCTTATAGGGCAACTCAGGATGAAAGATATACGCCAAGAGCAAGAGCAAATGCACTTAGAGAGTTCTTCACAAACCCAACTAAAGACAATCCTTTTGATAATGGTTTGTTATACTGGATATTAGATAACTGTCTATCTTGTAAAGGATGTAAAAATGAATGTCCTTCAAATGTTGATATTGCTAAGCTTAAATCGGAGTTTTTACAACATTATTATAATTCAAATGGAGTGCCACTTCGGATATTACTAATTAATTACTTGACAACATTCCAAAGAATTGGCTCACTCTTCCCTAAATTATATAATCTTACTATCACAAATAAGACGACTTCATCTCTAATTAAGAATATCTTAAAGTTCTCCCCTAAGAGAAATTTACCGACTTTAAATGATAAAACCCTTAGAAAACTCTTTAAAGAAGAGAATAATTTATCGAATAACGATATAGAAAATAAGAGAACGGTTTACTTTTTTAGCGATGAGTTTACAAATTATCAAGATTCTGATATAGGATTGTCTGCTCTAAAACTTCTAAAATCTCTAGGTTATACAGTAAAACTTTCCCCTATAAGAGAAAGTGGAAGGATTGCTATTTCAAAAGGAATGGTTAAGAGGGCAAAGACTATAGCTAATAGGAATATTAGTAGATTAGAAGGTTTAATTAGTTCAGAAACACCTTTAATTGGCATAGAACCTTCTACAATATTAAGCTTTAGAGATGAATATCCTTCATTATTAAACTCTAAGAACAAGTTATTTGCTAAGGACATCATAGAAAACACCTTTCTTTTTGATGAGTTCTTAGCCAAAGAGATGGATAATGGACACGTAAGGGCAGAAGATTTCACAACAACAACCACAAGAAAAATCTTACTTCATGGACATTGCCAACAAAAGGCTTTAATAGGTACTCAGACAATGGAAAAAGTTCTATCTTTGCCTCTTAATTATAGCGTTGAAGTCATACCAAGTGGGTGTTGTGGGATGGCAGGAAGCTTTGGGTATGAGAAGAAACATTATGAGATGTCTATAGAAATAGGTAATCAGATCTTATTCCCAGCTATTTTATCTGCGGATAAAGATGTGATTGTCTCAGCTCCAGGTACTAGTTGTAGAGATCATATCAAACATGCTATTAACATTACGGCTCTTCATCCTATACAAATACTTTGGGAAGCAAGAAAACTAAAAGAAAATGAATAGATTATATCAGAAAATGCTAAGTCTTATTAATAATTTAATGAAGGATAAATACTTGCCTTCTTGGGTTATTATATTGATTGACTTTATAATATGTGTTGTTTCTGCCTTTGTTTCAGGGATTATCCTTAGCGGTCAGGTGGAATACTTTCACTTCCCCTTAGATAATTACTCAATTCGTTTCTTAGTCTTATCAATTTCCCTTACAACTCTCTTCCTTATGCTCTTTAAAGTTGCTAAGGGTGTAATTAGATATTCTACTTTTAGTGATGCAATGAGAATATTTTTTGCAGTTGTTTTTGCCGGTCTTTCAATGTTAACTTTGAATCTTTTCTATAAATACAATATCGATCCTTTAGGAAAAGACTTTATTCCAAAGCAGCTTATCCTGATCTACTTCTTTGTTTCCTATATTGGTTTATTCCTATTTAGGATGTTTGTTCGGTGGTTATTTGAGAAAGCATATAAATCTGGAATACATATCAATATGACTACTTCAATAGCTATCTTTGGAGCAGGCAAAACTGGAACAGCAACTGCTAATACTATTGTTAGTACTTCAAAGAAATACTATATAAAAGCTTTCTTAGATGACGATAATTCCTTAGCTGGTAAGTCAATTATGGGAATAAAGATATGGGGAAAGAAAGACCATGAGTATGTTTTTAAGTATAAGGATATAGATCAATTGCTTATTGCAACAAATAGGATAAGTACTGAACGTAAAAACGAGATATTTGATCTATGTTTTCAAAACAAGATAAAGGTTTTGACTGTTCCTCATATCAAAACATGGACAGATGGGCAGCTAAATGTTGAAGAAATTAAGGAAATTCAGATAGAACAGCTATTAAATCGTGAAGAGATAAAGCTTAATGTTGATATTATTAATCAGGAAATAAAGGATAAAACTGTTCTAGTTACAGGAGCTGCTGGTTCAATTGGTAGCGAAATCGTTAGGCAATTGGCTAAGTTCAATCCAAAACTTATTGTTGTATTAGACCAAGCTGAAACTCCTTTATATGATATTGAAAATGAAATAAGGGACAAGTTTCCTGAAACAAATTTTAAGATAGTTATTTCCTCTGTTCATGATAAGGAAAGGATGGAAGATATCTTTAAAAACATATGTCCAGATATTGTTTTTCATGCAGCAGCTTATAAACATGTTCCTATGATGGAAGCACATCCTTATGAAGCTGTCAAGGTTAATATATTCGGAACGAGGATAGTTGCAGACTTATCGTGCAAGTATGGAGTAAAGAAATTTGTTATGATTTCAACAGATAAGGCAGTTAACCCTACAAATGTTATGGGAGCTACTAAACGTTTTGCTGAGATTTATATTCAATCTTTAAATAAGACATCGAAAACACAGTTTATTACTACTCGTTTTGGGAATGTTTTAGGTTCAAATGGTTCTGTTATCCCACGCTTTAAGGAACAAATCAAGAAAGGAGGTCCTGTTACTGTGACACATCCTGATATTATCCGATATTTTATGACTATTCCTGAAGCTTGTCGCTTGGTTTTGGAGGCAGGAGTTATGGGAAAAGGTGGAGAAATCTTCCTTTTTGACATGGGAAATCCTGTTAAAATTGTTGATTTAGCAAGGAGAATGATTAAACTTTCAGGCTTTGAACCAGATAATGATATTATGATTGAGTTCACAGGTCTAAGGCCAGGAGAGAAGCTTTATGAAGAACTACTTAATAACGAAGAACATACTCTGCCAACTTATCATAATAAAATATTTATAGCTAATAATGAAGTCTTTGATTTTGATTTTGTCCAAGATTCTTTTACTAATTTGGAAAAACAATGTCATAATCAAGGTGAAGATGGAATAGTTAGAACTATAAAAGGGCTTGTAAATACTTTTAAAAGTAATAATAGTAGATTTGAAAAACTAGACGTAAATATATTAGATGGAGAGAAATAGAATAATAGATATTGCAAAAGGTATAGGGATTATGCTAGTAGTTTACACTCACACTAAGTGTTATGCTCATGATGCTATATATTTATTTATTATGCCTTTGTTTTTTGCTCTAAGTGGTTACTTTTTCAACGAAGAAAGGCCATTATGGGATAATATCAAAGTGAAATTTAAGACATTAATCATACCTTATATCTTTTATTTCATCCTTTTAGAGTCTCTATTTATTATTCTGCATAAGTTTTTCTATCAAGATGTATATTTCGCATGGGGTATGTTTATTAAGCCTTATTGGGTAGTTGGTCCAATGTGGTTCTTTTATGGATTATTCTTTACATCTATCTTCTTTGCTCTTATTGCAAAGAGCTTTAAAAATATTTATATAGTTATTACTTTAAGTGTTATACTTGGATTATCTGGCTATCTATTATCTGTTTATGGGATAAAACTACCTGTTTATATTGATTCTGCACTATCAATGACTCTGTTTTATTGCTTTGGTTATCTGCTTAAGAAGTTTAGATTCTTAGATAAATTAAATACTAAGTCCTCAATTATTATTGGAATAGTTTCATTATTGCTTTATTTATCTGGAGTATTCTTCTCGCTTGTTAATAATACAAAACCTAATGAGGTTCCAAATAATTATTTATTGTTTATAATCTCAGCTTGCTCTGCTATTGTTGCATTCTTATTATTATCTAAACTATTATTACGTTTTCGTTTTATATCTAATCTATTTAGCTTTTATGGAAAGAATTCCTTGATAGTTTTTGTTTGGCACTTCTTTACTTTCTATCTTTTCTACTTATTATTTAATGTAAATAGTGCAGAATTATCATATATAGATGGCTTTCTGATAACGATATTTGCATTGGTTTTCTCTATTGTTTTAGGGCTTATTCAACAAAAATACTTACCAATACCGAATATTAGAGAAATATTCAAATACGTTAAAAAGGAACTTTCTTATTTAAAACGATAATTATGAAGAATAAAAAGTTATTAGTAGTTGGGGGAGGAGTAATTCATACTTATAATATTATTGAATTAATTAAAGGATATTTTGATGATATCTTTCTTATTACTAATGTTCAAGACGATAAGTTTAAAGATATCAAACATGAAGTTCTAACTTTTTCTTTCTCAAATCCCCTAAATCCTTTTCTTCTTCCGCATAAGATAAATAAGATTATAAGAGATTATAAGCCTGATTTCATTGTAATTATCCAAGTTGATACTGCTGCATTTAGTACAGTTATTGCAAATAGAAAGAAGATTCCTACATTAGTAATAGCACTTGGTAGTGATGTTTTAACTATTCCTAATAAAGGATATTTATATAAGCAAATGGCAAAGTTTGTTCTTAAAAGGGTTAAATACTTTAATACAGGAGCAAGATATGCTGTTAATAAGATGAATGAACTATCTGGAAAGGATTTAGACGTTGTTATTGCAAATTCAGGGTTTGAACCTGGGTGTAAACCAATGCCAAAGCAAAATATTATTTATTCAAATCGCTTACATCAATCATTATATCGTATCCCTCAAATCATTGAAGCCTTTGCAAGATTTATTGGAAATAAAGAAAGAGACGATTGGATGCTTGTTATTGGAGCTACAGGTGATGAAGATAACCTAAAACAAAAGGCAAAAGAATTAGGAATTGAAGATAAAGTAGAGTTTATTGGTTGGGTTGAGAAGCAGGAGAATAACTATTATTACTCTATTTCAAAGATATGGATATCAATACCAGAAAGTGATTGTACCCCAATTTCTTTAATGGAAGCAATGGCTGCTGGCTGCATTCCTATTATGTCAGACTTAGATGCAAATAAAGAATGGGTTGAAGAAGGGAAGAATGGAATAATTGTTTCGGACTATAATAGTAATTATATAGAAAGAGCTTTAAATTTAGATTATGATTTCTTACTTGATTATAACCTAAAACTTATGGAAAAAGAAGGGACAAAAGAAGCTAATAGGAAGAAGTTTTATTCTATATTTGACAAAGAATTTAAAGATTAATGGAAAAGAAAATAAAAGTTGTACATATAACCACAGTACATAAGAGGACAGATGTAAGAATTCTTCATAAGGAATGTACTTCATTAGCAAAGAGTGGATATGAAGTCCATTTGATAGTTGCTGATTCTAAGGGCGATGAAACAACGGAATATGGTGTTAATATCCATGATATTGGGACATCAACAGGAAGACTTCAAAGGATATTTTCTTCATCTTCAAAGGCATTTAAAAAGGCTATGGAGGTTGATGCTACAATATATCATCTACACGACCCTGAACTCCTTCCTTGTGGACTAAAACTTAAGAAGAAAAATAAGCATGTAATATTTGATAGTCATGAAGATATATATGCAAATATTGGAGAAAAGAAGTATATACCAAACTACTTAAAACCTATCATTTCCTTCTTTCTTTCGCTCGTGCAAACCTATGTTCTAAAAAGAATTGATGGTGTTATATCAGTAACCCCTCATATTTGTGATAAATTAAGTGAGATAAATAGTAATATTGAAATGATTACTAACTATCCAATTATTCATAAGCAGAATATTCAAGATACAAATAAGACCAACTCTTTAGTTTTTGCAGGCGGAGTAATGAATCAATGGAAGCATGAATTTGTCTTAGATGCATTATCATATTGTGAAAATAAGGATATAATCTATAATATTTGCGGCCCAACTTATGAAGATTATATGGCAGAACTCCAAATCCATAAGAATTGGAATAAGGTTAATTATTATGGAATGGTTACAAAAGCAGAAGTAGAAAGAATAATATCGGAATCTAATATTGGAATGGCAACATTAATATATAGTAAAAACGTTGGTGGCAAGATAGGATCAATTGGGAATACCAAGCTTTTTGAATATATGGAGGCAGGAATTCCATTAATTTGTACGAAGTTTGTGCTTTGGAAAGAGATTGTGGATAAATATGATTGTGGAATTTGTGTAGAACCTACAGATGCAAAGGAGATAGCACAAGCTATTGATACTTTAATATCTAATCCTGAGAGAGCAAAACAAATGGGATTGAATGGAAGAAAGGCAGTTGAGGAAGTTTTTAATTGGGCTTCTCAAGAAAAATTACTTATTGCTTTCTATGAAAAGTGCATAGGAAAGAATTAAATTTTTATGAGAATGAAACTAATTATACTTACACAATACTTTCCCCCAGAAGTAGGCGCTCCTCAAAACCGCTTATATGAACTTGCTTTAAGATTAAAATCAAAAGGCATAGATATAACAGTTCTAACTGCAATGCCTAATTATCCTCAAATGGTTGTTCATAAAGAATACAAAGGAAAATGCTACAAATATGAAGAAATTCAAGGATTGAAAGTTCACCGCTCTTGGATTTATGTAAGTAAGTCAAAATCTATAATTCCTCGTTTACTTAATTATTTCTCATTTGTCTTTTCTTCTCTTTTCTTTGGTCTTTTTAAACTAAAGAAACATGATATATTACTTGTTGAATCTCCTCCCCTATTTTTAGGAATCACTGCATATCTTCTTTCAAGAGCAAAGAAAGCTAAGATGATATTTAATGTTTCAGATCTTTGGCCTGAGAGTGCAGAGAAATTAGAGATAATAAATAATAAGACTATGCTGTCAATGGCAACAAAATTAGAAGAGTTTTGCTACCGTAAGTCAGCCTTAATTACAGGTCAAACACAAGGAATAGTTAGAAATATCAAAACAAGATTCCCAAATAAGCATGTTTATTGGTTAAAGAATGGTGTTGATATTAAGTTTTATGATGTAAATAAATCATCAAAAGAGGAAAATGCTTGGAGAAAAGCAAAAGGATACTCCGATAATGATTTCATCTTGTTTTACGGAGGTATAATTGGACATGCACAAGGCTTAGAGATAATTCTTAATGCTGCAAAAAACTTAGAACACAAAACAGATATTAAATTTGTTATGCTTGGTTCTGGACCTGAAAAACAAAGATTAGTTGCCTTAAAAGAAGAATTAAACTTAAAGAATCTTGTATTCTACGATGCTGTTCCTAAAGCAAAGATGCAAGAAATCATTACAGACATTAATGCAACAATTGTTCCTCTAAAAAGATTAGATTTATTTAAGGGAGCAATTCCTTCAAAAATATTTGAAAACCTTGCATTAAAGAAGCCAATTATATTGGGATTAGAAGGAGAAGCAAAAGAATTATTTATAGATGAGGGTAATTGCGGCTTAGCTTTTGAACCAGAAAACACAGAAGACCTCATAAAACAAATACTAGTACTATATAATAAC
This sequence comes from Bacteroidales bacterium, assembly GCA_041673165.1. Classification (GTDB taxonomy): domain Bacteria; phylum Bacteroidota; class Bacteroidia; order Bacteroidales; family P3; genus UBA10566. The sequence goes on from JBAYYI010000041.1 coordinate 8,275, forward strand.
CCAGAACTTTCAAAACAATTTGGTGAAAACGGTTTAATATATGCAAGCGAGAACTTCAACCGCGATATGATAGCAGAAGAACTATATGAAGAGCTTAAGAAATTATAGTAAGCCACTTTGCAGGAGTAAGAATAATAAATAAAAGAACAGATGATAAAACTAATAACAATAATAGGGGCAAGACCTCAGATAATTAAGGCTTCTGCAATTAGTAGGGCAATTAAGGACGGATATGCTGATGAGATTGAGGAAGTAATTGTTCATACTGGGCAACATTATGATCAGAATATGTCAGAGGTTTTCTTTTCTGAGCTTAGTATTCCTATGCCGAAATATAATCTTGGGGTTGGTTCTTCAAAACATGGAGAGCAGACTGCAAAGATGATTGAGGGAATAGAGAATATATTGGAAATAGAAAAGCCTAATGCTATTATACTCTATGGGGATACTAACTCAACTCTCTCTGGTGCAATTGCTGCGAGTAAAATTCATATTCCTATTTTGCATATTGAGGCTGGGCTTCGTTCCTTTGATAAGTATATGCCAGAAGAGATTAATAGGATAATGTGCGACCATAGTTCAACTCTTTTATTTTCACCAACAAAGGCTGGATATAATAATTTGATTAGAGAAGGGTTTAGCACAGAAACTGCTGAAAAGCCTTCAATGAATAAGCCTAATATTTATCACTGCGGTGATATTATGTATGATAATACTCTTCACTTCTCCAATTTCATAAAAGATAGGGAGACTAATCTTTCAAAATATGGGCAGGGTTTTATTCTTTGCACAATTCACAGAAATACAAATACTGACGACAAAACAAGACTAAGAGCTATATTCAATGCAATTAATGAGATAAGCAAGACGGAGAAAATCATTATCCCACTCCATCCAAGAACTAAGAAAATGATGCCCATTACCTTGGGAGAAAGTTTTAGTAAGGAGATTGAAAATAATCCTAATATTGAAATCATAGAGCCTGTTTCTTTTTTGGATATGATTTATCTTGAAAAAAACTCAAAACTTATTCTTACCGACTCTGGTGGGGTTCAAAAAGAAGCTTATTATCTTGAAAAACCATGCGTTATTCTTAGGAAACAAACAGAATGGATTGAAATTGTGGAATGTGGAAATGCTATTCTTGCAGATGCAGATTATAGCAAAATCGTTAATTCTGTAGAAAACTATATTTTAAATCCTCCCAAATCTTATCCTAAACTATTTGGAGATGGAAGAGCGGGAAAGTTTATCTGCCAAGAGATAATAAAATGTTTGGGATAGAGAAAATGCTACTAGAAACTAACCAAAAAACAAAATAATAATATGCAAGCAATAGAAAAATTACAAGAAATAGCTATTGAAACCATAGAAAATCAAAACTATTTATCAGAGCCAAAAAGCTTATATGAGCCAATAGGATACGCAATGAGTCAAGGAGGTAAGAGAATAAGACCACTACTAACCCTTATGGCAGCGGACTTGTTTTCTGGTGATATTGAAAAGGCAAAACCCTCCGCAATTGCTATTGAAATCTTGCATAATTTCACTCTCTTGCATGATGATATTATGGATAAGTCTCCAATAAGAAGAGGAATGCCAACGGTTTATAAGAAATACGATGAAAACACAGCAATACTTTCAGGCGATACAATGTTTGCTCAAGCGTTTCTCTTTCTTGTAAAATCTGATAAAAATCAAATCCCAGCCTTAGTTCAAACTCTAACAAAAGCATCAATTGAAGTTTGTGAAGGACAAGCTTATGATATGGATTTTGAAACAAGAAACGATGTTAAGATAGAAGAATATATAAAAATGATAACCCTTAAGACTGGCGTTTTGCTTGCATCTGCCTTAAAATTAGGAGCAATAACTGCAAACGCAAGCCAAAAAGATATCGATTATTTATACGATTTTGGGATTAATATTGGTATTGCTTTCCAATTACAAGATGATATTTTGGACTGTTGGAGCAATTTAGAGGATTTTGGCAAAGTTACAGGAACAGATATAGCTGATAATAAGAAGACTTTCCTCTACTTAAAATCTTTAGAGCTTGCAAATAAAGAACAAAAAGAAGTACTTTTAAACTATTTCTGCTCAACTATTTTTGATAAAGATGGAAAAGAAAAAGCCGTAAAGGAGATCTATGAAGAGTTGAACCTCAAAGCTATTGCAAAAAAACTAATGGAGCAATATAATGATAAGGCAATGGATAGTTTGGAAAAAATAGGGGTTGATAATCTAAGAAAGACAAATCTTATTAACTTTGCAAATATATTAATGCACAGAAACAAGTAATTAAAGTGGGATATTTTGAATTTCAGAATGGGAAATGCAAGTTGCTGACCCTAAAAAACGTCGATTTCATGGTCGGAAAACGTCGATTTCCGATTAAATAACGACGTTTTCTGACATGAGAAACTTGCATTTTTGACCCTTAGATTCAAATAACAATTTATTATAATCAATAAAAACAGTTTGATATGCCTATAAAATTTTTTATTCAAAAGAGGAAAATTATTAAGAACTCTGTAGCACAAACAAAATACATTCCCAAAATGCAGTTAGAGCCTGTTGTTGGGATGGAAGAGATTGCTGAAATGGTGGAGAAAAAAAGCACTATGAGTAAGGGAGATATATTGGGAGTTTTGTCTGAGGTTGAATCTGCTGCTGCAATTTATTTGGAAAACGGACATCCAGTAAAATTAGGAATGTTTGGAACTTTTTATCCAGTGCTTGAGGTTGAATCTGTTGATACACCTGAAAAGGTTAACAGCAGTTTAATAAAAAGATTAAGATGTGTTTTTAAACCCTCTAAGTTCTTGAAAAATATATTAAAAAGAGCAGAGTTTCATCTTGGTGACAATAAGGTCAGAGAGGTTAGATATAAGAAGAAAGATTAAGAAATTTGCCCCCTTGGGATGGGTGATAAGATATAAATTTGTAAATTCGCAGTTGATTAATAAAATAAATAATTTGATATGAAAGATTTTAATAAAGAGTTTAAGCTATATGCTACAAAACATAGGAACATTAATAGTTTAACCTATAATCGTTATACAAGTCATTTCCAAAAAAGTGCTTATATAAATCCAACCATTATTGAGGAAAGACAGTTAAATGTTGCTCAAATGGACGTTTTTTCTCGTTTGATGATGGAGAGAATTATATTTCTTGGAACTCAGATTGATGATGATGTTGCAAATATAATTCAAGCTCAGCTTCTATTCCTTGCAAGTGTGGATGCAGCAAGAGATGTTCAGATATATATTAATTCTCCTGGTGGATATGTTCATGCTGGACTAGGGATTTACGATACTATGCAATATATTAATCCAGATGTTGCAACAATATGCACTGGCTTAGCTGCATCAATGGGTTCTGTTTTGCTTTGTGCTGGAGCTGCTGGCAAACGTTCTGCTCTTCCTCATTCAAGAGTTATGATTCATCAACCACTTGGTGGTGCTGAGGGACAGGCATCTGATATTGAAATTGCAGCTCGTGAGATAAAGAAAACCAAAAAAGAACTCTATGCAATTATATCAAAGCATTCAGGACAAACCATTGCTAAGGTTGAAAAAGATGGCGATAGGGATTTTTGGCTAACATCACTTGAGGCTAAAGAATACGGAATGATAGATGAAATTCTAACAAGAGATGAAAAGAAATAAGATTTTCTTTAAGATAGCCTTAGTGATAATGGCTATTTTTATTCCCTTTTTAAGTTTTTCGCAGGATAGGATTCTTTCGAAGAAGATAGTTTATGATGTGGATATAATGCGTTCAAGGATAGAGCAGACCAAAGAAAAGGATTCTATTGCTTATGATTATATTGTGGATAAGAGGTTTTTCTGGCAGGCAATTGATACCATTTTTGCAAAGGCTAAACACAAAGACTTCTTCTTTATGACTTCATTTCACGAAAGCATTTCTTTTGATAGCATTATGAAAAACTTAAAAAGGGATTATCTTATTCGGTTTAAAGATACCTTAACAGATAAGAAGGCTCAAAAGCTTTTGGAAGATGAGATTAGAGTTATTAAATTTGAAGAAGAATGGACGTATAACCCAAGTACTTTAATGGTAAACAAGAGAGTAATAGGTTATAATCCAGTAATTAGAATAGATTCAATTAAGCTGCAAGATGACGATTTGATTCCTTATGAGTTCTTTCGCTTTGAGCTTGGATGGATTTATCCTAAAGGGACAGCAGTACTAAAAGATACCTTATGCCTTGTTAGGAATATTCATTTTACATTACCTATTTATAATAAGACGCCCTATCACTGGTGGGATAGTCATTTAGAGCCGGAGTATTCTATTCCTTATTTTGAAACATATATGCAAAGGGCTGAGCAGGGACTTATAAAAGTTTATGCTCAACCAAATTCAACCGATAGCTATACAAAGCAAGAAATACTAAAACGCAAGCAATTTGAGATGATGACTACCATTGATACAAAGGATGTTTATGGTAATATTATTCAGAAAGATACTATAATTAAAGGGAACTATACAACGGATAATCTTGATTATTTAAGATTTGGAGATGAGTGGTATTTTGATCCTTCTACTCTTCATTTTATTAAGAATGTAAATTATATTTCGCCAATGATACAGATTATTGGTCTTGATGGAGGTCTTAGGGGTTTGATGCCAATTTATTATTTAAGAAGGAGATAGGGAAATGAAAAAGATTATAACATTACTGATTTTATCATTCGTTTCTTATGCTTGTTTTGCTCAAGAATATAATTATTCCATTGAACACGAATATAATAAGGTAGGGGTATTTAATCCTGAATGGGAGATTTATCATAGCATTAACCCAAGGAAATATGAACATATTACAGGATATTATAGGGAAGAACTTGCTAAGATTATCCTTGATGGGGTAAAAGAGAAGAGAGTTAAGATTTACGACGTGAGAAAGAGAGAAATCTCAATAGATACTGTAATAAAAAGAGTAATTGAATTTGAAGCAAAGGAATTTGGCAATAAGCTAAGCAAAGACTCTGTTTTCAAGTTTATATATCCATATATCTCAACTTATTATTTTGAAGAATTTATTAGATATGACTATAAAACTCTTGCCTTAGATAAGAATGTAAAAGCCTACTGCCCTACCCTTGTGCGTTATAGGAGTTTTACTGATGAGAAAGTAGATACATTAGAATTGCAACTATTTTGGATATTCCCAGAATCTGAAAATACAGAGTTTTCAGGTAAACCTAAGGAAAAACCAGATAATTTCAATATTCCAGACACAGTTATTTCACTTCAGAAACTAAAATACCCTGTTCAAAATCCTTATACCAACTCAATGTTTTCAAAGGCTAAGAATAAGGATGCTTCTATTTTCAAATCAGATGGAACAAAGTTTAAGGCCCCAAAAGAGGTTGATGACTTGTTTATCCTAAAAAAGACTATTCTTATTGAAAATGATGAAACAGGACTTGAAGAAAAAAGAGAAATAGTAAGTGATATTATTCCAGAGGATATAAATAATATAAGGATAGGAGAAATTTGGAGTATTGATAAGGCGAACCTTGAAATATTTAAGAAAGTAAAATACATTATCCCCCTTCTTGACCAAGACGATAGAGGATTTATGCAACTTGGAATAAGAATAAATGAATACTAAGCTATCATTAAAAGAATTAAATAGAATTAGCGTAGAGGAGTTTAAGGAAACAAAGAAACTCCCTCTTATTATTGTGCTTGATAATATTAGAAGTATGAATAATGTTGGTTCTGTGTTTAGGACATCTGACGCTTTTGTGGTTGAGAAAATCTATCTTTGTGGCATAACTCCAAAGCCTCCTCATAGGGAAATCAATAAAACCGCATTAGGTGCAACAGAAACAGTTGACTGGGAATATTGTTCAACAACAAAAGAGGCTATTGATGATTTAAGAGAAAAAGGCTACGAGATTTATAGTATAGAGCAGGCTGAGGGAAGCATAAAACTAAATGAATTTCATCCAAAAGCGGATTTAAAAATTGCAATAATTATGGGCAATGAAGTTGATGGAGTTGATCAAGATATTATCAATAATTCTGATGGAGTGATTGAAATTCCGCAATATGGCACAAAGCATTCTTTAAATATATCAGTAACTACAGGAATAGTAGTCTGGCATTTGTTTAATAGCCTAAAAGAATAAATTGAAAAAAAGTTTATAAAAATTTGGTAGGTAAAAAAAACATTGTATCTTTGCACTTGCTTTTGAGAGAGGAAACTCTTGAGAAAACAAAATGGTTCGGTAGTTCAGTTTGGTTAGAATACATGCCTGTCACGCATGGGGTCGCGAGTTCGAGTCTCGTCCGGACCGCCAAAAAATGATGAAAACATGAGTAAAGAGTCTTAATTTAAGACTCTTTTTTTGTTTTTATATACAATAGGAATAGGAAATCTACGTTCTATACGCAACTTATCTATATGGGCTTGGTCTGGTTTTGACAGCAAGGTAAATGGGTACGTAAGCATGCAGGCACAGGTAACAAATGCCTTGACAAGGGTTACAAAACAAACAACAGGCGAATCAAATTACGCTTTTGCTGCTTAATCGAAGTTTAGTAGATTAGCTTAATCCGTGCCAGCGGTACGGAGCAGAACGTTCCTCCAAGACCTTGCCTTATGGTCGACGATACAGGGACGCACGCAAAATAGGGATAGTTTTTGTGAGACTTTGGCACAAATACGAAATTAAAAAAGATAAGGATAGAATTGGGTGTCTTTCTCCGGCTCTATCACGAAAATCAATGAAAGAATAAGCATGTAGAAAGCTTATTAGTTTCTTGTTTGGACCAGGGTTCGACTCCCTGCAAGTCCACGCCAAAAGGCACTGCATTAGTAGTGCCTTTTTTTATTCCCCTATTTCAATCTACTCAATCTTTGTTTCAATTTCCTCAATCTTCGTTTCACAAAATCCTTTCTTTGTTTCAATCTCGTGACATGGGCATGTCGCACTTGGTGACATGGGTATGTCAGCACTGCTCACATGGGTATGTCAGCATACGTGACATGGGTATGTCAGCGACACTGACATGGGCATGTCACGAGATCGATTCTTTGTTTAAATAGTTTGGTACTTAGTTACAATAGTTTAACTCTAAGTATGGCTTATAGATTCCTTCTATTTAGATATAGAAAAAGTCAATTTGAAAGTGCCTGTTTATGTTTATACCTTTGCACTCTGATTTAAAATAAAACTTAATACTAATAAATTAAAATATTAACTATGCCAGTAGCAATTGATAAAAGTAGGTGTCCTCATAATCATGTTTGCCCTCTAATAAAGATTTGTCCAGTTGATGCAATTTCTCAAAACTCAGAAGGATATCCGGTTATTGATTATGATTTATGCATTGAATGTAATAAATGCACTAAATATTGCCCAATGGGAGCAATGATAATTAAAGATTAAAGTAAAATAAATATTCTGTTTTTCAAGCTATTAAACATATTAAGTTAAAATATATAATTTAAAATGAGGATTCAGGAAAAAAATAGCTTATATTTGCAATGATTAATTAAAGGTGGAACTCGAAAAGCCTTAAAAAAGAGTAGAGAAAAAATTTAAATTGAATTATATGAAAAAGATTATTTTAGTAGTTATTTTAGCCTTAGGGTTTGCTTTTACATCAAATGCTCAAGCTCCTGTTTTCAAAAAAGGAGATAAAGTAGCGAATATTGGAGTTGGATTTGGTAGTTATGGTATTCCAGTTGAACTATCGGTTATGTGGGGTGTTTATAATAATGTTTTCGGAATAAAAGGACTAAACTCTGGAGTTGGAGCTTATTTAGGTTTTTCTTCTTATAACGAAACTTGGTTTAATTCTAAATTTCATCACACAATATTCTATCCTGGAGTAAGAGGACAATTGAATTATACTTTTGTTGATAATCTTGAAGTTTATAGTGGTTTACTATTAGGGTTCATGATTTGGAGTTCTGACAGTAATTATGGCGGAGGAAATGCTAGCGGACTTGAATTCGGTGGCTATGCAGGTCTTCGTTATTACTTTAAGCCTAATTTAGCAATATACTTAGAAGGTGGTTATGGAATTACTAATGGAACTATTGGTATTTCATACAAATTCTAATTAGATATTTTATTAGATACAGAAAGCCATCAGCTAATAACTGATGGCTTTTTTATTATAATTAAGATTTAATCTCTATCTATTCTTAAAAGAAAATTGAAAAAAATACAATAAAAGATTGTTTATTTGCAAAAAAAGTACTTTCTTTGCATATTAATCATTTTAATCAAAATTAAACGCTTATGAAAAAGTTAGTTTTACTATTTGTTGCGATGTTTGCTCTATCAGTAGGTGCATTCGCAAATAACTATGAAATCAATGATAATGATGTAGATGCACTATTTGCAACTGCAACAGAGGTTTCATCTCAAGAAATTAATGCATTTGGAGCTGGGTCACTAATGATGGCTAATTCAGGATCAAGTGCTGCTTATCTAAACGCTCCTAATCCTTGGGCAGCTTTTGCTTTATGCTGGGTTGTTGGTGGTTTTGGTATTCACCGTCACTATTTAGGAACATCAAGTTCAATGTGGGCTATCTATACTTTCACTTGTGGTGGAATATTTGGTATTGTGCCTCTTGTTGACTGGGTTGTTCTTCTAATTGGAGCCGCCGATAATAACATAAAACCTTTCGTTAATAATAAGAGTTTCTTTATGTGGATGTAATTTCTGCGTAAATTATATTTAAAACAAGAATATAAACGGGGCGAGTATGGATATTCGTCCCGTTTTTTTATATACTAATTATGAATTCATTCTTAAAACAAAGCCTTTTTTTATTCTTTCTTCTACTCAGCTTATCTTCTTTCTCTCAGAAAAGAATAAGTGCTAATGTGGAGATAAAGCAAGTAAAAAACAAGAAAGCAATCACAATAAAGAAGGATATCTTCTATCAATCTAATGGCAACTTTGTAGTTCATTTTACAAAGCCTCAAGAGTATTATGTAGTAACTAATTCTTTGGGTGAAGCAAAAGCATATATGCCAAAATCAAATGAGGTTCTTGTTATGAATGATAAATCGTTTTCCTCTCAGAATGAATTATTATATAGTTTCCTTTCTAATGATTACCAAGATTTCGGATTGCAAAAACTTGGCTTCAAACTCAAAAGCCAAAAGAAAGAGGGAATGAAAATCATTAAGACATTTATTACAGACAAGAAAGAGTTTAAGGATATTGCCAAGATTGAGATTGTGTTTGAGAAGAACCTCCCTATATATTCTGCATATTATAATAGTAAAGGGGTAACAAGAAAGACGTATTATAATAAATATATGCATCTTAGTCAGTTTACATTTCCTACTCAGATAACCGAAATTTCTTATGATAGTCCATCGGACTCGACAGTCAAAAGAGAGGTTTATTCAAATATTAAGGTAGATCAATTTTCAGGGAATGCCCTTTTTGACTACAAGATACCTGCTTCTGCAAAGTTAGCAAGCCCTTTCAATAAGAAATAATATGAAATCTTTAATTCTTATCTTTTTTAGTTGTTTAATTTCATTAACTGCTTTGGCTCAAACCAAAGAAGATATTGTTTATCTAAGAAATGTGGAGTTTAAGAACCCAGAGTTTAATGATAGGGTTGTGAAGTATGGCTTTATAAAAGATAAGAAATCATATAATCCATTATACCATATCCTTAGTTCTTCTATGTATTTATATCAAAAGGTTATAAGTGCTCAACTTTCAAGAGGCTGTGCATTCAACCCTTCGTGTTCAGAATACAGCAAAGACCTTATACAAGAGTATGGGATAATTAAGGGGACTTTCCTTTCCTCAGATAGAATAACAAGATGCACAAGGATATCTTTAGCAGATAAGTCTTTATATCATTTTGATAAAGGAGATGGAAAGATGCACGAGACAGTAGATAGGTATAAGATTACACACAAACATAAAGACAATAGTAGATGCAATCATTAAAAACACTGCTATTATTAATTTTTGTCTTCATTGTTTCTGCTAACATATCAAAAGCACAATCAATAAATTATGCAAAAGAAGACTTTGACTTTACTTTATATCTCTTAGGAAATGATATGAAAGAAGAGGCTAAAACCCTAATGACAAATCCTAATAAGCATTATAATAATTCAAAGCTTACACAAGATAGCGTAAATTACTTGAAGGGTTGGACATATTATAGCTCAAAGGAATTAGTAAATGCATCATTGTTTTTTGATTCTGTTTCAAAAGAGTCTGCATTATTCCCTAAATCAACATTCTTTAATTCCCTAAGCAATGCTCACATAGGCAACTATTCAAAAGCAAATATCATACTTGAAGCTTTCTCTGACACAGTATCAGATTTTAAAGAACTTTATCATTATGAAAGAGCAGGCTTAGCATTACTGGAAAGAGATTATGAGACATATAAATATCATAGTCAAAACTTTACTTATCAAGATTTTAGATTAATAGAACAGGAAAAGGAACTTAAAGAAACGTATAATACCCTAATAAATCACAAACATAAATCACCATGGGTTGCTG
>JBAYYI010000042.1:0-16906 GCA_041673165.1 Bacteroidales bacterium
AGTCCACCTCCTTCAATATCCTCAAAGCTCTGAGGGTAATATCTTCAAGATTGCCAATAGGAGTGGGGATAAGATATAGTTTAGACATAGTTTTACTTGTGTTTTAGAAAGGTTTAAACCCTATTATTTCTCTGACTTCCTTGATTGTTTTCTGCGCAGAAGCTCTTGCTTTCTCAGATCCTTCATTCACTATTTTCCTTAAATACTCGTCGTCTTTCTCTATTTCAAGTATCTTAGAACGAATAGGTGAGCAGAACAAAACCATATCTTCCGCCAGCTGTTTCTTCATATCTCCATAGCGAATCGAACAATCATTATACTTATTCTCAAAGAATGTGACCGTATCATCGGCGGAAACAAGCCTCATTAACGCAAATATATTCTCGATCTCTTGGCTCTTTACTTCATTAGGTTCTTTGGGTCCCGCATCTGTTTTCGCCCTCATTATCTTCTTACGAATAAGACTTTCCTCATCAACTAAGAAGATTGCATTGCCCTCAGCCTCACTTTTACCCATCTTACCACTGCCATCTAAACCCGGCACTTTGACGAGCTGGGCCCCAAAATTATAAGCCTTAGGCTCTGGAAAGTAGTCAACCTCGTACATCCGATTGAACCTTGAAGCAAACGTTCTCGTCATTTCAAGATGCTGCTCTTGGTCTTTTCCAACCGGTACATGGGTGGCTTTGTGCAAGAGAATGTCCGCTGCCATAAGAGAAGGATAGGTAAGTAAGCCTGCATTAACGTTGTCTGGTGACTGGCGAACCTTATCTTTAAAGGACGTAACGCGTTCAAGTTCCCCAAGGTAAGCGTTCATATTTAAGAACATATAAAGCTCTGTTGTCTCAGGAACTTCGCTCTGAATGTATATGGTAGCCTTCGTTGGGTCTAAGCCACAAGCAAGATATTGTGCTAATATTGTCCTAACATTCCTATGTAAATCCTTAGGATTCGGATGCGTAGTTAGGGAGTGATAGTCTGCAATAAAGAAGAAGCAGTTGTGCTGTTCTTGCAGTTTAATAAAGTTCTTTAAGGCGCCAAAGTAATTCCCTAAGTGCAGATTACCAGTCGGACGCATGCCACTTACTATAGTTTCCATTTTGCAAAGATATAATAAAATTGAAACATTGGCAGTGATGAAACGATAGTTTATAATAAAAAAATCTTATATTTGTCAAGTCCCTTAATACATTATAAGATAAAAGAGGCTTAGAAATATGGAAAGTTTAATATTGAAAACAAGGTCAAAAAACTTTAATATTTCAAGACTAAACCTGCCTTTCTCCAAACGTAAAACTGCCTAATATCACCTAAGAAATGAAGTCTTTGCAATCTCCTGTCAAAGAAGTCCTTATCCCAAAGCTCCATAGTGGCAAAAGTAAAACGCCGTTTCAAGGGTCTTAAAGTGGCGTTTCGAGGTGCTTAAAACGGCGTTTCATTATCGTTGAAACGGCGTTTTACTTTTGTTGAAGTGGCGTTTTGGTTTTCATAAGGCTTAGGTTTTGGGTCTTTTTAGCTTTATTTTGTTTTTTATAGGGCTTGGTCTTTTGGCTTTTGAATAAGGGCTTGCCTTGTTTTAAGTCAGGGTTTTTCTTGTGATAATATTAAATTTTTCATCCTCTATACAATATTCTTTAGATAGATAACGTTTGGTTTTGTATATACGAAAACTAATTATAAACCATTAAAATTAAAAGTTATGGCTATTAGGTATGTTAGAGTTCAACGCAACATTCAGGTGGGTGCAACCCCTGGAATCAAGTTTTTGGCAAGGCAGGTTAAGAATGATACTGTCAGTTTTGACCAGATTGCCGAGAGGGTACAAGCCCATTCCTCGCTGACAAAGGCTGATGTTTATGGTTCTTTTATGCAGGCTGTGGAGGAGATAAAGCACGAGTTGATGGAGGGAAATCCTGTTCAGCTGGGTGAGTTAGGGACTGTTTACCCTACTTTTAACGCCAAAGCAATGACTAATCTTGAGAGTGTTGATGCAAGTAGTATCTCGAAACCCAAGCTTAGGTTCCTCTTTTCCAAGAAGCTAAGGGATATGATGAAGTCAGTTCCTTTGGTGCTTGACAGACCTGAAGAGATTAAAGGACTTCAATAAGTGCTTAGTTTCTCCAGTTACGAAACGCCGATTTGTTTGATGCAAGTCGGCGTTTTGTGGTTTAGGCTAAGGGGCTTTGTGGTTTTTTTATCGAGTTTTTGGGATAGTTGAAGAAAAATACTTACTTTTGCAAGACGTAGATTTAAATTAATATAAAAGAAGATAATTATGTGTGGTATTGTAGGTTATATAGGAACAAAGGATGCTTTCCCTATCTTAATTAAGGGGTTAAAAAGGCTTGAGTATAGGGGATATGATAGTGCAGGAGTTGCTCTTTTGAATAGCGAAGGGGAGCTTAATGTCTATAAATCCAAGGGAAAGGTAGTGAACTTAGAGGAGTATTGCATAGGTAAAGACGTTAGCGGAACTATTGGAATTGCTCATACCAGGTGGGCTACTCATGGGGAACCCAACGACTCAAACGCCCATCCTCACTACTCACAATCAGAGAATATTGCCCTTATTCATAACGGTATCATCGAGAACTACCTCTCTATTAAGAAGATGTTATCAAGAGAAGGATATACCTTTAAGAGCGATACCGATACCGAAGTCTTGGTTCAGGCGATTGAATATATAAAGAAGAGATATGATTTATCCTTGTTTGAGGCGGTTCAAAGGACGCTTAAGTTTGTTGTAGGAGCCTATGCTATTGGTGTTATTGAGAAGAATAACCCCGATTGTTTGGTAGCTGCAAGGAAGGGAAGTCCTCTTATTATTGGCATTGGAAAGGGGGAATTCTTCCTTGGTTCTGACGCAACGCCTATCGTAGAATACACTTCTGACGTCATATATCTTAATGATGAGGAGGTTGTTCTCTTGGAAAGGGATAAGAAACCTGTCATTAAGACACTGAAGGATGAGGATGTTCACCACGACATAATAAAGATTAAGCTTCAGTTAGAAGACATAGAAAAGGGTGGATATCCTCATTTTATGCTTAAAGAAATCTTTGAACAGTCTAAGAGTTTGGCGATGTGCATGAATGGAAGGCTCAATACGGAGCTTATGGAAGTAAGACTTAGTGGCATTACAACCAATATTGACAGGTTTCGTTCTGCCAAAAGAATCATCATAACAGCCTGTGGCACCTCTTGGCATGCGGCACTTATTGGCAAGTATCTCTTCGAAGAGTTTTGCAGAATACCAGTAGATGTTGAGGTTGCATCGGAGTTTCGCTACAGAAGTCCGGTGATTCATAAGGACGATATCCTTATTCCAATCTCTCAATCAGGGGAGACTGCCGACACCTTAGCTGCGATGGATTTGGCAAAAAGTCACGGAGCATTCATCTACGGAGTATGTAATGTGGTTGGAAGTTCAATAGCTCGAGGCACCGATTCTGGCACTTACACACACGCAGGACCCGAGATTGGAGTAGCTTCAACAAAGGCTTTCACCACCCAAGTCACCGTTTTAATTATGATGGCTCTTCAAATCGGAAGGGAACTAAAGACACTTTCGGAGCCAAGATACAAGAAAATAGTAAGGGAACTAGCAAACATCAATACCAAGATAGACGAGACTTTCAAGCTAAGTAACGAGATAGAGAAGATATCATCTGTCTTTACTTACGCAAGGAACTTCATGTATTTAGGCAGGGGATATAACTTTCCAGTTGCATTAGAAGGAGCTTTGAAGTTAAAAGAAATCTCATATATCCATGCCGAAGGTTACCCAGCAGCAGAGATGAAACATGGTCCTATTGCCCTTATTGATGAGGAAATGCCTATCGTAGTCGTCTCTCCAAAGCTCAAGACTTATGAGAAGGTTGTCAGCAATGTGCAGGAAATTAAGGCAAGAAAAGGCAAGATAATAGCAATAGTAACAAAGGGTGACGTTGATATAAAGAGGATGGCAGACTTTTGCATCGAGATACCAGACACCGAAGAATGCCTAACTCCGCTACTAACTGTTATACCTCTTCAGTTCCTTTCCTACTATATAGCAACCATAAAAGGAAGAAACGTTGACCAGCCAAGGAACTTAGCAAAGTCTGTAACTGTTGAATAAACTATATAATAACTAAGAACTCCAATCATGATAACTACATTTTCCGATAAAGATATCGAGCAAATAAAAGCCTATGGACTAAGTGTTGATGAGGTTGAAAACCAGATTATCAACTTTATAAAGGGCTTTCCTTATGTCAAATTGCACCAGAGTGTTAGCAAGGGAAACGGAGTTCTCGATATGTCAGAAGCGGAAATAGACAATACAATTCGCTATTATGAGGAGAATAAATCCAAGCATTCAATCCTTAAGTTCGTACCTTCATCAGGTGCAGCAACAAGGATGTTTAAGGATTTAATTGAGTTTTCAGGGCTTTATATGGGCATGCCTTATACGATGAAACACTTCCCTTCTGCCCACAAAACCTTGGATAATATCGAGAGTTTCGCCTTTTATCCTATCTTAGAATCAGTAATTGATGAGAGTGGAATAAGTCTTGAGGAGCATATGGAGGCAGGAAACTACACAACAGTAGTTAACTATATCCTTACCGAAGCAGGACTTAACTATGGCAATGTCCCTAAAGCCTTGATAGCATTTCATGAGTATCCAGATAGTGAAGAGAGGAATATAAGATACGCAATTGAAGAACATCTTGTGGAAGCAGCAAACTATGCAAGGGGGGAATCTTCAGAGGTCAATCTCCACTTCACCGTTTCCCCAGAGCATAAAGAAGAAATCGCAGAGCTAATAACGGAGGTTCAACCCTATTACGAAGAGGTTTTTGGAGTGAAATATCTTATAAACTACTCCCTGCAAAAGAAGGAAACCGACACCATAGCCGTCAATCCAGACAATACGCTTGCCTATGATAAGGACGATAAACTCATATTTCGCCCTGCAGGACATGGAGCTTTGATAGAGAATCTTAACGACATCAAGGGTGATATTATCTTTATTAAGAACATCGATAACGTAGCACACGACAAGCTAAAACACCATACCTACAAGTATAAAAAGCTATTAGCAGGGACTCTTCTCAAGGTTCAAGAGGAGGTATTTTCAGCACTTAGGAAACTAGAAACAGGGACTTTGAGAGCACAAGACGTAGTTGATATCATAACATTATCCAATAAAATAGGCATCAATCTTTCAGAACAGGAGAAGAAAAGTGAGGATATGCTCAAGGTATTATTTGATAAACTCAACCGTCCAATCAGGGTTTGCGGAGTTGTAAAAAACGAATCAGAACCAGGAGGAGGCCCTTTTTGGGTAGAGCATGGCGGAGTAAGGAGCCTTCAAATAGTAGAAAGCTCACAAGTAAATATGCTAGATGAAGACCAGAAAACGATATTCCAAGCCTCCAACTACTTCAATCCAGTTGACTTAGTATGCGGAGTTAAGGACTATAAATCAAGGAACTTCGACCTAAGAAACTTCGTTGACAAGGACTCAGGCTTTATATCCAACAAGTCCAAAGACGGGAAACTAATCAAGGCACAAGAGCTTCCAGGACTTTGGAATGGAGCAATGGCGAACTTTATAACCCTATTTGTTGAGGTACCAATCGAAACTTTCACCCCAGTAAAAGAGATAAACGACCTCCTTAGAACCGAACACCAATACTCATAAACCTTAAAAAAACCTAAAACACAAGCTTATTTTACCATTAATGATGTCAACAAACATTAATTTCATTACTTTTGCACATTGCATTCATATATAACCAATATAATCTTATTATGACCACTTCAACAAGACTATTCTTAACCCTTATTCTCTTCTTCCTATTACCATTGTTCGCAATGGCTCAACTACCGAAAGAGGATGGGATACACGAAAGAGGGATGATGAAGAACAGAACAAATGTTGAAAAGGAGAGTTCAGAATACCAGATAGGCATAATAAAAGATACGGTTCGCTTTCGTAAATCCCTTATGAAGTTCGTAGGAACAAGCCTTGTTTATGAAGATGATGCAGAGGAAAACGAGGAAGATATCTTAAAAGAAACCCTTCCACATTCAACATCAATCCACCGTAAGAAGACAGATTTCTCAAACCTAATTGACGCAATTTCAATCCCACTTGTAGATAATAAAACAAAGAAATACTATTCTTTCCCATCCGATGGTGTAAGAATAACCTCACGATTTGGCCCAAGAAGAAGGCGTTACCACTACGGAATAGACTTAGGATTAAGAACAGGAGAGCCAATCCGTTCAATGTTTGACGGCACAGTAAGAGTAGCAAAGAGGGCAGGAGCCTACGGAAACTTAGTAGTAATCGACCATGATAACAAGCTTGAAACCTACTATGCTCACCTTTCACAAATCAATGTAGCACCAGGAGACCAGATAAAAGCAGGCGAAGTCCTAGGACTTGGAGGCTCAACAGGACGTTCCACAGGCCCACATCTCCACCTTGAAATCCGTTACGAAGGAGCAGCAATCAACCCAGAAGACGTAATAGACTTCTCAACTTACGCCCTTAAAGACAATACACTTCAACTAACCAAAGACAATTTCCGCCACCATTCAAGCAGAAATACCAATGTTAAGTTAGCAAATAACAGGACAAAGGCAACCAAAGGCGGACAATACACAAGCGTTAGAAAAGGCGAAACCCTTAGTTCAATAGCAAAGAGAAATGGAACAACAGTAAGTAAGCTAGCAAAGCTAAACAATATCAAAGGTTCCAAAATCAAAGCAGGTCAAAAGCTAAGACTTAGATAAAAGAAAAATCAAACCCCACATTACAAAACCATCTTAATCCTATTATACCAAACAATAGGTTATCATCTGAATAATATACCATAATCATTAAGCAAATTAAAACGCTGAAAGAATTTCCTGAATCAAAGGAATAAAAAATTAGATCAAAGAAAGGATTTCCTAAAACAGCGTTTCATTTCACTAAGGTACCACCTTACTACCAGTAACCCGCCACCTTACTATAAGTAACCTGCCACCTTACACAATTAATACTTCGTTTCACTAAACTAAACCTTTGAATTACAAGGTTATTTCTTAGTTTTACAATTTTTTTCTCTTATTCCTATCAATTTCTATCTCCCTCAACCTTAAAATAAGTAAGTAATACCAATTATTTTTAACTTTTCCAAAAAACATTGCGATTTATTCCAAAATAATTTCCTATCTTTGACGAGTGAAAGATCAATACAATACATATAAGAATCCTTTTTGGTTGAGGTGGATTTCTTGCCTTGCAAGCGGTAAACCGATAAGTACTCCACCTCCTCATTACCATAAGGATTCTTGCTAAGGCAAGCGGCAAGCCGATGATGTAATCTGTAATATAAATAAAGTCAAGATAATGCAAAGAAATGAGAATAAGTATCAGATTGAAAATCCTAATAGTATTAACGAACTGGATTGCAAATCCAGTTCAACGATAAGGACAAATCCAGCTCGACGGAGGCATTTACAAAAGATTTTACAAGATAGGGCAATGAAAAGAATATTTTGTATTATAATTTTATTTATTGGAGGTTTTCATTTACAATCTCAAAATATCTCAAACATGATAAGTCATTCTCTAGACTCTCATATACATCAAGTTTATGAAGAAAAAGACTCTATTATCTTTAGTAAGAAAAAGATATATGTAATGCCTTTTTTATTCTATATTGATAAAAATATATTGCCAACAACGCTTAAAGATTCTAAAATAGTTTGGTTAACTAATAAAAGGCAAATAAGAAAAATAAGGAAAAAGAAAAAAGATGAGATATATCGTGGTTTTTTTTCATTAAATATGAGCTTAGAGGATAATGGAAATATAGTTATTTATATCCAAAACCAACTTAAATATTATATTGATGGAGCTAAAAGTAGATTTGAATATAAATATTATTGCGACTCTAATCAGTACATATTGATTAAGCATGAATATATTTGTGATGCAGATTATAAGATTATATATGAAAAACATGTAAATGATAAATCAATATCAAGTAGCATTTATAAGGAATTATTAAAAAAACATCTTTTGTCTCAACAAACAAAAGATAAATATAATGATACCATAAATATAGTGTATTATGATGATAAATTTGCGTTTAAATATACTGTCGATATGCCTAATTCTATTTGCAAAAAGCCAATAAATAAAATTTATCATTATGATTTTGAAGATTTCTATAAAACAAAATACGAGAATAAATATCTTTTATCTATTGATGTATCAATAAATAAAAAAGGGAACGTGATTGTTTTTTTAAGAGATATTTATTGCAATGGAAAGTTTGATTATGATAAAAAAATATATCCAAATGATTTAATAAAAGAAGTTAGCTATAGCAAATTTGAGTTAAAATATAATTGTAAGAAAAATAATTTTGATATTATTTCTCACGAATATAATGAGGGTAATGTATCAGAAGAGGAGTTGTCAAAATAACAAATTGAAATACAGTAATTATTTGAATTAATTGAGAAATGGATAATAATATGGCATCCGTCGAGGTGGATTTGTAATCCACCTCTTAATTACTATAAGGATTCTTTCTTACGAAAGCGGAAGCCGATAACTTGCTAAGGCAAGCGGCAAGCCGATGATGTAATCCGTATTATAAACAAAATCAAAACAATACATATAACGATAAAGCAATGCAGATACAAAATAGAGTTATACAGGATATGTATTTCATTACTTTGACAGTTGTTGATTGGGTTTATGTTTTACTCGACTACAATATAAGCATGTCATTGTTGAGTCTTTGGAGTATTGCCAAAGGGAGAAAGGGCTAATAATTCAAGTAATGTAGGATATGAAAGCAAGTAATTTTGAATTTCTATCAAGAGTTGATGAATTATTACTTTATAAGGGTGAAGGTGTAATGCCATTCCAGAGCGACAGAATGCCATTACAAAGAAGCAGAATGGCATTCTGTGTTTGCAGAATGCCATTAGAGGTTCTTCAACTCTTGATATTAATTTGCTAAGACTTGATATAAGTTTAGTAAGACCTTATAATAGTGTGAGAACTTGTTATTTAATGGTATTATGATGGGTTGGTCTTGGAGTTAGTGTAGTATGTATTATTGTTTTTTTTAGTCTTTGAGTCTTATTCTGCCGTGTTTGTCCATTAATGACATCACTTGGTTTGCTCTTTGGTTTAACCATGGGGTTGGTTTTGCGGCATTGCGTTTAAGGGGGGAGGGGAGGACGGATGCAAGAAGGGCGGCTTCTCTTTTTGTTAGGTTCTTAGCACTTTTGTGGAAGAAGGTTTGTGAGGCTGCTTCAACTCCGTAGATTCCGTCGCCAAATTCTATAACGTTGAGGTAAACTTCCATTATTCTTTCTTTGCTCCAAAAGGTTTCTATTACTACGGTATAATAGGTTTCAAGTCCTTTTCTTACCCAGTTTCTGCCGTTCCAAAGGAATACGTTCTTGGCTGTTTGTTGGGTGATTGTGCTTGCTCCTCTTACTTTCTTCCCTTTTTTATTATGCTCTATGGCTCTTTCTATGGCTTTTGTGTCAAATCCATTATGTTTTGTGAAAAGATTGTCTTCTGAGGCTATTACTGCCTTTATCATATTGGGGGATATTTCATCAATACTTACCCAGTCTTTCTTCAGTCTTATTTCTCTATCGGAGGAGAAGGTTTGTTCGACTGTCCTTTGTAGCATTAGGATTGTGAAGGGTGGGTTGATGAATTTATATAAAAAGCTTAGAATGATTGAGAAGGCAAAGCAGCTTAGTCCTGTTACCCATATTATCTTCCATAGCTTTCTTCCGAAATTTCTTTTCTTGGTCTTTTTCTTCTTTGGCTTTGCTGCCTTACTGCTTGTTACCATATTATATATGTATAATCTTATATTGCATTTTTCTCAAACCAGCCCCAGAAATCATTTTGTGGAACGGGTGCTACGAATGTCATTTTTTCTTTTAGGGTAGGATGCTCTATTGTTACTTCTCTTGCGTGGAGGGATATGGATTTGGTCTTGCTGCTTGCCTTATATCCATATTTTAAGTCGCCTTTTATTATGCAACCTATATTGGATAGCTGTACTCTTATCTGATGGTGTTTCCCTGTTATTAGCTCAACTTCTAGTAGGCTATAGGTTTCGTTTTTTGCAAGTAATCTGTATCTTAGCTCTGCTTTTGAACCTTTTTCTGTATCTTTTGTTACGAAAGACTTGTTCTGTTTCTCGTCTTTTATCAAGTAATTAACTAGGTAATCTTCTTCTTTTGGTGGAGTTCCAGCAACAATTGCCCAATACTTCTTTGTAACAAGTTTGTCGTGGATTTGTTTGTTAAGTCTAACGAGTGCTTTTTCTGTTTTGGTGAAGACAATCACTCCACTTACTGGGCGATCTAACCTATGAGCTACTCCGCAATATATATTTCCTGTCTTATTGTATTTGACTCTTAGGTAGTTCTTAATGAAGTCAACTAAGCTTTCATCTCCTGTTATATCGCCATGAACAATTTGAGAGTTCCGCTTATTTATTACTAATAAGTGATTGTCCTCAAATATGATTTGTCTGCTGAAATTGTCCATCTATAGGGTTGCTAGAACTGACAAGCCTCCTTTAACTTTGTCTTCAATCTCAACATGAACATTTGCATCAAGTGGAATGAAAACATCTACTCTTGAGCCAAATTTAATAAATCCAAGTTCATCGCCTTGTTTAACCTCTTGACCTTCTTTTGCATAACAAACAATTCTTCTTGCTAAGGCTCCTGCAATTTGACGAACAATTATCTTAGTACCCTTATCTGTTTCTATGCAAATGGTTGTTCTCTCGTTAAGTGTTGATGACTTTGGATGCTTAGCAATTAGGTATTTACCATTATGATAGTTGGTGTGTATTACCTTCCCTGAAATAGGGTAGCGGTTAACATGCACATTGTTTGGTGACATAAAGGTTGAGATTTGAATACATTCCGTTTTAAGAAATTCTGGTTCAATTATTCTCTCAACAACCACAACAGTACCATCTGCCGAACTAATTATTTGATTGGGATTATGGACTAGTTCTCGAGCGGGTATTCTGAAAAACCGAATAATGATTAGGGCAAGAACAATAATGCCTACTGAAAGTGTGTACCAATACCAATTCCAACTATTAATGAAATGATGCATTAGACTTATAAGAACAATAACTATAACAGTTGTTGCTGCAATGATTTTGTAACCTTCTTTATGTATATACATTTCTATATTAATTTAATCGTAAAAATAAATAAGTGAAAATAAAAGGGATTATAAAGAATATAATATCAAATCTATCTAAGAACCCTCCGTGACCAGGCAATATGTTTCCGCTATCCTTAACTCCCATTTGTCTCTTAAACATAGACTCAACTAAGTCTCCATAGGTGCCGATAATTGAAACTATGGCTCCCATTATCATAAAGTCATAGAAGAATAATGGAGTGCTTGTGAATTTATATAGGACAATGGATGCTATTTGAACAAAAACAAAGCCACCAAAGAAACCTTCCCAGCTTTTCTTAGGAGATATTCTTTCAAATAATCTATTCTTTCCAAACTTAACTCCAACCAAGTATGCAAAAGTATCATTGCACCAAGCAAGAATAAAGACGCTAAGTAGTAGGATGGGGATAAAAGTATTTGTTGTAAGAGTTGGGTTGACAATGAAGTTTGTTAGCCCCATTGGAATAACAATATAAACTATTCCTAATATGGTGTATGCAATATTGGTAAAAGGGTTGCCTTTCTTATTATAGAGTTCAATAATAAATATAAGGAAAACTAATAATAGGGATAAGGCTATTGCATATTTATTATCAATCTCGAATGCCCTTAGTGCAAAGCTTAGATATGTTGTTATTGCTAGTGAAAAGCCTAAGATGTTTTGTGCAAATATATCTTTTATCTTAGAGTTTTTATAAAATTCGTATAGGGATACTAGAGCGACTAATCCAAAGAAAACAGATAGCACAATAGGGTTAAACATGATTGCAGAAACGACAGCAATTACATAAACTCCTCCTGTTATTGATCTTTTAGTAAAATTATTCATAGGCAATTCTATTTAGTTTGAATTAGGTTTTCGACAGTGAAAAGATATAATTCCTTTATTTCTTCTTTTAATAGATAGTTAGGGTTTAGGGTAGTTATGAATTTGGGCATATCTTGGGCTAATTGATTAAGGCTCGTTCTTAAGTCTGTTAAGATTTGAGAGGTAAAGACAATAATAATTAGAATATTGGGCAGCCTGCTAAAATCATTATCAACTTCGTTTGAAGTAATTGTAATTAAACCATTGCCTGAACAAGCACTATGACAAAGGGATATTCCAACCTCTGGGTTTTTATCTTTAATTTGATTAGTGTGAATACCATTTGTTTTTAAGAAATCCTTTAAGCCGCTTCCATAGGAGAAGATTTGATTGTTCCAGTTCCTATATTCAATTAAGGAGTTTAGTTTATTAATCATATCTTCTTCATCCTTGCAATAGACAAACTTCCCTCCATTTCCAACAATTGATTCAGCAAATATCATCACTGGGTCATCATTTATTGGAGCATAGATATCGGAGTCCATATCTATATTGGAATATGGTATATCTGCCTTGTCAAGCAATGAATTACGGATAAGCTTTAAAACTTTTCCTTTTTCAGAATTTCCTTTCACAAGTTTTTATTCACTAATTGTTTCAGACCTCTCTTGTCCTTCTTCGATTAATTCCTTTTCGTCCTTTATCTCTTCCTGCAATTCTTCCTTTTCATCATCAAATGGACGTTTACCAAAGATTCTTTCCAAGTCTTCTCTAAATATTACTTCTTTTTCAAGTAGGAGCAAAGCAAGTGTATCAAGCTTTTCTCTATTTTCAGTTAAGATTTCTTTAGCTTTTAAGTATGCCTGTTCAATCATTTTATGAATTTCGGTATCTATTCTTTCCGCAGTCTTTTCTGAGAAAGGCTTTGTGAAACCATATTCTGATTGTCCTGAGGAATCATAATAGCTAAGATTTCCTATTGCATCGTTAAGTCCATAATAAGCAACCATTGAATATGCCATCTTAGTGGTTCTTTCAAGATCGTTTAAGGCGCCAGTTGAAACTTCTCCAAATACAATCTCTTCAGATGCACGTCCTCCAAGTAGAGAAATCATTTGATGAAGCATCTGTGTTTTGGTTGTTATCTGTCTTTCTTCAGGTAAGTACCATGCTGCACCAAGGGCTTGACCTCTTGGAACAATTGTAACTTTAACTAAAGGATGAGCATGTTCAAGCATCCAACTAACTGAGGCATGTCCTGCTTCGTGGTATGCTATTGTTTTCTTTTCGTTAGGTGCAATGACTTTGTTCTTCTTCTCCAATCCTCCAACAATCCTATCAACTGCATCAAGGAAGTCTTGTTTCCCTATAAGTTTCTTATTATGTCTTGCTGCAATAAGTGCAGATTCATTACAAACATTAGCAATATCTGCTCCAGAGAACCCTGGTGTTTGTCTTGCAAGAAAATCTAAATCAACTTCTTTCTTATCATATTTAAGGTTCTTGGTGTGTACCTTGAATATTGCTTTTCTTTCTATAAGGTCAGGTAAATCAACATAGATTTGACGGTCAAAACGACCAGCACGCAATAATGCTTTATCTAAAACATCAGCACGGTTGGTTGCTGCAAGAATAATAACTCCTGCATTTGTTCCAAAGCCATCCATTTCTGTTAGTAGTTGGTTAAGTGTGTTTTCTCTCTCATCATTTGAACCAGATGCTAAGTTCTTTCCTCTTGCACGACCTATTGCATCAATCTCATCAATAAAGATAATACAAGGTGCTTTTTCCTTTGCAGTCTTAAACAAATCCCTAACTCTTGAAGCTCCAACGCCAACAAACATCTCAACAAAGTCAGAACCAGAGATAGAGAAGAAAGGAACCTTTGCCTCTCCTGCAACTGCTTTTGCTAATAATGTTTTTCCTGTGCCTGGAAGTCCAACAAGAAGTGCCCCTTTTGGAATCTTTCCTCCCAAATCGGTATATTTCTTAGAGTTTTTCAGAAAGTCAACAATCTCCATCACTTCAATCTTGGCTCCTTCTAACCCTGCAACGTCTGCAAAGGTAACTTTCACATCATTTTCCTTGTCGTAGAGTCTTGCTTTAGATTTGCCAACATTAAAAACTCCACCCATTCCACCGCCGCCGCCGCCAGAGCTTCCGCCTCTCATCATTCTGAAAAATACAATCCAAATTACAATTATAATTGCAAAAGGAAGAATAAAAGACAAGCTATCACTCCAGAAGTTTTTCCTAGTTTCAAGCTTTAAATCTATTCTATTAGAACTAATAATTTCATTCTTACTAAAATCACCCTCTACTCCAATTGTATCTTTTGCTATCAATTGGTTTTCTACATCTTTTAGTTGATCTCTGAAATAATCAAAGTCGCCAAACTTATATATATAGAAAGCATCTTTTGGTGTAGCTTGGTTTCCGAAAAGTCCTGACTTAGGTTTCAAGTCGCCATAAGTAGTGTCTGATTCTAGAGCCTTAGAATCAATATATACTTCTGCAAATTCTTTATTGACAACTGATATTTTCGAATAATCCTTCTTTAATAGGACTTGTTGTAATTTGTCCCATCCAATTTCTTTATTGATTTTGTTATCTCCACTGTCAGTGAAAAATATAATCCCAATAAAAATAAATATTGCGATGTATATCCAATATATATTAAATGTGAATTTAGGTTTTTTGCCTAAAGGATTTTTGAAACTGGGTTTCTTATTTTTTGAATCGTTAGTATTCATAAACTTTTCTAATCTTTTAATCTATGTTCTCCAATCGAGTTTGAGGAGCGTCTTTCCACATTTGTTCTATTCTGTAGAAATCTCTTGTCTCTTCAAGCATAACATGAACTATTACATCAAAATAATCAAGTAATACCCATTGACAATTTTGTAGTCCTTCAACTCTTTTTGGATTTAATCCTGTTGCTTTTTTAATTTCAAAATCAACAGATTCTGATAATGAGTCAACATGTGAAGGTGAATTTCCTGTACAAATAACGTAAAAATCAAATAACGAACCCTCAACATTCCTTAAGTCTATTGTAGTTATTTCTCTTCCTTTTTTCTCTTGCATCCCTTTGATTGCTATCTCAACCATCATTTGGGATAATTTATTTTCTGTTTTCTTTACTGCCATTTAAGTGTTTTATTTAACTTGCAAATATATAAAATAATAACCAACGAAATGAATTTCGCCTGATTTAAATTTATTGTCTATCGATAAGAATCTCCATTTCTGAGAAAAACTCTGACTAAAACAAAGAAAAAAATAACTATAATCAAGTATTAAATTCCTATCTCTTTATTCAATTTTGCTAAGATGGGCATCTCAGTGTGCTAAGATGCCCATCTCAAGACGCTAAGATGCCCATCTCAGTAAGCTAAGATGGGCATCTCAGTAAAATGAATCTTTGTTCTAATAATTTCATGTGGCGTTTCACTAAGTTTATACTGCGTTTTGTTTAAAATATTCTTCGTTTTAGGCTAATAACCATAAATTCTATTTATATTTGTAACGTCTTTCTTTAAACAATATGATTAATGATTAAAAATAAATATAATATATTATCTAATGAGTCTTTAGCTTCAACTCAGACCTCTTTAATTGGGATGGATTTAAGTTGTCTTCCAGAGTGGACTATTCTTATTGCTAAAAATCAGACAAGTGGAAGGGGGCAAAGTAAGAATGTTTGGGAATCTGAGGATGGTAAAAATCTTACGTTCTCTATCTTACTAAAACCTTCCTTTATTAACATAGCCGATCAGTTTCTTATTACCCAAGTTCTTTCACTTGGAATTTATGATTTTTTATCTAAGCATATTCAGGATGTTTATATAAAGTGGCCCAATGATATATATGTTAAAAAGAATAAGATAGGAGGAATATTAGTTAATAACAAATTGCAGGGAGAGGATTTTACTTTCTCTATATGTGGAATTGGTTTAAACATCAATCAAACATCCTTCTCTAATTCTCCTAACCCAACATCGATGAAGATTGAATTAGATGAAGATTTTAATCTTGAAGTCCTATTAATTGATTTGCTTGACAGTATTTATAGCAGATATGATAGATTAAGAGTTAAAAAGATTTCAGACTATAAAGCAGAGTATATATCAAAGCTGCTATATTATAATATATGGGCTGAATACGAATATGAAGGGAATTTGGTTGAAGCAAAAATTTTAGATGTTAATCAATATGGTCACCTCATACTCATAAAACGGGATAAAACAAGGATTGAAGCCGACTTAAAACAACTAAAATTCTGCCATTAATTAATAACTAAACGATATTTCCTTTAAAATAAATATTTCATTTTAATGTAGTTGGCTTTTCATAATATATCTTTTCTATGTTTTTTTGCGAAAAAATTAGGTAGGGATGTTGAAAGTTAGTATTTTTGCACTCTCTTTTCAACAAAGTGATTGCTCTTTGAAATATCTGATAGGCTAAAGAAATGCACATTTTAAATAAAATGATGAAATACTTGGTCATATCAGAAAAAATTTATAATTTTGCAATCCCTTTTATTTAAATAGGGGAAATGCCGATGTAGCTCAGTTGGCCAGAGCAGCTGATTTGTAATCAGCTGGTCGGGGGTTCGAATCCCTCCATCGGCTCATAAATTAAGGGAAGGTTCCAGAGTGGTTAAATGGGGCAGACTGTAAATCTGTTGGCGACGCCTTCGTTGGTTCGAATCCAACCCTTCCCACAAATGATTGTCGATTTCAAAAGAATAGACAAGGAGTTTAAAATTATACAAGCGGAAGTAGCTCATTTGGTAGAGCGATAGCCTTCCAAGCTATAGGTGGCGGGTTCGAGGCCCGTCTTCCGCT
>JBAYYI010000043.1:0-16739 GCA_041673165.1 Bacteroidales bacterium
TGTACTTTTGCCCATATGATTTATCTTTTTTTTGTGGAGAAACAAAGTAAATCAAAATAGGCTGAACTTGCAAAAGTTTAGCCTATATTTTTATATTATTGAAAAAGTTTTATCGGACAACAATGATAAGATAACCAAACAAATTGCTGTTGGTATGGGTATTAACTATAACAGAGGCTCTTCTTATATGGGAACATCAGCAGCTGGATTGGATTATTACGATACTCGTTCAATGTTCGCAGTCACTCCTTCTGCAATATATGGAATTAAAATAACTGATAACTTCACATATATTCCAAGACTATACATTTCTTTTGGATTTGGTAGCCTTGATAGCGAATCAGTAGTCGCTGGACAAATTGCAACAACAACAGAAGATTTATCAAACATTGCAATTGGAGTTAAACCTATAAGCTTTGAATACGCAATTAATAAAAGGTTTGCTATCACGATGAGTTTTGGTGATTTATATTATATGATAAATACTCAAAAAGCAACAATTGGTGGTACTGAAGTTAAAGTCGCTGACAAATCGTTTAATTTAAATGCTAATTATGGTGCAACATTTGGATTAAGATTATACTTATAATATTAACTATTAACTAAATACTTGAAGAGAGTGAGCCAAAAGCTTACTCTCTTTTTTTTATTAAATAAAAATACGAAAACGCCATTAATAAATTAATTGATTACCAAAAAACAGAGCTGCTATTAACTCTTAGAATATTGATGAATTAAAGAAAGAGCATACTGAATCAAAGAAACAATCTGCTGAATCAAAGGAATAATTAATTAAATCAAAGAAAGGATTTACTGAATCACTGAAAGAATTAATTTAAACAGTGTATTAGAAAAATATTACGCAGCCTTTTTATAATGATTATTTGCTTTGTTATTTCTTAGGCATAAAAAAGCCCTCAATAAATTAATATTGAGGGCTTTGATTCTATATTAGGTTACCCTATTATTGTTTCTGTTGTAGTCTTAGAGATTCAAGTACTGCATTAACTTCTTTGTATTTATCTGTCATTTCAAGTCTTGAATAGATAATTTTTAAAGCGTTTAATGTATTAATATCTTTTGGTTTGATATTTAATACTTTTTCAAAATATGGTATTGCTAAAGAGAAATTTGCTTTTGAGTCTTTTTGAAGTTTATCGTATTCTTCAGCTGCATCAAATGGTAGTTTGTCTGCATTTTCTTTTAAATCAACTGCTGTATTGAAGTATAATACTCCTAAACCGTAGTTAGCTTCTGTTTGAATTGGTTTAAGTTGTAATGATTGGTTATACATTGCAATAGCTTCTTCATTATTACCTCCATCTCTTAAGACATCACCAATAATTACAAGTACTGATGGTTTGTTTTCTGTTATTGTGTCAGCAATTAATTTAAGGGTTGCAATTGTTTTATCAGCTTCAACTTTGTTACCTGACTCAACATAAGCTCCTGAAAGTAATCCAATCAATCTGTAGTTTCCTGGAAGGTTTCTAACTCCTATTTTCAAAACATTAATTGCTTTATCTAATTCATTTACTTTTTTGTTAGCAATAAATAAGTTGATATAAACTGCTTCTTCTTTGGTGTTTTGTTTAACAAGTTGACGATACATTTCAACAGCTTTATCTGTTTGTTGTGTTGCGTCATAAGCCATAGCAATACAGAAATTAGCTTTCATCTCAACTTCCTTGTTTCTTGCAAGAGCAGCTCCTTTTACAACTTCTTCAAAAAGCGGAATAGATTCTGCATATTGTCTTGAATTGAATGTATTTAGAGCAATGTCAAACTGATAGATAACAATGTAGTTAAGGGTGTTTGTGTTTGCACCTACGTATTCAGATGTTTGAGCTGCTCTTTCAATCTCAATTGATTTTTCTAATGCTTGCTTAGATGTATTAGCAAGGTCTGGGATTGGAATATCAATCTTTTGTTTCTTGTATAGTTTGTCATCTGTTTGAGATACTTCAACAAGTTTTGCATAAATCAAGCCTGCATAATGCCATGTTTTTGCCTCATTTTTTGTGCTTTCATGCACGCAAGCTGCATCAATATTCTTCTTTGCTTCTGAAAGACGTTTGTTTTTCATGTCAGCGTAAGCACTTTGAACCTTCATTGTTTGAGCACTTGCACTAATAACAAATGCTACAAACGCTACAAATAAAATTATTCTCTTCATCTTTTAGGTATTGTTTAATTAAATAAAAATTTTATTCATTTACTTCGTTGATTTCACCATCAGTTTCTTCGATTTCCTCTTCTTCAATTTCCTCAATCTCTTCCACGTCTTCAATTCCATCGTCAATGATTTCTTCACCATCAATTGCTACTCTTTCGATGTCTTCATCATCTTCTGAGGCGTCAATCCTACATACTGCTGCAATTTCATCGTCTCCTTTTAGTTTGATAAGTCTAACTCCTTGTGTTGCTCTACCTAAAACTCTAAGGTCTGCAATTGCTATTCTTATTGTTATGCCTGATTTATTGATAATCATTAAGTCGCCAGTGTCATCAACATCTTTTATTGAAATAAGACTACCTGTTTTCTCAGTTATCTTCAATGTTCTAACACCTTTTCCACCTCTATTTGTGTGACGATATTCATCAACAGCGGAACGTTTTCCATATCCTTTTTCAGAAACAACAAGTATGTCCTTTTCTCCATTCTCTACAGAAACCATGCCAATCACGAAATCTTCTTCATTTCTAAGAGTAATTGCTTTCACTCCTGATGCATTTCTTCCCATTGGTCTAACCTTTGATTCAGAGAAACGAATACAGTTACCACTATGAAGTGCCATAAATATCTCATGGTTACCATTAGTAAGTTTTGCTTCTAATAGAACATCTCCCTCACGAATAGTTACAGCATTTATTCCATTAATTCTAGGTCTTGAATAAGCCTCAAGGGTTGTTTTCTTAATGATACCATTCTTAGTACATAGAATAATGTAATTGTTATTTACATATTCTAAGTCTTTAAGGTCTTTTGTATTGATGTATGCTTTAACATTATCATCTGGTTCAAGGCTAATAAGGTTTTGAATTGCTCTACCCTTTGATGTTTTTGTTCCTTCTGGAATTTCAAATGCTCTCATCCAATAACAACGTCCTTTTTCAGTAAAGAAAAGAATATAGTTATGCATTGTTGCAGTGTAGATATGTTCTATGAAGTCTTCATCTCTTGATTTTGCACCACGAGAGCCTTTTCCTCCTCTGTTTTGTACTTTATATTCTGATAAGAGAGTACGTTTGATATAGCCAAGATGGGAAATTGTAATAACAATCTCTTCATCAGCAATCATATCCTCTATTTTAAAGTCAGAAGATGAGTATTCTATTCTTGTATATCTATTGTCGCCAAATCTTTCTTTAATATCAAGCAGTTCATCTTTAATAACCTGCATTAAGACATCAGGATTATTTAGAATATTCAAGCATTTTTGAATAAATGCCATTAGTTCATCATACTCAGCTTGAAGTTTTTCTCTTTCCAAAGCTGCAAGTTGACGAAGACGCATTTCAACAATAGCTCTTGTTTGAAGATCAGAAAACCCCCATTTCTCCATCATTGAATCTCTTGCCTCTTGAACGGTTTGAGAAGCACGAATTAGGGCAATAATCTCATCAATAAAATCTAATGCTTTTAGTAAACCCTCTAATATATGAGCTCTTTCTTGAGCCTTTGCAAGATCAAATCTAGTTCTTCTTTCAACAACCTCAACCCTATGGTCTATAAAATACTTAATTATTTGCTTTAAATTAAGCATCTGAGGTCTCCCATTAACTAAAGCAATGCTGTTGATTGAGAATGAAGATTGTAAGTCAGAGTATTGATATAGTTTATTTAAGACTACATTAGACATTGCATCTCTTTTTAGTCTATAAACAATTCTTATTCCGTCCTTATTACTCTCATCTCTAATTTCAGAAATACCTTCTATTTTCTTTTCGTCAGCAAGTTGTGCTTGACGTTTAATCATTTCTGATTTTGTAACTTGATAAGGAATTGAAGAAACAATGATTTGATCGTGACCATTTGGTCCCTCTTCAATAATTGCCTCTCCTCTCATTACCACTTGTCCTCTACCTGTGTGGTATGCTTCCTTCACTCCTTCGTATCCGTAGATTATTCCACCAGTTGGAAAGTCTGGAGCTTTAATATATTGCATTAACTCATCAATAGTGATGTCGTTATTGTCGATATATGCAATTGTTCCGTTTAAAACCTCAGTTAGGTTATGTGGAGCCATATTAGTTGCCATACCAACAGCAATACCCGATGCTCCATTAATTAATAGAACAGGTATCTTTGTTGGAAGAACAGTAGGTTCCTTTAAACTATCGTCAAAGTTATTTTGAAAATCAACAGTATCTTTGTCTATATCAGCTAATATCTCATGAGAAATCTTTGCCAAACGAGCCTCAGTATAACGCATAGCAGCTGGAGGGTCATTGTCAATAGATCCAAAGTTACCTTGACCATCAACAAGCTTGTATCTCATCGACCAAGTCTGAGCCAAACGAACCATTGCCATATACACAGAACTATCTCCATGTGGGTGATACTTACCAAGAACTTCCCCAACAATTCTAGCACTTTTCTTAGTAGAGGTATTGTAAAACATTCCCATGTCATTCATCGCATATAATATTCTACGGTGAACAGGCTTCATTCCGTCTCTAACGTCAGGCAGGGCACGAGAAACAATAACACTCATTGCATAATCAATGTAGGCAGACTTCATTTGTTTCTCAATGTCAACCTTTACAATCTTTTCGTTTTCTGAGTACATTTTTACGATTCTTTTACTTAGTATTTTTAAAGTGCGAAGATACGATTATTTTTTGAAATGAAATTGATAAAGGTTAAGAAAATACTAGACATTACTAATAATATCTAATTTAAGCATATATTTTAAAAAAAAACGTACATTTGCAAGTTAATAAATCAACTAAGATATATGCGTAACGACCAATACAGCCCAACAAAGTTTAACTTTTTACCACCTGTTTGTAAGAACCTATTAATAATTAACATCTTAATGTTTTTTGCCACCAAAGCTCTGGCATTAAAAGGAATTGATCTTGTTGGAGTCTTAGGACTTCATTTCTTTATGGCAGAGGATCACTATGTTTGGCAATATATTACTTATGCCTTTATGCACGCCAATTTCAACCACCTTTTCTTCAATATGTTTGCAATTTGGATGTTTGGTTATACTTTAGAAAACATTTGGGGAGCAAAGAAGTTTATATTCTTTTGTTTCACCGCTGCCCTTGGAGCTGCCTTTGTTCAGCAAATCACTTACTACTTTATGTATGCAGACTTAGTTACTGCAATGTCAAATGGTATAACAATTGTTAATACTGGTTTTGACAAAATACCAATACAAGATTTCTTAAATCAAATAAACACAGTTGGAGCATCAGGTATTGTTTTTGGACTCTTGCTAGCTTTTGGAATGATGTTTCCTAACGCTACTATATATCTTTATTTTCTTCTACCAATCAAAACAAAATGGTTTGTTATAGGATACATTATTTTAGAACTATTTAATGGGGTTTTAGGAACCTCAGAAGGAATTGCACACTTTGCACATCTTGGTGGAGCCTTGGCAGGTTTCATATTAATTATGTATTGGAAGAAGAATCAGAAATATAGATTTTAAATTTTGAGACTTGGGAAAGAAGGAGAAAAAAGACCAGTTTATTATTGCTTACTTAACAGATTTAGATAAAACAGATGCAATAATTAATAATGCAATTTGTTTTGCAAAAATGCTTGACAAAGGGCTAATACTATTACATATATCTGACAAAGAATACACAAAAATAAGCACCCAAGAGGCTGAACAAAAGCTAATAGAACTAAGCTCTAAAATCACAGAAATTCCTTTTTGCTCCTATTTCGCAGTTGAGGGTAAATCAAAAGAAATACTTCATAAAGCATCCGAACTACTATCAGGAGTCCTTTTAGTTAGCTCTTCCAATTCAGATAAACCAGACAATAAGAAGCAAAAATTAGCCAACTATACCAAAGAACTATTTAAAAACCTTTACGAATCAAGAGTAGCGTATTTCATAATTGACCAAAACCAAGCTCATCCCCTACCTTTCGATAAAGTAATCATGACAATTAATAATATGAGAGAAAGCAAGGAAAAGGTATTGTGGGGATCCTATTTTGGGAGATTTTCAAAGAGTGAGATTATTGTTTACTACCATAACTACAAAGATGAGTTTCACCGCCATCAGTTACATTATAATATTAAGTTCTTGATGAAGATGTTTGATGGTTTTAAAATAAATTACAAGCTTCATCTATCATCAAATCCCAAAACCTATGTCGATTATCAAGCAATTCAGCATGCAAGAGAAATCTCAGCTGGCTTAGTTATATGCCAGACAACAAAAGATAAAGACTGGACAAATAAAATCTTTGGACTTAAAGAACTTAAAACCTTAGAAGGCAATTTAGATATCCCAATACTCTTCGTTAATCCAAGAAACGATTTATTTATTTTATGTGAATAGTTTATGATTAATGTTTTACTTGGAATAATTGTTTTCTATATCTTTTTTAGGCTATTAACTACTTTGATAATACCTAAGATAACAAGATATAGGATTGAGAAATACAAAGAGAAAATGAGAAGGGAAAACCCTGAACTATTTAAAAATAAAGACAAAGGTTATACAGGAAACATCCACCCAGCCTTGAAGCAATACTATAAACAAGAAGATAATAATATAAACAATAATACTAAATGAAGAAAGAAAACCCATTAAAGAAATTCCTACCACATATATTAGCTTTAGCTGTATTTTTGGTAATAAGTCTAATTTACTTTTCTCCAGTTCTAAAAGGATTAGAGCTTCGTCAAAGCGATATGACGAACGCAACTGGAGTTGGGAAAGAAATTGCTGACTATAGAGAAACAACAGGACATGGAGCCTCTTGGACAAATTCATTATTTGGTGGCATGCCCTCCTATCAAATTCAAGGACCATCAACCAATAATGTATTTGGACCAATAAGTACCCCTCTAAAACTTTGGGGATTTCAATTAGACTTAGGTGTTATGTTCCTTTATATGTTAGGGTTCTATGTTTTTGCAATAACTCTTGGCTTAAGTCCTTGGATAGGAATTCTTGCAGGAGTTTCTTTTGCCTTAGCCTCCTACAATATTATCATTATTGAGGTTGGACACATAACAAAAGCATGGGCTATGGCTATGATGGCACCAATCTTTGGAGGCATGATGTTAGTCTTTAAAAAGAAATACCTAACAGGAATAGCAATCTTTATTCTCGCTCTTGGACTTCAGATAAGCTTCAACCACATTCAAATTACATATTATACAATGCTTGCAGGTTTTATTCTTGCAATTTCATATTTTATTTTTGCAATTAAAGAAAAACAAATCAAGACCTATATTATCAGTGGTTTAATACTTATTGCAGGAGCATTAATTGCTGTTTTACCAATGGCAACTCAACTAAAAATGAACTCAGACTATGTTACTCACACAATGAGAGGTGGTTCAGAAATAACGGTTAAACCTACTGGAGATACAAAAACAAAGAACGATAAAGGTCTAACAATTGATTACGCATACCAGTGGAGCTATGGAATTGGAGAAAGTTTATCTGTACTAATTCCAGATGCAAGAGGTGGAGGTTCTTCTGACCAAAGATTTGAAGAAAATGCTAAGAATAGAATTAATCAAATTAAAACCGTTGCACCAGCACGCCAATCAAATCCAGAGATCGATCAAGTTGTTCAAAGGTATGCAGGAGCTAGTTATTGGGGTGAGCAACCTTTCACAGCTGGAACAATGTATTTCGGAGCAATAATTATCTTTCTTGCATTCTTAGGACTAATCTTAGTTAAGGGAGCAGAACGTTGGTGGCTACTTATTGCAACCATTCTTTCATTCATACTCTCTTGGGGTAGTAATTTTATGGCAGTTAATGAGTTTCTTTTCCATAACCTTCCTCTATATAATAAGTTTAGAACCCCTTCAATGGCACTTGTCCTAGCAAATGTTACATTAATCATCCTTGCCATTTTAGGACTTAAACAATTCTTCTCAAAAGACTTAGATATAAAGAAAAAAACAAAAGCATTATATATTTCAGGTGGAATTGTTGGAGGTATAACTCTTATCTCTGCATTAATTCCAAGCTTATTTGCATCATTCTCTGCAAGTGGCGACTCTGTTTACCAGGACTACTTAGGTGCAAGCTATATTCAAGCATTAGTTGATGATAGAAAAGCATTATTTGTTTCCGATGCTTGGCGTTCATTCCTATTTATTTCAGCAGCATTCTTTGCATTGTTCTTCTTTGCATTTGATAAGATTAAAAAAGAATATATAGCTGTTCTTATTCTTGGCTCACTAATCATATTTGACCTTTGGGGAGTTGATAAACGTTATTTATCAGACCAAAACTTTGTGAAATCCCAAGAGATAAATATTCAACCAAAAAATGCAGACAATCAAATTTTTGAAATGGTTAAACAAGATACTATTAATCATTATAGAGTTTATAATGCTGCAGTAAACACATTCAACGACGCAACAACATCCTATTTCCATCCTTCCATTGGTGGTTATCATGGTGCAAAACTTCAAAGATATCAAGACTTAATTGACTTCTATCTTCTAAATAACAATTATATTCAAAAGGATTTAGCTGACAGTTCAAAACTAAAAACAAATCAAATACGTCAAATATACTTCCAATTCCAAGGGCAAATACCTCCAGTTAACTTTGGAGTATTGAATATGCTAGACACAAAATTCTATATCCTACCACTTTCAGGAAACCAAGATGATAACACTTTAGCAATTCCTAACCCAGAAGCAATGGGTGCTGCTTGGTTTGTTCCAAATATAGAATGGGCTAAGGATGCAAATGAAGAAATCTTAAAGCTTGATAATTTCAATCCAAAAGAAGTTGCAATAATTGATATTCGTTTTAAAGATGTGGTTAAGCCAATCACTTCTTTCGACACCTTAGCAACAATTAAATTTGAAAAAGCAGCTGACAACAACCCTGAATATGCCAAATACACCACAAGTTCAAAGTCTGATGGAATAATGGTTTGTTCAGAAATCTATTACCAAGAAGATTGGAAAGCTTATATTGATGGGAAAGAAACACCATATTTTAGAGCAAACTACATCCTTAGAGCAATCAATGTTCCAGCAGGAAATCACGTTATTGAGTTTAAATTGGAGTCTGATGCATTCAAAACCTATAATTTAATATCTCTTTTTGGCTCAATAATCGTAGTAATAATTGTTCTTTTAGCAATCTTCTACCCTATCTACAATAAAAGAAAAGAAGTAAAAATCAAATTAAAAAAATAATCTAAAACAATAGAAAACATGAAAAGAATTATTAGTCTGGCGATATATTTCATTGCCCTATTAATTGGCATTCAAGCACATTCTCAAACAGAATTACGCCAACCCTTTATTATGGATACAATTAATAATAAGGGAGAAAAACTTGATATAACATACTTTATTGGAGTTCCAAGCTACGAGAACTTAAAAACCTCGAAGAACTTCATCTCAATTGACGAAAATCAATTAATTAAGATTGAAAAACCAACAGAAAATTCTTATAAGATAAACACCTATGTTTCTAATATAATTGTTAATTCATATCAAAAAACAACACTTAATGTGTTTTCTACTGATAAGGTTAAGATTGGACTTGATGGAATAATGATTAAAGAAAGACTATCAACAAAGGATTCTTTAACTGATGACTCCAAGATATCAAAAGAAATAACCTTAGAACCAGGAAAGCATATAATATCTTTTACTGTAATAACATCTACCGATAACCCCAACCACGAGCTTCGTTTTAGCTTTGAGGGTGGCGAAATAAAGACTATTAATAGTAATTCAAAGGATAATCAATATGGTCTAACACTAAAAGAAATGTTAGGAGGAAGAAATATCTATAACACTTCAATTTCACCTTCTGGCAAATATGTAATGGTTAAGTACTACGATGCAGACAGCAAGGGTAAAAGACAATACGGATACTTAGTTGCTAATAAAGAAAAAACGCTATTCTTTGAAGAGGGAAACACTTCTACACAATGGGCTGAAAATGATATATTCTTTAATGATAAGAATGAAGATATATTATATTATTTCGATAAGGTAAATGATAATAGAAGACTTATAAAACAAAACCTATTAGGAGTTAAAGCCGTTGTTGCAGAAAATCTTCCAGAGGGCTCACTTAATATCTTACCAAACAAAACTCAAAATGCAATCCTAACCCAAACCATAAAGGTAGATAATTCCAAAGAAGACTTAAGACAATACCTTATGCCAGATGATAGGATTGATGGTTGGAGAACACGTAGTTTGTTATCAATATATAATTTTGAAACACAGCAAATACAACCCCTAACTTATGGTTACCGCTCAACCTATCTAAATGATTATAATAAAAAGACCAACTCAATCCTACTATCAGTAAGCTACGACAATATCACCCAAAGACCATTTAGCCAAACATCTATCTATGAAATGAACTTAGACAGCTTTAAGATTGACACAATTGTTAAGGGAGAAGGATTTGTTTCAAGTGCAAGCTATATTCCAAACACTGACTTCCTTGTCGTAAGAGCAAGTGGAGAAGCATTTAATGGAGTTGGTAATACTCTTAAAAAAGGAGTTATCCCTAATTCCTACCACGGAATGTTATTCCTAATGAATAAGAAAACAAGAGAAGTTACTTGCATATCAAAAGACTTCGACCCTTCTATATCCAGCATAAAGATAACAGAAAACAAAACAATCTATTTCACAGCCGAAAACAAAGACTCTGTTTCCCTATATGTTTATAGTTTAGAAAATAAAGATATTAAAAGAATAGAAACAAACTTAGATATTGTATCAGGATTTGACAT
Source organism: Bacteroidales bacterium (assembly GCA_041673165.1). Classification (GTDB taxonomy): domain Bacteria; phylum Bacteroidota; class Bacteroidia; order Bacteroidales; family P3; genus UBA10566. The sequence goes on from JBAYYI010000043.1 coordinate 10,949, forward strand.
CAATAGCACAGGCAATGAAATAACATTCTTCGGTCAAAACTATAACGACTTCCCAACAGTTTATCTAAAAGACTCTCAAAAGAACCATAAGATATACCAAGCCAAAGACAAGACTAACTTAGCACTTGGAGAAATGATGACTTGGGATTTCAACTTCAAAGGAACAACAATCAGTGGTCGCTACTATGTTCCATCAGACTTTGATCCACAAAAGAAATATCCAATGGTAGTATATTATTATGCAGGAACAAGCCCAACAGACAGAAGCTTTGAAATGCGATATTCAGCATATCTATACACAGCACAAGGATATGTAGTCTATGTTTTAAATCCAAGTGGAACAATAGGCTTTGGACAAGAATTTGCATCACGCCACGTAAACGCTTGGGGAGAAAGAACAGCAGATGAAATAATCTACGGAGTAAAAGAATTCACCAAGGAGCATTCCTTTGTTGATGCAGCAAAGATTGGATGTATGGGAGCAAGCTATGGAGGATTTATGACACAACTTCTACAAACCAAAACCGACATTTTCGCTTGTGCAATATCACACGCAGGCATTTCCGACATAACATCCTACTGGGGTGAAGGCTACTGGGGATATTCCTACTCATCAGGAGCAACAGCAAACTCCTACCCTTGGAATAGAAGAGATATCTATGTTGACAGAAGTCCACTATTCAATGCACATAAAATCAAAACTCCACTGCTTTTACTTCACGGCGATGCTGACACCAATGTTCCAATAGGAGAAAGCATACAAATGTATAACGCCTTAAAGATATTAGGAAAAGACGTTGAGTTTATAACAGTAAAAGGAGAAAACCATGGCATAGTTGACTACGAAAAAAGACTAAAATGGAATAATACCATCTACGCCTATTTTGCAAAATACCTAAAATCACAAGACTCTTGGTGGAACGCAATGTATCCAAAAACTCAACTATAAAAGATAAAACTTAGAAGTAAAGATTAAAAGGTAATAAACAGCCTTAAAACATAAACTATTAATTGTAGAGACGCCCAAATTGGGCGTCTCTACTTGTTTTACTAGGCGTCTCTACCTGTTTTATTGGGTGTCTCAATTTGTTTAATACAATTATTTATAAATAAATCGTATTTTTGTTGTGTGATTATCAACAAGAGAATTAAGATTATAATTCATGAAAAACAATAAAACCATAAGTCAATTAGCAAAAGAGCTAGAAATAACCATAGAGGAAGATAATATAATCATAAGTTGCGATAATGAAACACTAAGAGATGCATATTATAAACTTGAAGATGAAGAGCATTCTATCACTGAAGACTTCTATATATTTGTCAGAAATGAATTTCTAAACTACCTTTCCCATCAATTAGACCCATTTGTTCAATTCGCATTTTCCTGCCCAGAAAACATTGTATGTGACTCTTATAGGCACTATGAAAGAGGAAATAAAAACAATGAAGGAGAGCAGTTTTGGCAGTACATACAAAATGATATAGAAATGTTTCAATATGTATATAGTGATTATGTAGGAAAGGAAGAGAAACTACACATCATACACACACCAAACCAACCCCTTAAACTCAAATTCAAAGACAATCAAACTCCCAATGAAATCACATACACAAAGAAAGATTTCAGTGAATTTGAAATAATAGCTTATGAGATACTTCAAAGAGACAAAAAACGTAATGAAGATTATATAGAAATGTTAGACAATACCAGTAGTGTAGATGATAAAGTTCTTTTGTTTAGAAAAGAGGCGAAAAAGAGTATAAGGAATTAGAATAATCTTAATATTTAAACCCCAATCCCCACAACCTCAAAATTCCATAACCCACTTAGACCCCACCCTTGCCGATTTCTCACTACTGGGCTACGGAGTCAATAATCCGAAATGATTAACTAAGTGTAAACTACATTTAGTCTTAAATTGAATTTTGTAAACCTTTATTAGGACAAATTATATCTGCATTATAATTTTTTATATCTTTGTATCCATAATGCTCCCTTGCCAAGGTAGGGGTCTTCCCTTGCCAACAGAGGATTACTCCCTTGGCAAGGGAAAGGCTCTCTCTTGGCAAGGGAGAAGCATGGAGTGTTTATTATAAATTATTAAAACAAAGAGTTTATGAGTTATTCGTATAAGGTAAATAAGAGAAAGTTTAAAACTAAAGATGGTATTGAACATACAAAGTATTATGCTTGTGCTAAGAGGGGTAAATTGGTGTCATCTAAGGAATTGGCACAAGAGATTTCAGAGAGGTGTTCCTTAACCGCTGGGGATGTTTATGGATCACTAAGTGCTTTAAGTGATGTGCTTAAAAACCATCTTCTTCTTGGCAATTCTATTAAGTTAGATGGGATAGGTATAATAAGTCTTTCTATAACCAGTGAGGCGTCTGATGAAGCAGACAAGGTAAATGCTAGAACTATTAAGGTTGGGAAGGTTTGTTTTAGGGCTGATAGGGAATTGGATGAAGAGGTTCAGGCTGTTAGTTTTGTGAAAGAAAGGGATGCTCCAAAGGGTTATATTCCTAAGAGGTAAAGTACTCTAATGCTTATTTAGGATTATTTTTTATAAAGACTTAGAAACTTCTGCTATCAAAGAAAATACATAATATATTGTTTGAATTTATATTTATTTTGTATCTTTGTAAGCCTATACAAATACAAAAGACGATATGATTACAATAGATAAATTATTAAATCCGAAGAAAGAGTTTTCAAATCTATTATTGATTGATGAGAATGAAAGCTTTAATCATCACTTACTTAATTCTGAGCAAGAGGCTTATATATATAACGAGCATAAGGAAAACAAGAGAACCTTCTTTACTTTCAACAACTTAACAGAGTGGTTGATTGTTTGTGTGTTTCCAACAAATAAGACCGAGCATCAAACCTTTGAAAACCTAAGAAAGCTGGGTGCTAAGGCTTTAGATTTCTTCGATAAGGAGCATATTAAGAATATTAATCTTGTTTCAAATTCCTCTAAAGAAGAAGTAATGAGCTTTGTTGAGGGTGTTTGTTTGGCAAGTTATTGTTTCGATAACTACAAGACAGATCCTTCTCGCCTAATCCATCCTTTTGACCATATTTCAATTATTCATAGCGATATTGAAATTAAAGATATAGAGCATATAAGGATTATTGCAGAGGCTATTGAAAAAGGAAAAGACTTGGTTAATGAACCTTTCTCAACCTTAAATGCAGAGGCGTTGGCTCAAGCTATTGTCAATATGAGCATGGAGGCTAATGTTAATGTTGAGGTCTTGCATAAGGAAGATATTGAGAAGTTAAGAATGGGTGGAATCTTGGCTGTGAACAAAGGAAGCATAGACCCTCCTACCTTCACCATTATGGAATATAAACCTGATAATGCATTAAATAGCAAACCCTTAGTCTTAGTTGGTAAAGGATTAGTTTATGATACTGGTGGGCTAAACCTAAAGCCAGGAGATTATATGAATGAGATGAAAACCGATATGGCTGGAGCTGCTATGATGGCATCTGCTCTCTATGCTGTTGCAAGGCTTAACCTTCCTTTCCATGTGGTTGGACTATTCCCTTCAACAGACAATCGTCCTTGTGGAAATGCTTATGCTTCTGGGGATATTGTTAATATGTATGATGGAACCAATGTTGAGGTTGTGAATACTGATGCAGAGGGTAGAATGATATTAGCTGATGCTTTGGCTTATGCAAAACAATATAACCCTGCACTTATTATTAATGCTGCAACCCTAACAGGCTCAGCAGAAAGAGCAATTGGTAATTGTGGAATTGCAGCTATTGAAAACCATGCAGGACTTTATATGTCGGACTTAAAACTGGCGGGAAAAGATGTTTACGAAAGAATAGCTGAGTTTCCTTTCTGGGAAGAGTATGGCGATATGATTAAGAGTGATATTGCAGATATTAAAAATTCTGGTGAGAAATATGCAGGCATGATAACAGCAGGAAAGTTCTTAGCTCACTTCACAGGAGACATTCCTTTTATACACTTAGATATTGCAGGAGTTGCATACACTTCAACCAAAAAAGGATATATTGGATATGGTGGAACAGGTTACGGAATAAGACTTATAGTTAAATTTATAGAAAAATACTTTATACAAAAATAACATGGAGAATAGAATAGAAAAAAGAAATCAAAAAGAAATTAGCACCCAAGCTCCTCAACAGCCAACACAACAACCACAACATGAATATTCCGATAATATTAAAATAGGTATATCTCAAGGAGACTTAAATGGTGTTGGATATGAAATCTTAATAAAATGCTTTGCAGACGCAAGGATAATGGAAAACTGTACACCAATTCTTTATGGCTCTTCCAAAGTTCTTTCATATTATAAGAAAATGGTTGATTGTCCTAACTTAGCTTTCACAAACATTAGAAACTGTGAACAAGCTGAAAAAGGAAAGCTAAATGTTTTAAATATAATTCAAGACGAGGTTAAAATAGAAGTTGGTCAATCTACTGAAATTGCAGGACAATTGGCTGCTTTAAGTTTGGATATGGCTGCAGAAGATTTAATGCAAGGAAAATTTGATGCAATAGTTACAAACCCAATCAATAAGAAGAATGTTCAATCAGAAACCTTTCATTTCCCAGGTCATACTGAATACCTTACAAAGAAGTTTGGAGCAACGGATTCTCTAATGATTATGGCTTGTGATAAGATTAAGATTGGAGTTCTAACAAATCATCTTGCCCTAAGAGATATTCCAAGCGTTGTTACTGAAGAATTGATTTTAAGAAAACTAAAGATATTTGACCAATCACTTAGAAGAGACTTTGGTGTTCGTATGCCTAAGATTGCAGTCTTAGCTCTTAATCCTCACGCAGGAGACCACGGAGTTAATGGTGATGAAGACGAAACAATCATTCAACCAGCAATAAAGAAAGCATTTGACAACAATATACTTGCCTTTGGACCTTTCCCTTCTGATGGTTTCTTTGGAATGGGCGAATTTAATAACTACGATGGAGTTCTTGCAATTTATCATGACCAAGGCTTAATACCATTTAAGTTGATGAGCTTTGCAAGTGGTGTAAACTTTACTGCAGGACTTCCTTATGTTCGTACATCTCCCGCTCACGGTACTGCTTATCATATTGCAGGAAAGAATGTTGCAAGCCCAGAAAGCTTCCGCAATTCTATTTTCTTGACAATAGATATTTGCAAGAATAGAAGAGAATATGATGAACTAACATCCAATACATTGCAAATATCGAGAAAAGATCATATCATAGATGAAGATATAACTAAAGAACTTCAAAAGGAAGATGAGCGTACTCTATAATCATATTATTGAGTTAAGAAAAGAACTAAACCAGCATAATTACTCATATTATGTTTTGGATAATCCAAGCATTTCGGATCAGGACTTTGATTTTAAGCTTAAGGAGCTCGAAGAATTAGAAAATCAATATAAAGGAGAGAACCCTGACGTTGATAAATCATTCTTCGAGCTTTCTCCTACAAAAAGAGTTGGGGGAGAAACCAATAAATCATTTAAACAAGTTGAGCATAAATATCCTATGCTCTCACTTTCCAATACTTATTCTATTGAAGAAATTGAAGAATTTGTTCAAAGAACCCAAGAATCTCTTAATACAGAAGAAGAATTAGAATGGGTTTGTGAACTAAAGTATGATGGAGTTGCGGTAAGCTTGAATTATAAGGATGGTAAACTTGTACAAGCCCTAACAAGAGGGAATGGTATTATTGGAGATGATATAACAGACAATGTTAAGACCATTAAATCAATCCCTTTAGAGCTTTTTTCAGA
>JBAYYI010000044.1:0-16350 GCA_041673165.1 Bacteroidales bacterium
CATTATATGCCTGACCTAAGCCTGGAATTATAAAAGAACATAAGGTTGCAATAGCTGGTTCTCTATATTGATAGGCTGTTGTACTAATAAAGTTTGGATTATTTATTATCTGGTTTTCTTGGTGTTGTCTCATATCTTGATTAGTGATTTCTTCCTTAATGATTTTCTCAACATCTTTCATCTCAAAAACAAATAGGTTTCCGTCTGGGGTTGAGATTTTAAGATTAACATTAGGATTGATTTCTGTTATAACGCCTCTAACTACTGAGCCATTCTTTAAGTAAACAACGTCTTTGGTTGGTGTTTGTGCTGATAAGCTGCTTGCAAATGCCAAAACAAAAGCAAAGACTAAAAAGGTAAAAAGGTTCTTCATATTCTAAGTTATTTTAATTTGTCTTTTTTGATATTCCTGTTCTCTATCCTTTAATTTGATACTGCAAATTTATAATTAATTTTCAATATAAATGCTATTATTTAATTTTCTTAGATTAAAATATTAATATATTGCATCATGCCATATTAATAATAGATTTTTATACCCCTACTTAAGAAGCAAGAAATCGGTCTAAAATGCCTTTAAAATTGCTATTATGCTTATTTAAATATTCGCTTTCTTTTTGATTACATCTTCTTGGATAATTCTTTTTTTATAACTAATATAGAAAGTCAATTAGTTGAGTGGTTAAATTATTGATTAATTGAATGATAGATTGCTTTTCAAGTATATTTAAATAAACAATATAACACAACGATAGAATTTTAAAGCGATTTTATTCTGATTATATATAATAATACTACCTTTGCATAAGTTATGAAGGCGTGAAAAATTATAAATAAGTCGAAAATGAAAAAGAAGATAGTACTAATAGTATTTAGTTTTCTCATACAAGTAAATCATTTAACAGCTCAGAGCATTTTGACTCTAAATGATTGTAGGGAGATGGCTCTAAAAAACAATAAGAGCATTAAGATTTCTGAAGAAAGATTGCTTTCTGCACAAGAAAAAAGGAAGATAGCATTCACTCAGTTCTTGCCAAACTTTCAAGCCTCAGGTGCTTATCTCTACAATTCTAAAAACCTAAGCCTTTTGTCCGAAGATGCTCTTTTGCCTGTGGGTACTAAGGCTCCTGATGGCAGCTTTACTCTTAGACCAGATCAGATGGGGAATCAATTTGACCAATATGGAAGACCACTTGACAGAAATGGTGTTCCTTTTAACCCATCAACAAATCCTGAAAAGATAATCTTCAAAGACTATGCCCTTTTGCCAAAAGAGTCTATGCAATTTGATATTCAAAACATATTTACTCTTGGAATTGGATTTACTCAGCCAATATATATGGGAGGGAAGATTGTTGAGCTATACCGAATTTCTAAGATAATGGAAGATATGGCTAAGATACAGTTAAATAATTCTCAAGTTAATTTAATGGTAGAGGTTGATGAGGCTTATTGGAGGGTTGTCTCTCTTGTCAATAAACATAATTTAGCAAAGGAATACCACCAACTGCTTCTAAAGACAAACTCCAATGTTGAGGAAATGGTTATAGAGGGTGTGGCTACTAAATCGGATGCTTTGAAAGTTAAGGTTAAGCTCAATGAAGCAGAGATGACCCTTTCCAAGGCAGAGAATGGTCTTTCGCTTTCCAAAATGCTCTTATGCCAAATCTGCTCTCTGCCTATTGATAAGGACTTCACTCTCTCTGATCAGCTATTAGAAGAAGATATGATTATAAATAATGATATTAATATTGAAAAAGCTGTGAATAATAGGACAGAAACCCAGCTCTTAGATAATGTAATAAAGATATCGAAGTCTGCTGAGAAGATTGCATTTTCAAAATACCTTCCTAATATTGTAGGAACAGGTAATTACTTAGCCACAAACCCAAACTCTTTCAATGGATTTGAGAAGTCAATGAATGGTATGTTTAGCCTTGGCATTGGCATTCAGGTTCCAATCTTTCACTTTGGAGAGAATTATCACACACTAAAGACTGCAAAGATTGGTGTAAGGATTGCAGAACTTGAAAAAGAAGAAGCAGTTGAGAAGATGGAACTTCAGATAAATCAAATGCTGTTTAAGGTTAAGGAAGCAAACAAACAAAAGATAATGGCAGCAAGTAATATTGATAAGGCGAAAGAAAACCTTGAAAGTGCTTTGATAGGGTTTGACTCTGGAGTAATTACAACATCCGACCTAATGGAAGCTCAAACTGCATATATATCGGCAAAGAGTGAGAAGATTGATGCAGACATTAACTCCATTATGACAAGTCTTTATTTGGAGAAATCGCTTGGCAACTTAAACAATAGAAAATAACTTAATCAGAAAAAAGAAAGAAAAGATATAGCTTTATGAAAAAGAAAGAAAGTAAGACCTTAGTAATGGGATTTGTTGTGTTAATATCAGCTGTTATAGTTATTGGACTGCTTGGATATTTCATTCTAACCCCAAGTCATGTAATGCTTCAAGGAGAGTTTGAGGCAAATGAAGTTAGAGTTTCGGGTAAATTGCCTGGTAGGATTTTAGAACTTAGAACAAAGGAAGGAGAGAGAGTTATGAAGGGAGATACATTAGTAATAATTGACTCTCCTGAAATCTATGCTAAACTTGACCAAGCTCTGGCAGCAGAAGACGGAGCAAAGGCAATCAGCATGAAAGCTCAAAAGGGAACAAGAAAAGAACAGATTGCAGGAGCATTAGAGCAAGTCGAGATGGCTGAGACTGGGGAATTGTTTGCTAAGAAAACTTATGACAGGATGAGTAATCTATTTAAGAAAGGCGTTATTTCATCACAAAAGTTTGACGAAGTAGAAGCACAGTACAAAGCATCTGTTTCAAGAACAAGGGCAGCAAGAAGTCAATATGAAATGGCATTAAATGGAGCTCAAACAGAAGATAAGATGGCTGCAAATGCACAAGTAAATAGGGCAAAGGGAGCCGTAAGTGAAGCCTCTTCCTATTTGAGTGAGACAAAACTCGTTGCACCTATTTCGGGAGAGATATCAGACATATTCCCTAAGGTTGGAGAGCTTGTAGGATCGGGTTCCCCTATTATGAATATTGTTGATATGGACGAGGTTTGGGTAACATTTAACGTTAGAGAGGATTTGCTAAGTAAGATAAAGGTTGGTACAGTTCTTAGTGCAGAAGTTCCAGCACTTGGCAATAAAGAAATAAAACTAAAGGTAAGCTATATTAAAGCATTGGGAAGCTATGCAACATGGAAGGCAACAAAGCTAACTGACCAGTACGACACCAAAACATTTGAACTTAGAGCTATTCCAACGACAAAGGACAAAGACTACCGCCCAGGTATGAGTGTGATAGTTAATTGGACAAAGATAAAATAATAAATATAAAACCCCATTCTATAATGGAAAAAGGAATAATTCCAGTATTGAAAAGAGAATTAAAGAAGATGGTATCTCGTCCCATATATATTATGATGACGGTCTTTATTCCATTATTAATAATTTTGTTTTTCAGTACATTTCTCAATAAAGGGATGCCATCGGATTTGCCAATAGCTATGGTGGACTTAGACTCAAGCTCCACTTCAAGGCAGATAACAAGACATATTGAGGCTGGTCAAACCTGTGAAATTAAGTATAAGCTTTCAAGTTTTGAAGAGGCGAAAGACAAGATGCAGAGAGAAAATATCTATGCCTTTATTCTAATTCCAAAGAACTTCCAAGCCGATTTACTATCTGGAAAGAGCCCTCAAATAATCTTTTACACCGAATATGCTCACTACCTTGCAGGCTCAGCAACAATGAAAGAGATAAACACAATATTAGTTACCCTTTCATCAGGAATTAATCTAAAGATGAGACAAGCAAAAGGCGAAAATGAAACACAGGCAATGGCAAACATACAACCAATAAGGATTGACTCACATCTGATTGGTAACCCACTCATGAACTACTCCTACTACCTCTGCTCAATCATTATGCCTGGCCTAATCTTCCTTATGAGCCTTATCTCTTGCATATATACAATTGGAGTAGAGCTTAAATTTGAAACCTCAAGACATTGGTTAATTACATCAGGAGGCTCAATGCCAAAAGCCTTATTAGGAAAGCTCCTACCCTATACCTTTATATACTCAATAATGTTAATCTTTTCTTATTTCATTATGAGTTCTGTTTTGGGCTTTGAAACAAAAGGGAATATACTGCTTATGTTTTTGGGAGGTATTCTAACTATTATTTCATACCAAGCAATAGGAATATTTATTATTGGAGTTTTGCCAATGTTAAGAGATGCTTTGAGTATTGGAGCTTTTTACGGAGTATTAGGATTCACTTTTGCAGGCTTCACCTATCCTGGTTTTGCAATGCTACCTGCCGTAAAACCTTACACATTACTATATCCCCTAACACAGTACTATAATCTCTATTCCAATATTCAAATAAATGGCCTCACCCTTTCAGAAAGCTATATGCCATTTATTATGTTAATAGCCTACTGCTTGATTCCAATCTTTGTGATATCAAGGCTTAAGGGTGCACTTATTAAACTAAATTTCAAAAGGGAGTAAAATGAATATAAGATTTAGAAAGATAATTCAGCGAAACAAAGAAGCTTGGAAGGATTTATTCCATATAATAGGGAAAGAGCTATATAATATATTTACAGATAAGGGAGTCTTGCTTGTTTTCATTGTTGCCTGCGTTGTCTATCCCCTTGTCTGCGGATATATCTACAATAAGGAATTGATGTATGATATGCCTATTGCCATTGTTGACAATTCCAATTCAACACTTAGCCGAAACTATCTTCGCTCATTAGATGCTACACCAGAGGTTATGATAAAACACAAGTGCAGTTCGTTAGATGAGGCTAAGGAATTGCAAAAGCAATCAAAAGTTCATGGCATTGTCTTTATTCCAAGTGATTTTAGCAAAAATATTAACAAAGAAGAGCAAGCAACAATAAGCGTTTATAATGATATGACCAGCTTCTTTTGGTATAGGAATATGGCATTAGCAACAAACTTCACCGTTCAGGAAATGGGGAAGGAAATACAAGTTCAAAGAATGGTTAAAGGGGGAAAGAATATTGAAGATGCAAAGAGATTATCCGAGCCTTTTGAACCCGTACAACACGTATTATATAACCCAGGAGGCTACCCAAGTTTCATTCTTCCAATAGTGCTTATTTTAATCCTACAACAAACCCTTTTAATTGGGATAGGAATGTTGGCAGGCACAGCAACCGAAAGGCACCAGCTACACACCCTAATACCAAGAGACGCACATTATAGAGGACTTCTAAGAATAATTTTCGGAAGAGGGCTTGCCTTTTTCATAACCTATATACCAATAACAGTCTATATGCTGGTCGTGGTTCCAAAGATATTCAACCTACCACAGCTTATGCCAAGCCTTATGACGATATTCCTATTTATAGTCCCATTTCTCCTATCCGTTATTTTCTTAGGAATGAGCATATCGGTCTTTTTCAAAAACAGAGAAAACTCTATCCCATTCTACTTGTTTATGTCCCTACCCTTTGTTTTCCTATCAGGAATGTCGTGGCCAAGAGAAGCAATGCCAAGGTTTTGGGAGCTATTCTCACATATTATCCCTTCCTCCGATGCCGTCCAAGGCTATTCGAGGATGATGACAATGGGTGCAGACCTTTCGCAAGTTTCAGTTGAATATTTCACCCTTTGGATACTTTCTGCAACATACTTTATCTTTACATTTATCACCTATTCTTGGAGGATGAAAAGGGATATAAAATAGGATATTTCGCTGTTCTAAAGTCCTGAAACAAAGCCTCAAAGAAATGAATCAAAGAACCCATCTCGTCACATGGGTATGTCGCACCTCGTGACATGGGTATGTCAGCACCCGTGACATGGGTATGTCAGCATACGTGACATGGGTATGTGAGCGACCGTGACATGGGCATGTCACGAGTTTGAAACAAAGAAAGAAAAGTTCAGTGTAAAGAAAGAATAGTTTAGGATAAAGAAAGAGAAGTTCAATCTAAAGAAACGAGAGTTTGAAATAAAGATTTATAAGATTTTATTAGAAATCCTATCCAAAAATATGGCGTAATACGTCTTCGATATTGGCTAAGGGGATGATTTCTATTTTAAATCTTGATGCGTCTAAGCCTTTGATATTGTATTTTGAAATAAAGATTTTCTCAAAACCAAGCTTGTCAGCCTCAGCTATTCTTTGGTCTATCCTGGTTACTGGTCTTAGCTCTCCGCTTAAGCCTGTTTCGGCTGCAAAGCAATATTGTGAGCTTATGGATAGGTCTTCGGAAGATGAAATTATGCTTACAAGGACTGCAAGGTCAATTGCTGGGTCGTCAACTTTTATCCCTCCTGCAATATTAAGGAAGACGTCTTTGTTGATTAGCTTAAAGCCTCCTCTTTTTTCTAAGACTGCAAGTAGCATTGAAAGGCGACGAAGGTCAAAGCCTGTGGATGTTCTCTGTCCTGTGCCATAATTGGAATTGGCTACTAAGGCTTGGGTTTCTATTAGTATTGGACGAGTTCCTTCAATTGTGGCTGCAATGGCTGTTCCACTAAGCGCTTCATCTCTTTGTGAGAGTAGGATTTCGGAAGGGTTATTTACTTGTCGTAGTCCTGTGGATTGCATCTCGTAAATCCCAAGTTCGCTTGTTGAACCAAAACGATTCTTTACTGAACGTAGCATACGATAACCATAATGTCTATTTCCTTCAAATTGAAGTACGGTATCAACAATATGTTCTAAGATTTTGGGCCCTGCTATTGCTCCATCTTTTGTTATATGACCAACTAAGAAAAACGCAATTCCTTCTTTCTTGGCATACATTTGTATTTCCCCAGCACATTCTCTTATCTGTGATATGCTGCCTGGCGATGAATCAATAGAGTCTGTGGTTATGGTTTGAATTGAATCTATGACTATGATTTGGGGTTTGAGGTCTTCGGCATGCTGAAATATGGATTGGATATTGGTTTCGGTTAAAATAAAGCAGTCTTTATTCTCTCCCTCTACCCTATCAGCTCTCATCTTAATTTGTTGTAGGCTTTCCTCTCCACTAACATATAGTATTTTTCTTCCCTTGCAGTTAAGGGCAACTTGAAGCATTAGAGTACTTTTGCCAATTCCTGGTTCTCCTCCAACCAAAACAACTGAGCCAGTTACTAATCCTCCACCCAATACTCTATTTAGTTCTATATCGTTGGTGTTTATCCTTTCCTCTTGTGAGAATGTTATTTCGTTAACTGGTTGTGGCTTTGATGAGGATTTGTTTTTCTTAGCATTGAACTTGCTTTCGCCCTCTCTCTGCACTACTTCCTCAACATAGGAATTCCAAGCTCCACACTGAGGACATTTACCAATCCAACTTGAAGACTGTGCTCCACATTCCTTACAAAAAAAAACTGTCTTAACTTTCATCTTTCACTCTAACTTGGTCGTGCATCAATCTTATATCTCATCTCTTTTTGGTATGAGAATTTCTTTTTGTCTTTTAAGTAATTCTTATGGTAGGGTCCGTAAGGGAAATCCATAAAAACTGACCTTTGCATTTGAAAGCAGGTTCCGAAAATAGGGATTGTTCTTTGATCCATCTCATAAGTATCTTTCGATTTATTAGGCTTATAGGGAGGGATTGGACTGTCGTAGTTGAAGTCTGCCTTCCTATAGAAAAGAGTGTCTGAGGTTGATGTTGATAATAGGGTATATTCAGCCACAGAGTTAATATTGGTTGACCACCATGGCTTACTTAGAGAATAAATTGTTAGAAACATCACTGCATCTACTCCGTATTCTTCTTTATACTTAGTTATCTGTTCTGCCTTTAGGAACTGAGAAGAAAACATTGTGTCTTTCTTATGATGTTCCAGGGTTATGATTGTTGGAACAACGTAATAGCCTTTTTGGGATAGCTCTTTTGAAATATTAATCAAATACATCTCAGGAGCGTATTGGTTTTTGGAACGATTCCAAGGATAGATTAGGAGTATTGATTTTGGTTTTTCGGAATACATATTAGGATAAGAAACAATCCTATCTTCTCTTTTTGGGAAGAACTGATAGTAATTCTTTTTTATAAAGCCGAGAGTGTCCCCTCTTGCTATCTTATCTTGTTTTTCTCTTTCTTTCTTGATTTTCTTTATCTCTTTCTTCGACAAGATAGTAATATTTGTATCTATTACTATTTCTTTTTTCTCTCCAGTTATCTCTGCAATAACGTCCTCTGTTTGGTCTTTATCTTCAGGGAGATTATCATCTATTATCTTCTTTGCAACATTACAGCTTACAAAAAGAGATACTATTGCTATTAAAATTAATGCTTTTTTCATAGTTCAAGAGTTTTTATAAGTGCATCAACATAGGTTTTCGATTCAGGGTAGATGACTGTTTCTTTTACTAAGTTCTCTCTTGCTTCTTTGGTCTTGCCTTGCAAAAAGAGAAGGTAGCCATATTCTGCACATGCCCCTGGAGGCGGAAGTTTGCGTTTGCCCTTCGGGGACTCAACTATTATCTTGTATTCTCTGGAGAACTTTTTAATTTCTTTTTCAGTAAATCCTCTTGACCCATAAGCATATAATAGATTATCGTAATCATAATACTTATAAAGGTCGTTTGAGCAAGATGCAAAAAACATTAGGCTTAAAATAACAATAAGAAGTTTCTTCATATAAAAAAACGTTATAATTCAATGTCCAAAGGTAGTTATTTATTTTATAATTGCAAGTAAGATTTATGTTTTTTTAATTAAACATCTTTGTGGCTCTTTTAAATATTCCAGTCATATAAGCTATTGCAATTCCATAATTTGAAATCGGAACTTGTGCTTGAATGATTGTTAATAGCCTACTTTTTAATTGTTTTTCTGTTGCAACACATCCCCCACATTGAATAACCATTGCATATTCTGTTATTGGACGAGGAAAAGGAGTTTGTCCTGATGCTATTTCAAATTCAAGCTTTTTCTTAGTGTAGTTTGTTATTAATTTTGGAAGTTTAACCCTTCCTATATCTTCACATGTTGGTTGGTGAGCACAAGACTCTAACATTAGTATCCTATCTCCGTCTTCTAAACTATCGAGCTTTGGTGTGCCTTTAACGTATTCATCAAATGCACCTTTAAGTCTTGCCAAAACAATTGAGAAGCTTGTTAGTAGTATTTTATCATCAACAACTTTATTTACAAAATCGAAGACTTGGCTATCTGCAATAACTAAATCAGGCTTAGGATAAACATTCTTTAATACATATTCAAGCTCTGTTTCCTTTACTACTATTGTTATTGCATCATTATCTAAGACATCTCTTATTAGTTGAACCTGTGGCAAAATAAGTCTCCCCTCTGGTGCAGCACTATCAATTGGGGTTACAAGTAGGACTACATCATTTTTCTTAATAAGTCCTCCGAGTATTCCTTTTTTCTGGTAAGCAGTTGGGGGTATTGTTTCTACTATTTTCTTTGTTAGGGCTGCTGTTGTTTTGGCATTATCATGTGCAAACTCAACTATCTTTTTCTTATATTGCTTTTCAATGGTTGCTTTCAGGTCTCTTCTTAGTGGAGAAAGGTCACTCTTGGTGTATATTAGCACATAAGGAACGTTAAACTTCTTACACTCCCCAATTAACTTATCTTCTTCTTCTCCAAAATCATTATTAAAAGTAATTAGTGCTAAATCTATTTGAGTGAAAATCTCTAATGCTTTTTCTATTCTCTTTTTCCCTAATTCTGACTCATCATCAATTCCGGCAGTATCAATAAGAACGACAGCTCCAATACCTTTAATCTCCATTGATTTCTTAACAGTGTCGGTTGTTGTGCCTGCTTGGGAACTTACAATTGAAATTTCTTGTCCTACAAGTTTGTTAATTAAAGTACTTTTCCCAACATTACATCTTCCAAATACTCCAATATGTGGTTTTGTCTCTCTACCCTTGTTCATAACTTAATATTTTTGCAAACTTACACATTAATTTTTTATTAGTATATTTGCAGGCTAATTTAAACATATAAAGATGCCAAATATTAAGATGAATTTATCAAACGACAACCCACCTATAAATAGCAAGAGATTTTGGATTAAAACATTGATAATGACAATATCAATCTTCATAATTTGCCAACTATTCTCACTTGCAACAATAAGTGGAATTGAATATGCCCTACTCGCTGCAATCATAATCAGCCTTCTTAATTCTTTCCTCAAACCTATTTTAGTCTTACTATCACTGCCTTTGATTGTATCAACCTTAGGTCTTTTCAACTTAGTAATTAATGCTTTAATAGTTTATATCACAAGCCTTATTCTTGGTGCAGGTTTTGTGGTTGACAAGTTTTTAGATGCAGTTGTTTTTAGTATTCTGATAACGTTCTTTAGCTTTGTGATAGATATTTTAATCAAGTTGTATCAAGCTAAGAAACAATTTGAAAATACTTTCAAAAACCAAGGTGAAAACAGGATTGACTATGACGAAAAGGTTGGTTTTTCTGACTATGAAGATGTAACGGAGGAGAACCAAGAAGATAAAGAAGACGAGTAATTTACAAAAAAAACTAAGAAGTCAATATGATAGTAATTGAACATATAGATGAGTTATCGCAGTATATTGAGAAGGTAAGACAAGAAGGTAAAACGATTGGATTTGTTCCAACAATGGGAGCATTACATATTGGACATATTTCGTTAATTGAAGCGGCAAGAAAAGATAACGATATAGTTGTTTGCAGTGTCTTTGTTAATCCTATTCAGTTTAATAATAAAGAAGACTTAAAGAAGTACCCTCGCGATATTGAAAAGGATAGAAAGCTTTTAGAAGAGAATGGCTGTGATGTTTTGTTTTGCCCAAAAGCTGATGAAGTATATCCAGAGGAAGCAAAAGAAAGCTTTTCGTTTGGAAAGCTTGAACAGGTTATGGAGGGAGCTCAAAGACCAGGACATTTTAATGGAGTTGCAGTTATTGTAAGTAGGTTATTCAATTGGGTAAGACCTCATAAAGCATATTTTGGAGAGAAAGACTACCAGCAACTTGCTATCATTAAGGATATGGTTTTACAGCTAAACTCTCCTGTTATTATTGTACCTTGTCCTATTGTTAGAGAAGAAGATGGTTTAGCAATTAGTTCAAGGAATGTAAGGCTAAGTGAAAAAGCAAGAGAGATAGCTCCAAAGATTAATAAGATACTTAGGAAGTCCTCTTCAATGAAAGATGATGTGTCTATATCTCAAATCAAAAGCTTTGTTATTAATGAGTTCAAACTTATTAAAGACTTTGAATTAGAATACTTTGAAATAGTTGATGACAAGACCCTACAACCAATAATGAAAAAAGGAGATAATGGAGTTGTTGGCTGCATTGCTGTTTGGTTAGATGGAGTTAGGCTTATTGATATAGTTAGATACTATTAAAAAATCTAAATTGATATAGCAAACTGCTCCCATATCATTTATTTTGCAGACCTTTGCATATTGTTATTTAGGACTTAGGTTTTCAAATAGCAAATAATTATTAAGTAAACATTAAGTAAGATATCGTTATGAAGCAATTAATAGAATGCGTTCCAAATATTAGTGAAGGACGTAACCAAAATATCATCAAACAAGTCGTTGATGAAATAGAGAAAGTTGAAGGCGTTAAATTATTAGACGTTGATCCAGGTGCAACAACAAATAGGACAGTTATAACATTTGTTGGAGAACCAAAACAAGTTGTAGAAGCTGCTTTTAGAGTTATAAAGAAAGCTAATGAGCTAATTGATATGAGACATCACCATGGCGACCACCCTCGTTTTGGTGCTACTGACGTTTGTCCACTAATTCCTGTTGCTAATATTAGTATGGAAGAAGTTGCAGAGTATGCAAGAGAATTAGGAAAAAGAGTGGGACAAGAATTAGAAATCCCTGTTTATCTTTATGAAAATGCTGCTCTTGAACCTAAGAGAAGAAACCTTGCTAATTGTCGTCAGGGGGAATATGAAGGATTAAAGGATAGAGTAGGTAGTGCTGATTGGAAACCTTGCTTTGGCCCAAGTGCTTGGAACGATAAGGTTGCTATTTCAGGAGCTACAGCAATTTCAGCAAGAGATTTCCTTATTGCAGTTAACTATAACCTTAATACTACATCAACACGTAGAGCTAATGCAATTGCTTTTGACGTTAGAGAAAAAGGTCGTCCTGCAAGAGAAGGCGGAAAACCTAATGGAAAGAAATTAATGGATGAGAACGGTAAACCAATAAATATTCCTGGAACCCTAAAAGGGACTAAGGCTATTGGTTGGTTTATTGATGAATATAAGGTTGCTCAAGTTTCAATGAATATTACCAATATTTCAGAAACACCACTTCATATTTGTTTTGAAGAAGTTTGTAAGAAAGCTGGTGCAAGAGGAATAAGAGTTACTGGTGTTGAAATTGTTGGGGTAGTTCCTAAGAAAACCCTTACTGATGCTGGTAAATATTATCTTTCAAGACAAGAACGTTCACTTGGAGTTGACGATAAAGAACTTATTAAGATTGCAATCAAATCAATGGGCTTAGATGATTTAAAACCATTTATCCCTGAAGAAAAGATTATAGAATACTTAATTGAAGACAAGTCTAAGAAGAGATTAGTTGATATGACTTGTGTTGAATTTGCAAATGAAACTGCTTCTGAAAGTCCTGCTCCAGGAGGTGGTTCTATTGCTGCTTATATGGGATCACTTGGTGCTTCACTTGCAACAATGGTAGCTAACCTTTCTTCTCACAAAGCTGGTTGGGATGAAAGATGGGAAGAGTTTTCAATTATAGCAGAAAAAGGACAAGCTCTAAAAGACGAACTAATCCACTTAGTTGATGAGGACACAAATTCATTCAACAAGATAATGGATGCTATGGGCATGGCTAAGAAAACTGAAGAAGAAAAAGCTGAGAGAAAGAATGCAATTCAAGAAGCAACTAAGTACGCTATTGAAATTCCTTACCGCACTCTTTGCAAATCATTTGAAGTCTTTGAAATCTGCATAGCAATGATTGAAAAAGGTAACCCTAATTCAATAACTGATGCTGGGGTTGGTATTCTTTGTGCAAGAGCTGCTTGTTATGGAGCTTTTATGAATGTTAAGATTAATGCATCTTCACTTGATGATAAGGCTTTTGTTAATGACCTTATTGCAAAAGGACAAGCACTAATTGAAAAAGCAGATGCTATTGAAAAAGAATATACTGCACGAGTAATGAAAGCAATTAGCGAATAAAAAAAATAATATATTGAAAGCATATTTATTAGTAGCCTTAGGAGGAGCAATTGGTTCTGCTTCAAGATATGGGATAAGCGAATTGTTTTATCATAGAACAAATCAAACTTTTCCTTGGGCTACTCTTTTTGTTAACCTTGCAGGATGTTTACTTATTGGTTTATTGATTGGTGCTGCTCATAGGTATCAATTCTTAAACCATTCTTCAATCAAAGCTTTTTTCCTTATTGGACTTTGTGGTGGCTTCACAACATTCTCAACCTTTTCTGTTGAAACCCTACGACTATTCCAAAACTCACAAAACATTCAAGCAATTGCATATATTATAATAAGTATAGTAATAGGATTAGCCCTTACTTTATTGGGTTATATTCTAATTAAATAAAGACAAAACAGTAAGTAATGCTGTCGGCTTGCAATTATTTTTAGTTAAAACAAAACAATCAAGCTGTAAATTACGTTTGTGAAATAGTTTTATGAGATAGCTCTAATAATATAGTAAAAGAGATTTTTCATAAATTAAGTGATAACCAAAACATAGTAGATGTTAAATTCAAAAACCCTGCACGAAGTCTTGCAGTATAGTGTTAAGACTTTTGCAAACAATCCTTTAATGGCTTTTGTTGGTGATAAGCCAATAACATATTCTGAATTCTTTGAAAAAGTTCAAGAAGTTCAAGAATTATTAGTTTCTAAAGGTATTGGTCATCAAGATAAGGTTGTTATTCTTGGTGAAAATAGTCCAGCGTGGTCAATTGCTTATTTTGCAATTGTTGATATGGGAGCAGTTGTTGTTCCTTTATTACCAGACTTCACAAAGGAAGAAATAACAAATTGCATAAACCATTCCGATGCAAAGCTTGCTTTTGTTTCAGAGCGTTTGAAGCCAAAAACGGATAAAGATGCTTACCCTAATATTGAAACAATAATCAAACTTGATAATCTTGAAATAATAAGCGAAAAGGAAATTCAATCAGTTGGAACGAAGAAAATACCAACTCCAGAAGACCTTGCTGTTATTATTTACACCTCAGGAACATCTGGTTTTAGCAAAGGAGTTATGTTAACTCATGGCAACTTAGCTTCACAACTTCTTCAAATACATCATATATGGCCTATACACGAAAAGGATGTTTACCTTTCAGTACTTCCTCTTTCACATACATTTGAAAACACCTTAGGGCTTCTAACAGGAGTTATGAAAGGTGCTTCAATGTATTACCATAATAAACTACCTATTTCAACTACCTTTATGGCAAGTGTTAAGATAGTTCGCCCAACAACCCTACTTACAGTGCCTCTATTTATTGAGAAAGCATATAAAAACATTATCAAACCAGAATTAGAGAAAACTGCAATAAGGAGAATAATGCTAACAAGTAGTCTTTTCAAAAGGATAATGTATCGCAAAGCATCTAAGATGTTATATGAAACCTTTGGTGGTAGATTAACTTTCTTTGGAATTGGAGGAGCAAAACTTGATGGAGAAACAGAATTATTCCTTCGTCTTGGCAAACACTTCCCTTATGCAATTGGATATGGACTAACAGAAACTGCACCACTTGTTATTGGAGCAAACCCTAATCAAGTTTCTTGGCAAACAATGGGATTTCCTGTTTTGAATGTTGAGGCTAAGATTATGGATATAAACCCAGAAACCAAAGAAGGAGAATTATGGGTGAAGGGTCCAAACATTATGAAAGGTTATTATAAGAACCAAGAGCTAACTGAGTCGGTTATAACAGAAGATGGTTGGTTTAAAACTGGTGATTTAGTAACTGAGAAAGCAGGACGCTACGAAGTTAAAGGAAGATTAAAGAATGTTATAGTAGGTTCAACAGGGGAAAACATATATCCTGAAGAGATTGAAATGGTTCTTAACCAAAACAAATTAATCCTTGAAAGCGTTGTTATTGAAAGACATGGCAAATTAGTTGCAATGGTTCAATTTAACCCTTTGGAGTTAGAAAAGAAAATGCTTATCTATAAAGACGATGCTACAAAGGCATATGAACACTTAAAGAAAGACCTCTTAAAAGCAGCTAACGAAAAACTTAACCGTTTTTCAAAGCTATCTCTAATTGTTGAAGCAACAACAGAGTTTGAGAAAACAGCTACCCTAAAAATCAAAAGATACTTATATAAATAGAAGACATAGAAACAACTCTTTGTAGTAGTTTTATAAGTCTTTGTTTTAATTTCCTGAATCACCGTTTTAATTTTTTAAAGTGGCGATTCAGGATTTTCTTTCTTTGATTCATTTCACGAGGTCTTTATTCTGTATTTATTTATTATCTTTGCAAGTTAATAATTTACAAATAAGATTTAATAATAATGAAGAGAAATCTTTCAAATAGAAAACTCACATATATACTTGTTTTTGTTTTTATCCTTATAAGCTTTTTTCCTTTATTTGCTTTCCTAGGCACATCACCCTTAAGAACTTGGGACGAAAGTAGATTGGCTGCATCAGCTTATGAAATGACCCAAACAAAAAACCCTCTTATTGTAACATTTGATTACAAACCTGATCATTGGAGCGTCAAACCCCCTCTAACAATTTGGACTCAAGCCCTAAGCATTAAACTATTTGGAGTTAATGAAGTTGCAGTTAGACTACCCTCTGCCCTATCAATACTTTTCTTAGGCATTATCATTATCCTTCTTTTCAGCAAAATAAACAAACCTTTTATAGGCTTCTACGCCAGTTTCATCCTTATCTGTACCAAAGGAGTACTCTATTATCATTTTGGTAGAAGTGCAGACTATGATGCTATGCTTACAATGTTTGTTATTTCCTATGCTATTTCACTATTCATTTTCACCGAAAATAGGCAGACTAAATACTATTTACTCTTCTTTATATTCTTGATTTTAGCCACCCTAACAAAAGGCGTTCAAGCTCTTATTCCCCTACCTTTCATCTTCCTTTATATCATTTTAAGAAAACAATTACTCGATATTCTTAAAAACAAATTCACCTATATTGGCATCGGGGTCTTCATTCTCCTAATTGGAGGTTATTATTTTGGAAGAGAGATATTTGATAGTGGATATTTGAAAGCAGTTTATGAAAATGAACTTGGGGGAAGATACCTTACTGCATTGGAAGGACATAAGGAGAAAAA
>JBAYYI010000045.1:0-16060 GCA_041673165.1 Bacteroidales bacterium
CAGCTACCATTATTCGAGACATAAAAAAGAGGGGGCTTGACTTTTTGAAAATAAAATTGGAGAATTGATTATAAGATAATTAACTTGGATTAATTGGGATTATAATTTTTTATCGGACAACAATGATAAATATTACAAAGAAAATTTCATTTCTGTCGTATATTTGTAGTCTAATTCAATTCAAGTATAAACCTTAAATATTATTTTTATGAATTCAATTAACTATAAAGACCTCGAAACAATGAAGAACCCTCATGGAGTTGATGCAAAGAAACTCTTTGAGATAGAGCATGTTCAAGTAATACATATGATAATTAAACCAGGAGAAAGCCTAAAAAGACATTCCACCCCTGTCGATGTTTTCTTTTATGTATTAGAAGGTGAAGGATTTGTTGAGGTAGGAGATGAAAAGCTATTAATCACCAAAGACAACTTAGTAGAAAGTCCAAAAAACATCCCTCATATACTATATAATGAAGGAACAGAAGATTTTAGATTCTTAGTAGTAAAAACCCCGAAACCATAATTAGTGAAAAAGTAAGAGGTAAAAAGTAAAAGTTGAGCGTCATTACCTTTTACCTTTTACTTTTTACCTTTTACCTTTTACCTTCTATCTTACTCTATAGTAAATATCATTGTTGGGTTTTCAACAGGAGTAGGCACACCATTCTCAATGACTGAAATACCTTCAATATAAATTTTATCTCCTTTTTTCAAAGTCTTAATTCTTTCAATCATTTCTCGAGTAAACTTTTCGCTCTTTGATACAAATGGAGCATTATTGTCATTTTTATCGTCAAAAATCATCATAAATTCACTAACCCTATAATTAACAGTAGATAAAACACCAGTAGGATAAGTTGATATACCAGGACACATCAATAAAACCTCCTTATCAATAAAACCACCATCCATATCAATAATCACTGCTTTTGGTCTTTTCATCTCATAAACCTTAAAGTTTCTTTTATTTAAAAATACCTTTTTATTCCCAGTATTATTATATAAAACAACATCAACATATTTGTTATCCAAAGGAATAATTATCTCCTTTTGATATAGCGTCCCATCTTCATATTCAATATCAATAGTAGCATATTCTTCAGGAAAATCAACATTCACCACATACTCACCATTGCCAACCTTTCTAATATGAGCATGATTATCAGAGACTTCTGCAATAATATCTTTATCCGCAATACCGTCCACCGAAATAAAAATTGGGTTCTCAATCCCCTCATAAAGTATATTCATCCCAGTTGCCGCAATAATTGTCCTTGGAGACTTTCCCTCTTGAGCATTTGCAGATAAGCAAAAAACTGTAAGCATAATAGCTAAAAAACTAAATCTTTTCATAATCTTAATTATTTAATTGTGAATATCATTTGAGGATTTTCAGGACTATGTTCTATCCCATTAATCATCGTTCTAATTCCTTCTATATAAATTTTATCCCCCTTTTTCAAAGTCTTAATCTTTTCAATCATCTCATTAGTAAACCTTTTCTTTCTAATAAAATCATTGGTCTTTGATAAAAGAGGAGCTTCATTATAATAAGAACTAAAAGCCATTTGAAAATTCGTAACCCCATAATCCTCTGAATCATAACCCACGCCAGGCTTAACCCTAATATAAGGGTCTTTCATCAAACTTTCCTTAGTAACCAATCCACCATCGATGATACCAACAACTACCATAGGTTTCTTCAAACTCCTAACCATAAAAGTTTTAGAGTCCAAATAAACCTTCTTCATATTCAAATAAGCAAATAAATTCACAGTAATCACTTCCTCATCCATAGCAAAGACAGTATCCTTTTGAAATAAAGTGCCAGTCTCTTTATCTAAACAATCCATGGTAGTTATAAATTCCAGACTACCATGCTCTACGTTAATTGCATAGCTACCCTTCCCAGTTTTTTTAATAACACCCTTTCCATCTGAAATCTCCGCATCAATAAATTCATCTGCAATACCCTCAACAGTTGCATCAAGTTTATTGTCAATTCCCCTATAGAGGATATTCATATTTCTTGCAGCAATTGTTGCTTGAGGTGTTGGCAACTTCAACATTTCTTGAATACTCTTCTCTTGACAATTAGCCGATAAGCAAAAAACTGTAAGCATGATAGCTAAAAAACTAAATCTTTTCATAGTGTTTGAAATTTTAAGGTTAAGAAACTTGTTAATATATTTTCTTATTAGTTCCATAACTCCCAAAAATTGTTTATTATTATATATTTATTAATTTTTTTTCACTACCAACCCACCATAATTTTCTCATCCCTTATTTTCCTAAGTCCTTAATTCCCTTAGAACAAGAAACCCAATCAATCCCTCACCAAACAAGCCCCCACAAAACACAAAGCCCCCTCAATATCAATAATTACTCCCATATTAATATGCAAAAAAAAGTCTTGAACCTTGATTTTTCTGATTAAGCGATAGACTATGATTGTAAACTATTTGTTAGCAATAATCATGGTAATCATTTAATCAGATAAATCACAGTTCAGACAATTACTTTTTTTTACCTTATAACCGACATTTCAAAGAACAAATGGGAGACGTATGTTTTTATGCTACGCCTCCCAGTACAAATAGAGCTCATCTAAACCCTACTGCCAAACTATTTGCTCTAAGCTACTAAAAGCCTATTGCAATCCCTTAATCTCAAGGTTAGCCTCTGAGAACGAAGTCTTAGCTAATTGATTCTTGAAGATAGGAGATGGGTAAAACCTGCATTTCTTGGTGTGTTTATTATAGAATCATATAAATGCTGTGATATTTCTTGAATTACAAATGAAAATAACGTATAATATCGGCTTATTTTACTTAGATTTACTTAGTCATTTGTTAATTTTCCTAACTCTGCATTTTAAGAAATTCTTCCTTTGATTTAGGATTTTATTCCTGCGTTTCATTTGATGCCTCAATAAATCTCTTCGCAAATTCAGGGTGAGAAAAGCCAAGAAAGATATCTGCAACATCAAGCCTATCGTTGATTTGATTGTGGTTGGTTTGATGTTGGTTTGTAGAGACGCGATTTATCGCGTGTCATCATCGTGTTGGTTTCTAAGTTATTTTATTATTATATCAATGTTATTTGGTTGTGTTTGTGGTTGTTGTTGATTTGTTGATAATACATCGTTTATAAAACTTGAAGGCGTTGGCCGTTATTGGTTTGTCGTTGTTGACACGCGATAAATCGCGTCTCTACAGGGTCGGATATGTATATATTATTTAGACAAATTTTTCACGTATTTTAGGTTGTTTTGCTCTATGTTTCCAATATTTCTCATAACCACCTAACAGTTACGGGTGTTTCCACGTTTCCACCCTCTTAGAACATGGAAACAAGGAAACATAAGTTTAATAGGTTAATAGTTGCACTAAGACAAGTTAGCTTAGTGCAGAACTATTCCCCTTTATTTATTAAAAACTATTGTGGACTACTGTCTTCCAATGCTTTTAACTTTTTGTATCTTGATAATTTTTTAGATATTGCGGATTTGCTAACCCCCAGTTCAAGACCAACCTCTTCGTGTGTCAATCCTCTTTCTCTTAATTCATTGATATCTTCGAATTATGACTTAAACACCTCTATACTCTCACTTTTCTGACTTAGCAAATCATAATGTGTTTTGGTTTCAAGGTTGTTAAATGTAAGATTTATATTTATCACATTTGTAATGTGTGTATTTTAATGCTACAGAATTTTATTTTATTTTAGGCTGTTTTAGACCTCTTGTTCCACATATTTTATGTAACTAATTGGCTTTCAATTTTGTTTCGCCGTTCCGCACCCCTTAGAAGACTGAAACAACGGATCAAGATTGATGACCTTTAATAGGTTCGGAGTTGCACTAAGACAAGTCTGCTTAGTGCCAACACCGACCCCTGGTTATTAAAAACTTCTATTTGCTCTTTTCTAAAGCTCTTAACTTATTAAATTTTGATACTCTTCTTGAAACTGATGATTTACTAATGCCTAATTCGAGACTTATCTCATCGTAGCTTCTTCCAACATCTTGTAGTGCTTTGATATCTCTATATTCAGATTCAATAACCTCACGAGTTTCACTTTTCTGACTTAACAAATCATTATGCATCCTTGTTTCAAGGTTATTAAACGTAAGGTTATCAGTAAATTCCAAATCAAATGAGTGGGTCTTGAACTTGTGTGATAGGTAGTTACCCTTGACAATACAGAAGTATTTCTTGTTAGCAGATTGCGTATCGTTTTTGAGCTCAATCATAAGCCTCATCTTGGCTTCAAATCCTTTCTAACCTATGGCGTTGTGCTTACTTGGTTCGAGGTTGTCGGAGCGTTTGTTGGTATGGTGCAAAAAGACGACCAAGCAGCCATGCCTTTGTGCTAACTGACTACAATCGTTTAGGAAGGCACGGACACGGTTTGTTTCATAGAGCTGACCTGTGGAGGCATCTGTAAAAGTATCAACAATGACGAGGTCGACAGGGCTTTCTGATAGCTCTTTCTCGAGCCTGTTTATTAGGTTATCTGTCTCAAAAATATAGACCAAGTTATCCAATTCTTCAGGCTTTAGTCCATAATCATTATTTTGTTTTTTTAACAAGACAGAAATAGCCATTTTATCATCTTCTGTGCTAATATAATATGCACGGTTATTAATATGATTAACCTCCCAGTTCAAAAACGGCTTACCACTAACCACACTAACACATAAATGTCTTAATAAAGAATTCTTCCCTATGTCGGAGGATCCAATGAGAGCAGCAATTCCAACCCTATGAAATATTGGGTCAACAAGCTTAGGGGTTTCATCTATAGTATTAGACAGTAGTTTTGCGTTAGGTTATAAAATAAAAAGAGACGTAATGTTTTAATCACGTCTCAATAATAATAGATTTCTTTTTAAGTTTATTCTACTACATATTTAGTAAATCTCTTTGCATCTATCTTATTTAAAAACTCGTTCCTTACTTTGATTAGGGCTTTTTCAAACTCTGTGGATTGGTTTTGGTGGAGGTTGATTTCTTGGGTTTGGAAGTAGGTGGGGTCTGTTTTTAGGGTTTTGGGGTCTGTTTCAAATTTCACGAGTTTTAGGAGCTGGTCTTTGTTTAAATCGAATGTTTTGACAAATATGACCCAGTCTCTTTCTGTGTTTTGTGTTGAGGTGAGACGTTTTTTCATATTGCCTTTAAAGCCTTTGTCTTCTACTATTAGTTTATAGTTTTTTGGGCTGCCTCTTTGTATGTAGGCTGATAAGTTTTCTGATATATGGTCATAGTGAGTTTTTGCTGCTTTTGGTGTGGTTTTGATTTCCATCTCTTCCATCTCTTCTTCAAACATGCGTTTGTCTTCTTCTCTAAAATATCCTTCGTCTTCTATGTTTTCCATTTTCCCTTTTTATATTGTTATGTTATGCAAATATACAAAAGAAATGTTTATAATGAAAAAGAGACGCAATATTTAAATTACGTCTCTATTTTTCATTTTCTTTATTCTTTTAGTTTACTATCAGTTTCTTTGTTTGGTTTTCTACCTTTACTTGGTATATTCCTTTTGTAAAACCTGATAGGTCAATATTTAGTTGTGTTTGGTTTGCTTTTAGGTTATAGGTCTTTATATTTCTACCCATAACATCGTAAACAAATACATCAATAGCTTTGGTTTGAGCTTCTATTTCTAGGGTTGTGATGCCATTTGTTGGGTTAGGGTATAGCTTGGTTTGCTCTACTGTGGTTATGGTTTGGTTTAGTTGTGATTGGCATTGTATGTTAGTAAATTTCGACCAGTTGTAATCGCTTTGGTATGCTTGTATTGACCCGCATGGCACATAAACTGGTATTGTTTTTACTACGTCTTTAAATGTGTTGCTACTTATGGTTGGTGGTACTACTGCTTCGGAGTATATATGTGTTAGGGAGGTTATTCCTGCAAAGGCATAGGTTGGGATGTTTTGTACGTCCTCTGCTATCATTATTGTTGTTAGTCTTATGCAGCCTTCAAATGCGGAGCCTACGTATTGTGCATTTTGTGCGTTGTAATTAACTAGTGTTAGGTTTGTGCAGTTGTCAAATGCTTGGTTACCTATTGATATTACTGAGCCTGGTATGGTGATTGAGCCTAGGTTTATACAGTCATAAAATGCCATTGTTCCTATTGTGTCAATTGTTATAGGTAGGTTGATTGTGGTTAGGGCTTGGCAGTGACTAAATGTTTGTGATTCGATTTTTGTTATTGCGTTTGGTAGGGTTATTGAGTTGAGGGATGTACATAACGTAAATGCATTTGTTCCAATTTTGGTTATACTATTAGGAAGATCAATTGTGGTTAAGCCACTACACATATTAAAAGCAAAACGTTCTATTGTGGTTATGGAATTTGGCATTATTACTGATGTTATTTTCTTGCATCTAGAAAAGCTGCCTTCTCCAATTGTTGTTATAGTATTAGCAATTATTACTCCTCCTTCTTTGCTCTGTGGACAAAGAATTAGGGTGTCTTTGGTTTTGTTTAGAAGGATACCAGATTCTGATGAGTATTTTGTATTGCTATTTGCTACATTGATATCTCTTATGCTTAGAGTGAAGAAGTTTGGTATTGTTAGTACGTCTTTTTTAATATTTATGGTTTTTAGGGCAGGGCAATTATTGAAAATATCTACTCCTACATAGCTTGAATCTATTACATTATAGTTTAAAGTTTCTAAGGTGTCGCAGTATGTAAAAGCCTCGTTTCCAATTGATGTTAGGGTATTAGGAAGTGTAATGGAGCTTAGGGAATTACAATTAGAAAATGCGTTTTGCCCAATTGAGGTTAGGGTGTTTGGAAAGGTTATTGAGCTTAGGTCAGAACATTGATAAAAAGCATTATCTCCTATTGAGGTAATTGTATATGTTATGTTATTATTTGTTATTGTTGTTGGTAGAACTATTGCTCCTTGTGGTTTTGGAGGACTGTTTTGAGGCCATATTCCTCCTGAAACAGGAGATATTATTTCTATGCTATTGTTTATGATGTCTGTTATGTTGAAATATAATGTGTTTCCACCTACAACAGAAGCGAAGGAGTATGATGGTAGGTTAAAACATACGTAATTGGTAAAGTTAGACCAAACATTAGCTGCTTGATAGTCTGAAACTGCTACGCAAGGTGTGTGAAGTGGTATTGCTAAGGGTATATTGTGAAATGTGCTATCTTGAATGGTTGGAGGGATAAGGGAGTTGGATTTAATGGATGTTAGACCTGTAAGTCCTGAAAATGCAAATGTACCTATTGTCATTACTGATGAAGGGATATCAATTGTGGTTAAACCAGTGCAACCTAAGAATGCAAAGTCTCCAATTGAAACTAAAGTACTAGGAAACACTATTGAACTTAAGCTATCACAAAAATAAAATGCTTTATTCCCTATTGATGTTACGGTATATGATATTGAGTTATCTGTTACTGTGTCTGGAATTACTACTGCACCTATTGGTCGAGTAGTGTAATAGGGACTGTTCGCTAGTTCAGTAACTAACTCTACCGTATTAGTTGCAGAACCTGTTATTTTGAAATATAAGGTATCCTCACTAACAACAGACGAGAAATCGTATTGCTGTGCTTGTGAACTGAAACTAATACCAAGTATTGATATTAGCATAACTAATAAAGTCTTTTTCATAGTGCGTTGTTTTTAATGTTTTTTCATTTTGTGATGGTGATTTTCATCATCCTTTAATCCTATAACACTTTAATTAGGGCAAAAGTAAACAACTTAGATATTTTTTCTTGCTTTTTTCTATATTTTCTTTTATTTATTTTTCTAATCTCTTGTATAGAAACGAAATAGAATGTATAAAAAAAGAGACGCAATATTTAAATTACGTCTCTCTACAATGTTGTTTATGTTTTTTGTAAAACTATAAGCCTAATTTCTTTGCCATTGGTTTTGATAATGCGTTTTTGTTTATCATAAAGTCAATGGTTTTGTATTTGATGAATGCTTCTGATGCGTAGAAGTATCCGTCATATATGCTTTCTGTTCCCCATGAGTTCTTTACTTTGTAGTATTTGTTGCCGTTTTGGTCTTTTGCTATTCCTACTAATTGCATTCCGTGGTCGTCTGTTGTTGAGTAGTTGTCGAATGCTAGTTGACGCATTTCTTGGGTTATGGTCTTTTCTTTTGCTGTTCCGTCAAATGAGTAGTTTGCTCTTGCTTTCTCTGCTGGTGTTAGTTTTTCCCATTTGTCTCTTTCTGTTCCACCAAGGTCTGATTTGTCTTCGTCTGGAACTATTGCTACTGCATTTTTCCATGAGAAGCCTTTTTCACTTACGTCAGCTCCCCAACCTACTGTGTATCCGTTTTCAATTGTTTGGTCGATTATCTCCATCATTTCGTTTAATGGCACGTTTTGGATTGAGCCTAACATCCAGTTGTCTGGGATTTCGATGATAAATGGTGTGTAGAATGGGTGGTGTGTGAATGATCCTATTTCTATATAGTCATCCATGTTTAGTCCTAAGTGTTTTGCGTATGCCTCTGGGGTGTATGTTACGCCTTTGTATTGGAAGTTTGTTGGTAGAACTCCAAAGTATGCATCAAGTAGTCCGTTGAATGCTGTCCTCCAAGCTGGTGAGATTGTGGTTTGGGTGATTATTGATTTCATAAATGCTTCCAATACTTTGTCTAATTCGCCATGGTTATGTTTTTTCTCGCCATAGTTTAAGCCTGGATATGCTTCTTCTGTTACTATTCCATATTTCTTAATCATTTCGGTTATGTCGTGAAATCCTCCACCACCTGAGAAGTTAATATTGCCATGGAAACGTACGTATCTTTCTGCTTTTTCCATATATGCATGACGTACTATCCACATTTCTGATAGGTCAATTTCGCCTTTTCCTGTTCTGATTAGTTCTGATTCCATTAGGGATAGTCCTGCAAAGCTCCAACATGTGCCTGAGCGTGATTGGTCTCTTGCTGGGGTTGAAGGGTTTTCCTTAACCATTGTGAACTTATAGCCCTTTTCTTCTTCTTTCTTGTCTTGTGCAAATGCTGACGTTCCGATGAACAGTGCAACTATTGCTAAGCTTATTATTTTTTTCATTATTTATTTGTTTGTTTTATTTATTAATTTGCTAACATAACAGGCATTACTAACATTAGTATTGATTCTGTTGTTTCTTCTGTCCCTTCTTCATAAGGATATAGGATTCCTGCTCTATTTGGTTGTGACATCTCAAATAAGACGTTTTCTGTGTCTATATTGTTTAACATCTCTAGTAAGTACTTTGAGTTGAAGCCTATTTCTAAGTCATCGCCTGTGTAGTTGCAAGTTAGTTTTTCCTTTGCTGCATTTGAGTAGTCCATATCTTCTGCTGATATGATTATTTCGTTGCCACCAAGTTTTAATCTGATTTGATTGGTTGATTGGTTGGCAAAAAGTGCTACACGCTTAACTGAGCTAAGGAATGATACACGGTCTATGATTAGTTTATTTGGATTTTCTTTTGGTATTGCTGCTTCGTAGTTAGGGTATTTCCCTTCTATTAGTCGGCAAACAACAGAGTAGTTCTCGAAAGTGAATGCTACGTTATTGATATTGTATTCAACAAGTATGTCTGCATCTTCTTTGTAAGTCACTAGTATGTTTTTGATTAGTCCAAGTGGTTTTCTTGGAAGTATGAAGTTTGTTGGGGTGTCGTTGGAGAAGTCGGTTCTTCTGTAACGTACTAATTTGTGAGCATCTGTTCCAACAAAGGTTATGTCGTTTTCTGTTTGTTCGCAGTAGATACCTGTCATCTGTGGTCTTGTTTCTTCAATGCCTGCTGCAAAAATAGTCTTTGAGATTGCATTAACAAGTAGGGAAGATGGTATGGTGATTTGTGAGGCGTCTTCAACTGTTGAGAAGCTTGGGTATTCTTCTGCAGAAGCTCCTGTAAGCTTGTATTTACCTTCGCCTGATGTTAGTTCGATTGCATAGGTTTCTTCATCAACAACGAAGCTTAGTGGAACGTTTGAAAATGATTTAACAACTTCTGATAAAATCTTAGCTGGAATTGCGATTTCTGTTAAACCATCAGACTCAGCATCTGCAAGTTCTAATTTAACAGTAACTGTTGTTTCTATGTCTGAAGCTGTTATTGATAATGTTTTCCCTTCTAATTGGAAAAGGAAGTTCTCCAAAATAGGGATAGCGCTATTTGTTGTTGTAACTACGCTATAGATTGATTGTAAGGAACGTGAAAGTGTGCCTCCGTGAACAATAAACTTCATATCTGTATTTTATATATTAATTAATTACTAATTAGCAAAAATAAAACCTTTTCTACTATTATCCAAAGTAATGAACGATTATTTACTAACAAACTAATTAGTTAATCGCTTATAACTTATCTCTTGTTTAGTTCCCTACTGCTTTTGAGGGAAGTAATAAGAGGCTGGTTTTAAGATATTATCGAATGCAAAATATTGTAGAACTAAAGTGTCTTTGCTCCCGTCCATAATGCCATACATCCTGTTTATATCGAATATCTCATAAAAGTTATCTTTGTCGTTTTTGCTTACCCACGATCCCTCATTAAGCTTCATATAGGTTTTAAGGCTCTTTGTCTTTCCGTTCTTATCCTTAACGGTGAAAATAAAGCTTGGCTGTTGTGCGAAAATAGTATCTCTTTCAACCTGTGGTATATTCTTTTCTATCCTCTCAAAGCTTAGGTCGGTGAAGCTGGAGATAAGAGAAGTAACTTTTAGGGTGTCAAAGCTGGTTAGGTTCTTGTTCTCCTTTAACATCTTGAAATGGAAGGTCTCTCCCTCGCTATATATTTCAAATCCTTCTTCTTCAAGTAGTGGTATCTCAACCCTAATGGAGGCAATATTGCTTGGGTGGTACTTAAAGATGGTATGTGTTTTCCAATCATCTGGGTCAGCATCGAAACGAGTTGAAAGGTAGCCTCTGAAATTAGGGATATGAATTACGCAAGGGTTTTCGGTGCCTTTTACTATCATATAAGTTCCCATATTGTCCATTGTTTGGCTGCCAACATAGAGGGTTTTATCGAATTTCTCTTTCTTAAACAGCTTTATGAAGCCTATGTTGATATAGTAGCTTTGGGTGTAGATATCGACTCTGACGTGGCGTGCTGAAAGTTGTTTGATGATATTAGCATGAGCAGCTTTTGCAACAGGCTCTCTAACTCTCATATCTCTTAGGGTTTCAAGTAGTGTCCTAACCATCTGTGGAGCTGCCACAAACTCATTATTCACCATCCAAACGCTATCATTTGTTTTAACAAGTTCGCTCTTCGATCCGTCCATGTCCTCCATAACTATCCTAACAACTTTTTTTGTGTCTTCGATGTGGAAGTTTTGTGGAATGGTTGAGCTTCTTTGAGATGAGACAACAATTGTAATTATCACTGAAAGGACAATGATAGTTGCTATAATTATTAAATTCTTTCTATTGCGGCTTAGTTTCTTCATAAATTCAAATTATTCTTTATTCTTTGTCTTAGCTTTCAAGTTTTGTTTTGAAAGTAGATTAGGTTTTTGTAGTACAAACATTCTCTTTCTTAGTAGAGATATAATAAACCCAATAAGTATTACTAATATTATTGGAAGTCCTATATTTATTATCTGCCAAAATGTTTTCTCTCTCTCTGCCTTAACATCGTCAAGTTTCCTCATCACAACCTCTCTTGAACGTAGGGGTATCATATCTTCGTCCCCAGACAAGTAGTTAATGCAATTGATTAGAAATTCTTTATTGCCAAACATCTCTTTTGTGTATCTGTCGTAGCCAAGAGGTAGGGGCTGGTTGTTGGCAAAGTCATTTCTAATAATATCTCCATCTGCAACAACAATTATAGCATTATTTGTGTCGCATTCTTCCTTAAAGGCAATCATCTCATTACTCTCCATCTCAGGAGTTAATCTGTGTCGGAAAGCTGAAATAAACTCTCCTTCCAAAAGCATAGCAACAGGTAGGTTGGAAAGTGGGAATAGTCTTGCATCTTGCTTTTGCTTAAGTATTTCCAAAGAAACAACAGCAGGAGTATTCATTATTCTGGTATTATTGGAAGAGTAGAGTAGGGGTGTCTTTGTGATATTGTTTTGAATGGTGTCAATGCTGCTTACGAATTGGAACTTAACTGGGTTGATTTTATCAGTTATAATATGGTTTGAATTAGGACTTGCAATAGGGAAGAAGTTCCAAGGATAGTAGGTAAACTGAGGTGTATTGTCACCATAAACCCCCGTAACGATTGGCACCTTAGAGCATTGCATATCCATAACAAGATTAGTATTTAACCTAACTCCATAACGGAATAACGGGTCTTCAACTCCTGTAAAATTGCTTATTGCATAGGTTTCTCCCTTAGCCTGAACGCTATCCATTGAGCAAAGCAGTGGGTCAACTAAGAAAAGCACCTTTCCACCGTGCATAATGAACTGGTCTAAGATATAAAGGTCTTTATAGGAGAAAACAGATAGAGGTCTTGCAATGATAAGTGTGTTAAATAGGTTTCTAAACTTAACTTCATCAGGTCTTAGAGAGTCATAAGTCCTTTCAGTAAGGGAATTAAGCCTTTCGTTAATTGTGATTGTGTCAACAGCATAGTATTCATTTATACCATTGATAAAGTCCCACATATATTCCAATTCCCA
Organism: Bacteroidales bacterium; assembly: GCA_041673165.1. Taxonomy (GTDB): domain Bacteria; phylum Bacteroidota; class Bacteroidia; order Bacteroidales; family P3; genus UBA10566. Next base: position 12,641 of record JBAYYI010000045.1, read on the forward strand.
TTCCCCATGTCCTCTAACAATCCCAACCTTGTTCTTAACCGTATTAGTAAGTCCTCTAAGAGCTGAGTATATGTTATATTCTAAGTTTTGAACAGAGCTATTTAGTATCTCTTGTTCGCCTGTTCCCTTTGCACTAATTAGAGAAATAGTCTTTGTTTGTCCCTTATAAGTAATTTCAATATAAGGGAATATATATTGTTGAACCTGTCCACCCTTTTGCTGAGTGGTCTTTAAGATTGGTTGGAAGCCCTTCTCAAATAGTCTTTGGTAAAACTCGCCTTGTTCCTTTTTGTCTGTGAAATCATTAGGGTCACGAAACTCAAACTCTATGTTCTTATTATAGGAGCGAAACTGGTTAATCATCTCCTTGGTCTCATTTCTCAGCCTCTTGTAGTCAGCAGGAATTTCACCCTCCAAATAACAACGGATAAAGACAATATCATCAACCTGTTTTAATAGCTTTTTGGAAGATTGAGAAAGGGTATAACGTTTTTCACTCGTAAGGTCAAGTCTGGTGAACATATAGAACCCAACAATATTGAAAAAGATTATGATAACCAATCCAACAACTAATTGGAGAATATGTGAACGCTTAACATCCGATTTGGCATCAGGTTTAGCAAATATCTTTTGTATAAAATTAAATTTCTTCATTTCTTTCTAACTCCTTATTTCTTCCAATTTCTACTCTCCAAACTAATCTTAGTTAAAAGCAAAAAGAACACTATTGCACTAAGATAATAAATAACATCTCTTGAATCGATAACACCCCTACTAATTGAAACATAGTGGTGATTAATGCCGATGGATTTGATTATAAGGTCTGCACCACCAAAAATGCCTAAACTTGTTATTGCATCGAAACCAATATAGGTGAAACCTGATAAAAGAACAGCTATAATGAAAGCAATGATTTGGTTATTGGTTATTGAGGAAGCAAAGATGCCGATAGCAACAAATACACCACCAAGAAAAATTAAGCCAATATAAGAACCAATAATGCCACCAAGGTCAAGGTTACCCTTAGGAGAGCCAAGATTGTAAACTGCAACAACATATACCACAGTCGGCAGAATGGTTAGGATGACCAAACAAAGACCTGCCAAAAACTTAGCAGAAATAATAGAAATATCAGTTAAAGGCTTGGTTAGTAGTAGTTCAATAGTACCGTTTTTTCTTTCCTCTGCAAACATCTTCATAGTAATTGCAGGAATAATAAAAAGAAAAACCCATGGAGCGATAATAAATAAACCATCTAAGCCAGCGTAACCAAACGACAAAACATTAAATTCCATAGGCAAAATCCAAAGAAATAGTCCCATCACAACAAGGAAAACAATAATGGTTATATAACCAATAAGTGATGAAAGAAAACTATTTAACTCTTTTAAAAACAATACGTACATTCTATTTCTTATTAGTAAATATTTTAAATAATAACTTGCAAACATACGATTATTTTTTGAAATATCACCCATTTTCCACCCCAAGAAAAGAGATAAAAAACGATAAACTAAAAAAACAAAACCAAAGAAAGAAATAACCAATAACTAATCCCTTGTTTCCTATTCAAAATAATAAACAATAGAAATCCTGAAAAAGAATTAAGAAAAGGAATTTGGTGAATAAAGGTTTCAATAAATAAAGGTTCGATTATTGTAGAGAGCGATAAATCGCGTCTCTATTTATCCAGTTTTGTTAATCACTGAACGAATTTCTTGTTTCGTTGTTTTATTAGAGTATCTTGCTACCTTACGAAATTAATACGTTGTAATAATTTGCACAAACGCAGAAACAATCTGCTCTTATAAGCAAATAAAGAAATATAACGAAGATTCAGTATCAGAATCATGCCATGATGTTGTTGATTTCATGCCATGATGTTGGTGGTTTCATGCCATGAATTGACCAGTATCATGCCATGAATTGGAGATTGAATCAAAGAAAGAGAAAAATGAAACAGCGTTTTAAAAAATTAATACGCAGAGTTAAAAAATTATTACGCAGAGTTAGAAATTTAATACGCAGTAAGAAGTTTACAATATCAACCTTAGTTTAAATCCGCCTTGGGTCATGGAGTTACGGTAGGCGTTGGAGACGTATGGGGTGTTGATTGTCATCTCGAAGAAGGCGGTTAGCATTATCTTTTCGGAAATGGAGTACTCGCCTTGTAGGTTTAGGTTTAGGACATCGGAGCCTGAAGACATTAGGTTTACTTTTTGGTCAATTTTCCTAAGTATTGTGGTGTTTTGATTCCATGTTACGGTAGCTCTTAGGTCGATATCACTTTTCAGCTCTCTTGATGTTTCGCCAGAGCGTATGTTTATAGTCACATCTTTAAATCTATAGCCCCCTCCAATTACATAAGATAAGCGGCTAACTTCTGTTAATTGGTTGTTGGAGAAGCTTATTGATAGGTTCCTGTCTTTTCTTATTTCAAAATTAGCTTGCATGCTATTCTTGAGGTTTACATCAATTTTGATAAGTGGGCTTAGCGATTCGTCAATCTTTATGTTGTCAATTACATTCTTTGGCAGATAGTTATTATTCAATTCATTCCTCATCCACTCTGTGCCATAGTCATATTTTGGGTCGTTGGCTGGAACTCTAATGTCTGATGTAAATGAGCCAACGCTATAGGTGGAGTTATAGGCATTTGAAATTGTTATGGAGTTAACCCATTTCTTGAAGATTTCTAACTTAGATAAGCCATTATAGTCTATTGTCCAGTTAGGTAGTGGTATTTTGGAGAATGGGTTTAGTGATTTTGTGTTTATATCTGTTCCTGTGTAGGCTGCAAGGAAGGAAGGGATTAAGACCTGTTGGGAGGTTGCTCCGTAGCCATCAGGATAGTATTTGCCATTATTTGTATCCAATATCATATTTCCTGTTGCATTAGGATTGTTTTGAGATAATCTTGCTGCAACGACATCTCTATTGTCTAAGAATTGTTGGAATACTGGGCTTGTATTGTCTTTGCCAATTGAGGTGAATAGGGTTGAAAGTGTTATAATGGAGGTGGAGAAGGTTCCTGTCCTTGTTGGTGATAATGGTCCTATGATTTGATTTTGTGAGCCATCATACTTATAATATGCAACATAGTTTTCGGATTGATTTTGATTGAATTTTAGATTTATTTTCAATTCCTTAATTGGTTCTAAAGTGATTTGTCCATTTAGTGTTTGGGTGCTTTTGGTTTGGAAGGCATTGTTTTGAAGTGAGTCAGTGGATAGCCATCCTCTTGTGATTGCTTTGTCCATTATGTTTGCTTGTGAGCCAAAAACAAAGCCAAAGCCTGGTGCAAAGCCTTCATTAGGCGACATTCCAACAAACTTTGCAACTGGCATAAATCCCGGGATATAGGTTCCGTTGCTTTCTGAGTAGTTGAAATTTGCTTGTTTAACACTTGTGAGCAGTCTT
>JBAYYI010000046.1:0-16012 GCA_041673165.1 Bacteroidales bacterium
GTTTAAAGTGAACAAGTGGAGGATTTATGACTGGGTTTATGCCATTCTATTACTGATTTATTGGTCTTCTATTAATGGGTTATTGGCATACTATTATCTTTGAGTTTTGGTATTCCAATGCGTAGTTCTAAGTATTTGATTGTATGCTCCTAAGGATTGGCAAAAGTAAAACGCCGTTTTAAGGCTCGAGAAACGGCGTTTCAAGGGTCTTAAAGTGGCGTTTCGTGGATGGAGAAACGGCGTTTTGATTATGGTGATGTGGAGGATGGCTTATTTTGATGTGGAGGTTTGGGGTTATTAGGGCTTGGGTTTAGTTTGGGGATTTCTTCGTTTCGCTTATTCTGATATGGGGTTTTTCTTAGGTTTTTTTGGACAAAAAGAAATGCACATCTTTCGTAGTGAAGGATGTGCATTTTGGTTTTATTTGAGTTAGGGCGATGTTATGTGGGAGTTAGGGCGGTGTTAGGTGGGTGTTATTCCTTTGGTTTAGTTGGGTTAGGGCTTTGGTTTAGGTTAGTTATTCCTTTAGTTTAGGGTTGGGAGGAAGGAGTAGTGTTTGCCGTATTGTAGGTGTTGCTTGAGGAAGTCTTTTGGATATGTGAGCTGGTATTTGATGATTTTGCCGTCTTTGTTCGCCACTGGGGTGATCTCAGGGTTTACAAATCCGCCGTATGGTTTGATGTTTAGCTTGGTGTAACGGTCGATTATTTCTTGGTGAAGGACTGGATCTATCTTGACTGCATACTTCTCTATTAGGTCTTTACCTGCCTGATAGTCGCCCTTAGACTTTATGTCTTGTAGGGTTGCGAGTAGCTCTCCGAATATCTTTCTCACCATTTCGTGGTCTTTGATTTGGAAGTATGTCTTGCCGTTTTTCTGGAACTTGACTACGGCACCTGCCTCCTGCCCTCTTTCAAAGGTATAGGTTGAGATGAGTTTTCTGGCTTGCATGTGGGCTTGGTTGACTGTTTTACCAAATTCTATTCTTGCATATTGGGTTAGTAATCCGTTGCGTAGGTAGCTGTCGTATGCTGCTTTGCCTACTCCAAGGTCTGGGATTAGTCCTATTTCTATCATGTATGGGTCCATCATATAGTAGAGTGCAAATAGGTCAGCTCTTGCTTCTTCGAGTGATGAGGAGTAGTCGGCAAGGGCTGAGGGTGAGGTTCCTGGAAGTAGTTGTCCGGAGCCGTGTCCAAGGCATTCGTGCATATCGGTGTGGAGGTCTCCTGATAGTGATGAGTATTTTTTGGCTAGTTCTATCTCCTCTTGGGTTGCTGCAAACTCTTGTAGTGCTCCTTTTGGGCTTTCTAATGAGGCAAGGTCGTAGGCTGAAGATAGGTTTGCGATGGTGACGGATTTAGAGCCGTACTCTTTGCGAATCCAGTCTGCATTGGGTAGGTTTATGCCTATTGGTGGGGTTGGATAGCAGTCTCCGCCGAGCATTACTGCGTTTATTACCTTTGCACTTACTCCTTTTACTTCTTTCTTTTTGTACTCTTTGGCTACTGGAGAATGGTCTTCAAACCACTGTGCATTAGAACTTATTACCTCTGTTCTCTTGGTTGCTTGTATGTCTTTAAAGTTAACGACTGACTCCCATGAGGACTTCATGCCGAGTGGGTCGGTGTAGTTTTCGATGAATCCGTTGACAAAGTCGCACTGAGATTCTATATCGCTTGCCCATGCTACGTTGTAATCGTCCCAGGTTTTTAGGTCTCCTGTCTTATAATATTCAATTAGTAGCTTGATATATTCGCCTTGTTTTGCATTTTCAACTGTCTTTTCTGCTTTCTCTAACCAGTGTAGTATCTCGGTTATTGCTTCATTGTACAGCCCTCCTACCTTATAGGTTTCTTCGTATATCTTGCCGTCTTTCTTAATTAGTTTTGAGTTTAAGCCGTGGGATAATGGGCGGTTCTCATCTTGTGAAACTTGGTTATTATAGAAGTTTTCCGCCTCTTCTCTTGTCACTCCTTCGTAGAAATTAACGGCTGAGCTTGCCACTATATCCTTTGTTTTGTCGGTTTCTTTCCTCACTGGAGCTACCTTTGGGTTGAAGATAATGTCTGTTATTCTTGCTGTAAACTGGTCAATTCTCTCTCCCTTATTGGCAGGAAAGGTGTTGGGACTTGAGGCTTTTATTAGGGTTTTTAGGTAGTCTTTTGAGAACGTAGGCATGATTTTGTCTTCTGAATAGTGGTGGTGTATTCCGTTGCTAAAGAAGACTCTCTTTGCGTAAACCTCAAATCCTGCCCAGTCTTTTGTTTCTCTTTTGCCCTTAAAGCTCGAGAGTATGTTCTCTAAGGTTCTTCTTACGGTTAGGTTGTATTTGTAGTTTTGATCCCATAGAATGTCCCTTCCGCACTTTGCAGCTTCGGATAAGTAGTATAGGTATTCTTGCTGTTTGAGGCTTAAATCCTCCCATCCTGGTATCTGATAACGCATTACTTTGATGTCTGCAAACTCGTCTATGACATACTTAAACTGCGTTTCTTTTTCGTTGTTTTGCTGTGCCTTGACATCGGTTGTCAGGGATGTTAGGCATGCTAATAAAGCTGTAAACATAATAGTTCTTTTCATCTTATATTCATTATTTTGATTTATTTGAAAGCAAAAGTACAAATAAAAGGTGAAATCTTCGTACTTTTGTGTTTTAATTGCTTATTTTTGATTGTGAAGAAACTTGATACACTTATTATAAAATCTTTCTTAGGGCCTCTCCTACTCACCTTTTCAATTGCAGAGTTTGTTCTTCTGCTCCAGTTTCTATGGAAGATTATTGAGAAGATGATTGGCAAAGGCTTGGATACAATTGTTATAATTCAGCTGCTTTGGTATATCCTTATCACCCTTGTTCCTATGGCACTTCCCTTGGCTATACTCCTTGCTTCGATTATGACATTAGGCAATTTTGGGGAGAGATATGAGCTTGTTGCGATGAAGGCGGCTGGCATTTCACTGTGGAGAATCATTCGTCCTCTAATCATTGTTGTGGCGTTTCTTTCAGTCTTTGCCTTCTTTTTCTCCAACAACTTTATGCCTATTGCCGAACAGAAAATGAGGACTTTGATGTATGAAATCAATACAAAGAAGCCCACAGTTAACATAAGACCCAACGAGTATTACTCCGATATTGATAGGTATGTTATAAGGATTGGGGCTAAGGATAAGAGCGGAAAGAACCTGTCGGATATAATAATTTACGACCATAGTAAGGAGCTTGGCAATGTTAGTATTACCGTTGCAGAGAGGGGACAGATGTATAGTGAAGACGGCGGAAACACCCTTGTTTTTAATCTATATGAAGGATATTCTTATGATGAAAGCTCAGATCAGGACAACGATTATAAAAATCCACTGGTCAGATTAAACTTTAAAGAACAGATAATTCGCTTCGATATATCCGACTTTGCCTTCAAAGCAACCGAGGAGGATAGGTATTCCAACCACTATAAGATGATGAATATCTCAAAGCTAAACAAGAATATTGAAATCCTAAGAGTGGAGAACGATGAGTTTAACAAGACAATCATAATGGGGATTAATAGCCAACTTTTGCTTAGTAAAAAGCTTGATACAAATGTAGTAAAACTTGATACTAATTATAGTTTTTCTTTCTATAAGGACTATAAAGCCTTATCTTTGAAGCAGAGGAAAAAGCTTAGAACCGATGCTGCTCAGAGGATAAGCTATATTCAAACCGACTTAAAGATGCTTGACTCTAAGAAGAATGGAGACAGTGAATTTATAATAAGACACAAGAATGAGTGGCATAGGAAGTTCACCTTGTCTGCTGCTTGCATAATCCTTTTCTTTATTGGAGCTCCCTTAGGTGCCATAATTAGAAAAGGAGGACTTGGTTTGCCAGTTGTTATTTCGGTACTTAGTTTTATCCTATACTATGTTGTGGGGATGATTGCAGAGAAGGCTACCATTGAAGGAGTCTTTTCAAGTGCTATTGGAATGTGGATAGCCTCACTCCTATTTCTTGCTATTGGACTCTTTTTAACGATGAAAGCAACAACCGACTCCTCCCTTATGAGTTCAGAGGAATGGGGAAAGAGGATAAGCAAAATGAGGAAAAAACTGTTAAGAAAAAAGATTAAATAATGAAGATACTACAACTCTGCTACAAGCCACCTTTCCCTGCTGTTGATGGCGGATCGATGGGTATGCATAGTCTAACAATGGGACTTTTGAACAATGGACACAAGGTTAAGGTTATTGCTTTCAACTCTTTTAAGCACCCATCCGACATAAACAAACTACCAAAAGAATATATTGATAAGACAGGTTACGAGACTATCTTTGTTGATTTGAAGATAAAACCTTTGCAGGCTCTCCTATCTTGGCTAAAGAATGAGAGCTACCACATCAAAAGGTTTATCTCAAATGAAATGAAAGATAGGCTTATATCCCTACTTAAAACAGAGGACTTTGATATAATACAACTTGAAAGCATATTCCTTGCTCCTTACGTTCCTATTATTAGAAAGTACTCAAAGGCAAAGCTTGTTCTTAGAGCTCCCAATATTGAACATGTGATTTGGGAAAAGACAGCCCACTCAACCAAGAACCCATTCAAAAGACTATATCTTAATCAACTTGCTTCCAGCCTTAAACATTTTGAACTTAAGAACATAAACGCATTTGATGGAGTTTATCCTGTAACAAAGGTTGATGCTGATTTCTTCTTAGAAAATGGATGCACGACATCTTGCAAGGGAGTACCTGTTGGCATAGAATGTTCTGACTTTGTTGATATGGAGACAGCAGAACCTAACTCTTTATTTCATATTGGCTCAATGGACTGGATACCCAACCAACAAGGAATTAAATGGTTTATTGATGAAGTTTGGGACCAGGTGCATAAGGATTTACCTCATCTAAAAGTTTATTTTGCAGGCAGAGCTATGCCAGATTGGTTACTTAACCTTGACAAAGAAAACATAATAATATATGGAGAAGTGCCAGATAGTGCAAGATTTATCTACTCAAAGGATATAATGATTGTACCGCTACTTTCAGGAAGTGGGATAAGGATTAAGATACTTGAGGCAATGTCTTTAAAGAAATGTATTATTGCAACAAGCCAAGCAGCCGAAGGAATAATGTATGAGAACAATGTTAATATCGTTATTGCAAACACTCCAAAAGAGTTTAAAGACAGCATAAAGAAGTGCATAAACGATAAAGAGTTCTGCCAAAGGATAGCCCAAAATGCAGAGAAACTAATTGCAGAAAAGTATAATATAAATGCAGTAGCCAAAGAATTAGTTGATTTATATACAGTCTTACCCTAACCAAAGCCAATGAGATGAAGATATTAGTTGTACTATCACGAATACCCTACCCCTTAGATAAAGGCGACAAACTTAGAGCCTACTATCAAATCAAAGAGCTATCTAAGAGAAACGATGTTTACTTGTTTTGCCTAAATAATACCCCTTATGAAAGCAAATCAATAGATATATTATCAACCTTTGTTAAGGGAATTCATATTGCAGAATTTAATAATATTGATGGACTAATAGGGATAAGTCAGTCTTTCTTCGATGGCACACCTTTCCAAACAGGGTATTATTCCCATTCAAAAAACATAAGAGCCTTCAAAGAATACTGCAAAGAAATTAAGCCAGATATAATATTTAATCAGTTTGTTAGGACAGCGAAATACGTTTGTGATAACATTCCAAAGGTATTAGATTACCAAGATGCATTATCTGCAAATATGGAAGGCAGAGCCTCAAAGTGCAGTATAATTAAGAAGTTCCTCTTTAGGCTTGAAGCAAAGAGACTAAGAAAATACGAGGCAAAGATGTTTGATATCTTCGACAAACTAACAATTATTGTTGAAGCAGATAAGAAAGAGATAAGACATAATAGGCAATCAGAGATAATAGTCCTTCCAAATGGCGTTGATAATTCCTACTTTGAATATAAGACCAAAGAGGAAAAAGAATTTGATATTATCTTTTCAGGCGGAATGTCCTACGCACCAAATGTTGTTGCAGCCCTATATCTTGGAAAAGAAATCATGCCCCTTGTTTGGAAGCAGCTCCCCAATGCACGCTTAGTTATTGCAGGAGCAAGCCCCGTTCAATCAGTCAAGAACCTTTCATCAACGCATATCAAAGTTACAGGCTGGGTTGAAGATATGAAAGAATACTACGCAAAGTCTAAGATATTTATAGCACCAATGCAAATAGGTACAGGACTTCAAAACAAGCTCCTTGAAGCAATGGCAATGAGTCTCCCTTCCATAACCTCACCCCTTGCAAACGAAGCCTTAGGAGCAAAAGAAAATGAAGAAATCCTTATTGCCACCACGCCCCAAGAAAACGCCAATCATATAATATCCCTACTCACAAACCCAACGCTTGCCCAAAGGATATCCTCTTCAGGTAATGACTTCGTAAAGACCAATTACCGATGGGAAACTTATGGCAACCTATTAGAAAGCATCTTAAAAGAAACGATAGTTTTGAAGGAATTGTAGAGACTCGATTTATCCCGTCTAAGAGATGAAATACGCTGTATTATTTAAAAGTTATAACCTAAGGAAAAGAACATACAAATATCAGGGTAGTTACTATAAAAACTTGATCCAGATAAGCTACCAACATCACAAGAAAGAGTAAAGGAATACTTATTGTAGAAAATAGATAAACCTATATTACCTCCATAATCCAAGAAGAAATGATGATCGTAAAAATAATGATAAGATGTCATTTCATTAGGATAGTTTGAAGAATCTGTACCTTCATAATCTCTTTTTTCATTATATATCCCAAATATCCCATAAGAAAGGAATCCTCCTATTTGAGGTTTAAGTTTTATTTTATCATTTATTGAAATATTATATGTAAAAAGTAAAGGAATTTGTAATTGGTAGCTTGAGATATTTACCTTATAATAATAATTATATCCATGGCTTGGTTCTGCATAAGCATCTATTTTAGTTCCTTTGTCTGCAAAATAAACTCCAGGAACAAAAGAAAATTTGGATGAGCCAAGAGGAATATCTGCAACTCCTCCAATATGAACTCCTGGTTTAAATTTATAGAAAAATTGAGCGGAATTATACGATGACAAAGTCATCCCCCCTCTAACTCCGTAAGAAGTTTGTGCTATAGCTGCTATACTTACAAATATAAGTGCAAATAAAACGATTGTCTTTTTCATAGCTGTTTTGTTTAATTATTTACCATATTACATTCATATACATCTGCTTCAAAACTTGCTCCTTCTTCTACTTCAAAACCACCTAATAATTCATTCTAACTTCTTCAATTGTTTTATTCAAGCCTCAAAGATAGGAAAATGTTTTGATTACTATTATTCTAATCTATATTTTTTCTACAAGTAGTTTCTTTGTTACAATATAATTATGCCGTCTATGCATCTATACAAGAGTTTTTATGTAAAAGTAAGTGAAATTATAAAATATAAATTATTCTACCTTGAAAACATGTAATATTCCCCAACAACTTAGTTGGGGTAATATTCATATAATATTATTATTTTATACTTAGGTATAGGTTAGAATAAATGAATAATGAATAAGTTCAACAAAAAGGGTTAAATAAATTAATGGTTTGTTTATTGTAGAGACGCGATTTATCGCGTCTAAGAGATGAACCAACAAAATTATCAGAATCAGGATTTACAGGATTAAAGGATGTATAGGATATTATATTCCATAATTAGCAATCAAGAAAATCCCTTAATCCTGTAAATCCTGATTCAGACAAAGAGATGCAATAAATCGCTTCTCTACACATCTAATTTGCACAAACGCAGAAATAATCTACTCTTATAAGGGAAGAAAGAAATATTACGAAGATTCGATAGAAGAATCATGCCATGATATTGGTGGTTTCATGCCATGATGTTGGAGGTTTCATGCCATGAATTGACCAACATCATGCCATGAATTGGAGATTGAATCAAAGAAAGAGAAAATTGAAACGCTGTAATAATTTACTAAAACGCAGTGTTATTTATTGTTCTATTAGAAGTTTAAACTCAAATTCAAACCCAATGTTTGTGTTGTTTGTTTGTTCATTTTTACAAGCCTATAATCAGGATTAATTGATAAATGCTTGTTGTTTCCTAAATCAAACCTTCCTAAATACTTCTTGTTTATAGATTTTGAACTCATATTAGCATCTATCATACTAATAATCCAAGAAGCCAAATAACTCACACCTGCTACTATTATTATAACATTCTTAGTCTCAGTATTATCTATTGAACGAGATGAATAGCCATATTGACCTGAAACTATTTTGTAATCTGACATATTAAAACCGTAAGTCATAAGTCCAACACTTGCACCTGCCCACAGAACAAACCCTATTCCCTTTAAGCTTTGATTATTATAAAACTGACCTCCCCCTGGTATTGTCATAGACATAAATGTTGCAATCCCGGCATTTCTATAAGGAATTCCCTGCATATAATAATTCATATTAGTTATATGCTGATTACCCTCTAGGTAATTAATATTTGTTATATTATCATTATTCATCGTTTTATTAGTTATATACTGATTTATGGATTGTTCATCAATTTCAACTGTTTCAATATCTTTCTTCGGTATGCTGTATATTGAGTCTTGTGTTTTTATTTCTACAAATTCATTATTTATTTTAATTACTTCTCCCTTATAAACATCCCCGTTTTTTAAAAGGAAAAAATTTAAAATGTCATTTTGTGCTAATAGATTAGTTGCAGAGATTAAAGCAAATAATAATGCTAAAATTGTAATGATTTTCTTCATAGTCTTATATTTTAATTTATTAATTCATTCTGCTAAATTACTAAATACATTAATACAAACAGGATATAAACATTAATAAAACATCTATTTCCTAATTTATTAAATAAAAAACATTACTTTTGAAGATTGAATAAACAATTATAAGAATATGAAGAAACTAGTCATTCTATTATTAATGCTTATTTGCACAACAGCTAATGCAAACAACGAGCAGTATCAAGAAGTAAATAGCGGTGATATTACAATGCAAATAAATCAATTGACTATTAATTCAATGCAAGATAATATAAAGAAACTTGAAAAAGATATTGAAATATTGTCAGAACGACAAGATACAAACCTCTCTATTTATAAGAACAATATAACATTGCTTATCATTATAGCTGTTCTTATCTTTGCTCAAACAGCTGCTTTAGTCCCATTATTTATTAATAAGAGGAATAAAAAGAGGTTAAATGAGATGGAGGATGATTTCTCTCAAAAAATAGTTAATCAGGAAAAGAAAATAATGGATCTATTCCAGAAGATAATGGCTCAGGATAGTAAGATAGCGTCTCAAAATATGAAGCTAAAAAATCAAGATAAGAAGTTGGCTAGTAAGGATTAAAAATAAATGTTTTAATAGAAAAAACTAAGACAGTATTATAAAACAAGGTGTTATGAAAAGAATTGTATTGATTTTGGTATTAATGTTACCTTTTATTTCTTGTTCTAAATCGTCAAAGGTTACAGAAGAAATTATTGAATATGAAATTAACGGAATCCTTTCTTTGAAGATTCCACCAAATTTTGAATTAAAAGAAGAACCAAAATACAAAGAGGTAAACAATGTAAGAATATTAAGTTACAGCGATTATGAATTATCGGAAGGGATTAGATTTCTAACCAAAGGATATGAAGAGCCTAAAAGTAATAATGGTGGAATAAAAATAACAATAGTCCCCCTTAATCCCTCTGATAAATTAAACATTAAAGATTTAACAGAAGAAGAAATTGAGACATTGAATGATAGTCATAAAGCTATGTACGAAGATAATTACAAAGATCTTAATCTGAAAATAACAAAATGGATACCATTAAAAAAAGAAAATGTAGGAGGTGAGTTTTGTTTACGAACAAGATATAATGTTGATGGAGAAGGAGCAGTATTTAGCAATGGCGAAATGAGAGCAGAGGAATATCTTTTCATGATTAATGACAAATCAATTGAAATAATCTTCACTCATTGTGATTCTAATAATGATTTACCAAAAGATTTTGAAAAGGTTGTAAAGTCAATTAAGATAATATAAGAAGATAGTTACTAATCAATTCGGCTTAACGCTTTCGAAAGATAAAAATCCACATCAACAAGAACCTATACAATACAGAAAAGGACGCTGAAATTAATCAACGTCCTTTTGGTTTTATAGGATAAGAATATTATTAGCGGTATTCGTTGATAATATCTTTTACTCCGTCTGGTGTTAGTCTGCCGTAAACTTTGTCGCCAATTAAAACAACTGGTGCAAGTCCACATGCTCCTACACAACGTAGGCAATTTAATGAGAATTTACCGTCTGGTGTGGTTTCGCCAACGCCAATCTTTAGTTCTCTCTTAAATTCGTCCAATACTTTTTCTGCACCACGAACATAACATGCTGTTCCCATACATACTGAGATTGGATGTTCACCCTTTGGTGTCATTGTGAAGAAAGAGTAGAAGGTTACAATGCCGTAAACATGTGCTGCTGAAACTTTCATTTCTTGTGCTATTACGTCTTGTAGTTCTGCTGGTAAATAGCCAAACTCTCCTTGTACTTTGTGAAGGACATTGATTACTTCGCTTGGTTTGTTTCCAAATGAAGAGCAAATTTCCTTTATCTTGTTTATCTTATCTTCTGATAATTTTATTTTTGCCATAGCCTTTATGTTTTATCCTTCGATTTCTATATGTTTTGATTTGTCGAAATAGTGAGTGTGTAGCAAGTGATGAGATAATTCTCCACAAGGTTCACCCAACCAGTCTTTGTATAATGCTTGTATGAAAGGGTTTTCGTGTGATTTACGAATTGGCTTTCCTGCGTCTTCACGGTAAATTGCTGCGTGACGTTTTCTGATTATATCAAAGTCTCCGTGGTGGAATGGTTGACCTGCTCCACCGATACATCCTCCTGGACAAGCCATAACTTCTATTGCGTGGAAGTTGGTTTTGCCTTCACGTACTTGATCAAGTAGTTGGCGTGCATTTGCTAACCCGTGAGCTATTCCAATATTGATTGGTGTTCCGTTGAAATCAACTGTTGCTGATCTGATTCCTTCTAAGCCACGTAATTCTGTGAAGTCAACTTTCTCAAGTTTCTTTCCTGTGAATAATTCGTATGCCGTTCTGGTTGCTGCTTCAATTACTCCTCCTGTTGCTCCAAAGATTACTGCTGCTCCTGTTGATTCGCCAAGTGGTTGGTCGAAGTCTTGTTCTTCTATTGCATTAAAGTCAATATTGAATTGTCTAACAAGTTCTGCAAGTTCACGAGTTGTAAGTGCAAAGTCAACATCTGGGTTGCCATCTACTTTAAACTCGTCTCTTTGACATTCAAACTTCTTAGCAACGCAAGGCATGATTGAAACAACAACCATATCTTCACGTTTGATGCCAAGTTTATCTGCCCAATAGTTCTTTGCTACTGCTCCGAACATTTGCATTGGACTCTTAGCTGTTGAAGGAACATCTAACATATCTGGGTAGTTGTATTCAAAGAAGTTAACCCATCCTGGACAACATGATGTTAGTATAGGTAATTTAACTGTCTTATCTCCTGCCATGAATTTAGAAATACGGTTTAGAAGTTCTGTTCCTTCTTCCATAATTGTTAAGTCAGCTGCAAAGTCAGTATCGAACACGTAGTCAAAACCAATTGTTCTAAGAACTGCTGCCATCTTACCTGTTACTATTGTTCCTGGTTCCATGCCAAATTCTTCTCCAAGAGCAACACGTACTGCTGGAGCTGTTTGAACGATAACTGTTTTTGTTGGGTCAGATATTGCTGTGATTACTTGACGTGTTTGGTCAACTTCACTTAATGCACCAACTGGACATGCTGCAATACATTGTCCGCAATATGTACAAGGGCTCTTAACCAAGTCTTGTTCGTATGCTGTTGCAACAACTGCTTCAAATCCTCTATTGATTGCTGAAAGAGCACCAACTGTTTGCCATACATTACATACGGTTTCACATCTACGACACATAATACATTTATCGATGTCACGGATAATTGCCGGTGACATATCTTTTCTATATGTTGATTGTGCTCCTTGGTAAGGGATTTCTCTAATTCCAAGACGTTGTGCTAATGATTGCAATTCGCATTTTCCACTCTTAGAACATACTAAACAATCAGCAGGGTGGTCAGAAAGAATAAGTTCAACAACTGTTCTACGAGCATTAACTACTCTTAGACTATGTGTCTTGATATTCATTCCTTCCATAACTTCTGTTGCACAAGCTGGAGCTAAATTCCTTCTTCCCTCAATCTCTACTACACAAACACGGCAACCACCAGGGCGGTTTTCAAGGTTTACACCATCAAGTTCGTAATAACAAAGAGTTGGGATATCAATGCCTATTTCACGAGCTACTTTAAGGATGGTTTGTCCTTTCTCAGCTTTTACAGGCTTATTATCTATTATTATATTTATCATTTCCATTTCTGTTTTCTCTTTTATAGTCAACAAATAATTAGCGTATGCTAATTGCATTGAATTTACATTTTTCAATACAAGCACCACACTTGATACAAAGTTCCTGATCAATTAAGTGAGGCATTTTCTTTTCGCCTTGAATTGCATTAACAGGACAGTTTCTTGCACAAGCAGTACAACCAACACATTGTGCAGGGTCAATAATATATCTCATAAGTGATTTACACACTCCTGCTCTACATTTTTTATCCTTTATGTGTTCTACATATTCATCATAGAAGTTTTCTATTGTTGAAATAACAGGGTTTGGTGATGTTTGTCCTAATCCACAAAGAGCAGTATCTTTAATTACTCGTCCAAGATTACGAAGAGTATCTAAATCTTCCATTGTTCCGTTACCCTTGGTTATCTTTTCTAAGATTTCGAATAGACGTTTGTTTCCTACACGACAAGGAGTACATTTACCACAAGATTCTTCAACTGTAAATTCAAGGTAGAACTTAGCAATAGCAACCATACAAGATGTGTCATCCATAACAACCATTCCTCCTGAACCCATCATTGAGCCAGCAGCAATAAGGTTATCATAGTCAATTGGAGTGTCTAAGTGTTTTTTTGTTAGACATCCACCTGAAGGACCTCCTGTTTGAGCAGCCTTAAAGTCTCTTCCGCCTTTTATTCCTCCACCAATTTCGTAGATAATTTCTCTTAGAGTTATTCCCATTGGAACTTCAATAAGACCTACGTTGTTGATTTGTCCTGCAAGAGCGAAAACTTTTGTTCCCTTAGATTTTTCAGTACCTATTTTATTAAACCAATCAGCACCTTTATTAATAATGATTGGAATGTTAGCGTATGTTTCAACGTTGTTTACGTTTGTTGGTTTGTTGTTATAACCAGATTCAGCAGGGAATGGTGGTTTGAATGTTGGTTCTCCACGATTACCTTCCATTGAATGGATAAGAGCAGTTTCTTCTCCGCAAACAAAAGCACCAGCTCCGTAGCGTAGTTCGATATCAAAATTAAATCCTGAACCTAATATATCTTCTCCTAATAAACCATATTCACGAGCTTGTCCTATTGCAGTTAATAGACGATTAATTGCAAGTGGGTATTCAGCACGGATATAGATTAAACCTTTGGTTGCTTCAATAGCATAACCATTAATTATCATAGCTTCTAAAACTGTGTGTGGGTCACCCTCAAGAATTGAACGGTCCATGAAAGCACCTGGGTCACCTTCGTCAGCATTACAAACTACATATTTTTGATCAGCATGATGTTTTGCAGCTATTTCCCATTTAAGTCCTGTTGGGAAACCACCACCTCCACGTCCACGAAGACCAGAAAGTTTTATTTCGTTAATAACTTGTGCAGGAGTCATTTCTCCTAAACACTTAGCCAGCGCAGTATAACCATCTGCTCCAACATATTCTTCAATGTTTTGTGGGTCTATGAAACCGCAGTTACGTAATGCAATACGTAATTGTTTTTTGTAGAATCCCATGTGTTTTGAATCCGCAACGTGTTGTTTGTTTTCAGGGTCAGTATAAAGTAAACGAGTTACTTTTCTTCCCTTGATAACATGTTCTTCAACAATGTCTGCTGCGTCTTCAGGTTTAACCTCTGTGTAGAATGTGTTGTCTGGCATAATCTTCACGATAGGGCCTTTTTCGCAAAAGCCAAAACATCCTGTAAGAATTACCTGAACTTCATTTTCTAAACCTTTGTCCTTAAGATTGCTTTTCAAAGTAGCTGCAATCTCTTGGCTCTTTGATGCATTACAGCCTGTACCTCCACAAACTAATAAGTGCATTTTAAATTTAGCCATATATTTTTCCTCCTAAAGTTGAATAATTTATTCGGTTTTATTTATTAATTGTCTGATAGTTTACAGGAATTATTCCATCAACTAATTCACCATCTCTGATGTATTTTTCGATGATTTCATCTGCTTTCTTTAGGTCAACATAACCAAAAACTATTGGTTCTTTGCCTGGAAGTGTTACCTCAATTGTAGGTTCTGCATGGCAATATCCCATGCAACCAGTTTGTGTAAACACAACGTCCATGCCTCTTTTCTCAGTCTCACTCATCATGTAATCCATCACTTGTTTTGCACCTGCAGCAATACCACAAGTAGCCATAGCAACTTTAACCTGAGCTAAACCTTCAGCATTCCCTTTTTGTCTAGTATCAATTTTGTCTTGAATACTTTGTTTCATAGCCTTTAAATCAGCTAACGATTTGATTTTTGTCATCTTTTGAAACCTCCTTATTTTGTTTAAATTAAATTTAACCTGTATTTTCGAGGGCATAACATTCCCTAAAAAATAATATGCAAAGATATATCTTATTTTCTGAACTCTCAAACCTTTAAAAGAAAAACTTATACAAATCTTTCGTGACCACAATTTTAAACCAAATAATAAGACTTATCCTACTATTGAATTAAGATATAAATTGACTATAAAACAAGGCAAAACTAAGGGCGAAAAGTGTGAAACTATAATATAAAAATATCATATAATCTCAGCAAGCTCTAAAATATTTATCACGTTTTTTGTTTCTATTGTATAGTAGTATGAAAAATTTATTATCTTTGCCAAGTTAAAGTCTAATGTATAATAGTGTAAACTAAAAACAATATAAACTTTATTTACTAACATTTAATGCGATTAATAACAAGCAACTTAATTATCTTTCAATAGAAAAAAATCAACCCGTTATTTCACATCTGTGTTTTGAATAAGATTACTTATAATTGCTGACGTACTGACTTTTAAGATAGAAAATAATTTATAAATATATTATTTATTTTACACTTTAATATTAGGGAAACGAATAAAAATATGACAATTTTTATAGAATAAATGAAATCATTCAAATGCATTTTGATACTAATCTTTATTCCAATGGTGATGTTTTCTAAAGACAATGTTGATATTGTTAATAATAATATTGAACATTATTATTTGTATGAATATGCATCGTCATATATTAGGGTTGAAGATGAGTTTAATATGAACAATGGTCCAACAGGCAGGAAGAAGATAAAAAAGAAGGACTACGGAAATAAGGTCAAGAACTCAAGAAGAAAATATTTTTCCAAACGTTTTCCTCAAAAAAGGAAAAAGCCATCTAAAATAGCTAATCAAATCCCATTTGCAATAAAAACCAATCTCGTTTTCGCCTCAGCACTAACCCCCAACCTTGCTTTTGAACTACCTGTTAAAAAGAATTTTTCTGTGGAAATTTCTTCAACCTACAATGCTTGGGATATGAAGGATAATATTAAATGGAAGAACTTTCCGTCGTGCGGGATTTGCAATCTCGCACTGCTTTATTATTAGGATTTGCAATCCTTTCTTGCTTTGCAATCGTCAAGCCTTCGTGCGGGATTATTTATCTTACGGATTACGACGTTGATTTCTTTGCTTTGCAAAGCGACAAAGTCGATAAGCAATCCCGCACGAAGATAAATAACCCTCAAAACCAAGTCTCAAACTTTTTATCCTTTACTTCCATTTCAGTATAATGCCA
>JBAYYI010000047.1:0-15861 GCA_041673165.1 Bacteroidales bacterium
GAGTAGTAATTGGTATTTCTGACCAATTCAAAATCCCTGTAAGATATATAGGTCTTGGAGAAAAGATGGAAGACCTTCAGCTTTTCAATCGCCAAGCTTTTGTTAGTAGTCTGTTTGAACAATAAACGAATTAAATATCACAATGAAACTAACCAGAATATTATTATTTACATTTCTTTTCTCATCATTAATGGCAACAGCTCAAGAGAAACAAGAAAAAGACTTCTCAACTAATCGTCATAATTTCTCAATGGATTTAGGGTATTCTTATAGATTATCTTCAAAGCCAAACGAATTATTCACAAACCAAACCTCCAATTCTGAATATTATAGTAATCTTAAACATGGTTTTCAAATCAATTTCGCCTACGACTATACTTTTAAACCTTCTTTAGCTTTTGGATTTAAAACATCTGCTTTTACTTCTGGCAATGCACTTTCTTCTGATGCTGATAGATTAGCAAATGGAGGAGTAGAGCTTAAAGATGATATGTATATTTTCTATGTAGGGCCATCTTTCAAATATATTTTCCCAACATTCTCAGACAGATATAACTTCTATGCAAGAGCAACAGTAGGTTATATGTCTCTTAGAAATTCAGAAACAAAGGTTGGTCTTACTCCTGCACTAACAACTATTGCTCAAAGTTCAGTGTACACCGGACATAGTTTTGGTTGGGGATTAGATGGAGGGATAGATTGTTCAATCAACGATTTTCTTTCAGTTGGATTTAATGCTGCTTTTCTTGGAGGAAACGTTAATAAATTAACTGTTGGAGAAGAGAAGAAAAGCTTAAACCAATCAGAAAATCTTTACCGTTTAGATTTTTCAGTAGGAGTTAGAATAAAACTATAATAAAACAAAAATGAGTTTAAATATAAATATCGTTACCTTAGGTTGTTCAAAAAACACAGTAGATTCAGAGTTCTTAGCAGGACACTTACTTAAAAAAGGACATAATGTAACCTTTGAAGGTGCAAAGCAATACTTCGATGTTGTCATTGTTAACACTTGTGGATTTATTGGTGATGCCAAAGAGGAATCCATAAATAATATATTACTTCAATGTGCATTTAAGCAAACCCAAAAGGTAGGTAAAGTCATTGTATGCGGTTGCTTATCTCAACGCTATATGGCAGACTTAAAAGAAGAAATTCCATTAGTTGATGAGTTCTTTGGAGTATTTGAATACGAAAAGATATTAGAATATTTAGATACTAAGGTAGAAGGCTCTTATTATACCGAAAGAGCAATCAGTACACCAAAACACTATGCTTATCTTAAGATTGCAGAGGGTTGCGATAGGGATTGTTCCTATTGTGCTATTCCTTTAATCAGAGGGAAGAACATATCCAGACCAATTGAAGACTTAGTTGAAGAAGCAAAGAGATTAGTTAAGTCTGGAGTAAGAGAATTAATCCTTATTGCACAAGACACAACCTATTATGGACTTGATATCTATAAAGAAAGAAGGCTTGCTGACCTGTTAAGAGAATTAGTAAAGATTGAGGATTTGAAATGGATTCGTCTCCAATACACCTATCCTCATCAATTCCCGATGGATGTAATTGAGTTAATGCAAAAAGAAGAGAAGATATGTAATTATATTGATTTACCACTTCAACATATCAATACTTCAATTCTTTCATCAATGAAAAGGAATATTGACTCAGAACAGACTAAGAACTTAGTATCAGAAATAAGAAGTATTGTTCCTGATATTGCATTTAGAACAACATTTATTGTAGGTTACCCAGGTGAAACTGATGAGGACTTTGAAGAGCTGAAATCATTTGTTGAAGAAACGCGTTTTGAGAGAATGGGTTGTTTTATGTATTCTCCTGAGGAAGGAACATCAGCCTATGAACTTGAAGATGATATTTCTGAAGAGACAAAGCAAGAACGTTTCGATGAACTCTTAGATATTCAACAAAATATATCTTTAGAAATTAATCAAACCAAGATAGGAAAAGAAATTGAAGTTGTTATTGATAGAAGAGAAATGGATTTTTGGATAGCGAGAACAGAGTATGATAGTCCTGAGGTTGACAACGAAGTCCTAATATCAGATACATATAAATTGGAAATAGGGAAGTTCTATAATATTAAGATAGTTGATGCTGTTGAATTTGATTTAATAGGTGAAATCATCTAAAATTTTCCAAAGGATATAATATTTCTTTGTTTTTTCCGATATATAATAGGTCAATGCTTAAGAAAGGAACTAATAGTATTGATAATATAATTTATAAATAGTAAAAACAGAATAATGGAAGAGACTTATAAAATAATAAAATCCTTAATTGAAGAGAACAAAAACGAAGAAGCAATTGAGAGATTAGAAGATATTATTGAAAAGGATGATAGGCAAGAAATGGCTTATTATTTATTAGGAAACATATATAGGAAGAAACAAGATTGGGCAAATGCAGTAAATAGCTATGTCAAAGCAATAGATATAAATCCAGAGTCTCCAGCAGTTCAATCAAAAGAAATGTGCATTGATGTCCTAAAATTCTACAATACTGATATGTATAATCACTAAGCTTTTCCAATTAACAAAAACAAAATAATGACAGATACTGAATTATTCGAATTACTTAAAGAAACAAGTACTCGAGAAAGAGGGTTTTCTGTCTTAGTTCACGATTTCAAAGAAAGAGTCTATTGGCAGATAAGGCATATGGTGCTATCCCATGAAGATGCCGATGATTTAGTTCAAGAGGTCTTTATTAAAGTTTTCCAAAATATAGATTCTTTCAAAGGCGATTCCACAC
Source organism: Bacteroidales bacterium (assembly GCA_041673165.1). Lineage (GTDB taxonomy): Bacteria > Bacteroidota > Bacteroidia > Bacteroidales > P3 > UBA10566. Next base: position 2,779 of record JBAYYI010000047.1, read on the forward strand.
TCTCAACTTGGATATATCGCATAGCATTAAATCACACTCTTAATTTTCTTTCCTCAAAACGTCAAAGATATCGCTTTCGCTTTACTTCCATTGAGGATACAATGTTTGAAAACCTAAAGTCTGATAGTAATTTTGACTCAGACGAAATTGAACTTAAACTTCAAAAGGCAATTCTCCTTCTTCCAGATAAACAACGTTTGGTTTTCAATTTACGATATTACGATGAAATGCCCTTTAAGGAAATGGAACAAGTCTTGGAAACAAGCGAGAGTGCCCTAAAATCAACATATCATTTCGCTGCAAAGAAGATTCAAGCAGAGCTTTTAAAGGAAGAAATCATTAAATTCGACTTCCCAGATTAAACCTTTCACATTATTATCAGTCTAATATACAAAATCCAGAAATGATGGCTAAGAATAATTCACCATTTAAAGTAACAAATAACTATTTCGATAGCTTGGAAAAAGAAATACTTTTAAAAGTAAGTCTTACCCCAAAGAAGAAATACTTATTTCCAATGACTAATACACTAATGAAATATGCTGCAGCACTATTATTGTTATTGGCAGTTGGAGCAATGTTATTATGGATTCAGCCATCTGATTTAAGTGATTCTTCAAATCAAATCTCACAATCAAATACAATAGATTCAATCGGTCAAAAGGTTGAAACAATCGTAAAAGATGAGCCTATTGTTATTGAAAATGAAAAAGTAAATTTCAAACAACAAAGCCTAAAACCTCAAAACAAAGTAGAGGAAAAGGCTTTTCAAGAAATTGAACTTACTAAAGAAGAATTAGAATATTTAGAGTATTACTTAGAGACGGATGTATTAAATGATTATTTAACATATAATGATGTAGAACTATGAAAATGAAAAGATTGATTTTAATGTTGGTTGTTTCGCTTATGGCAATCCCAACAATAAACGCACAAAACCAAAGAAGAGATAATAATTGCGAGCACTTTGCTAAAGATGGCAACAAAAGACATGCAATGGACAACTTAAAACACAAGATGAGGGTTAATAAAATAGCTTATTTAACTGAAGGGCTTGATTTAAGTGTTGAAGAGGCTGAAAAGTTTTGGCCAATATTCAATAATTATGAAGACGAGATGAATGCAGTGAGAGAAAAAGTTAGACCAAGAGACACAACCACAGAAGGTTTCCCAAAGCGTCCTGATTTTCTAAGCATGAGTGAAAAAGAAGCTCAAGATATGATCAATATCCACCTAAAGAGTAAAAAAGACCTTGTTGAAATTCAAGATAAATACTCAAAGGAATTTAAAAAGGCTATTCCTACTCAAAAAATAATGATGCTATTTATGTTAGAAAAAAGACATATGAGTGATGTTATTGGAAAGTCTTGGAAGAATCATAAGGGAGATAAGGTTGGAAAATCAAATAAGAGCCATAGAAAATTTAATAAAAGAAAATCAGTAGACTCTAAATAGTAGAGAAAAATACAGATTAAATTAATTTTTAGACTAAAGGGAGGTTTTTCAACTTCCCTTTTTCCTTTTTCTTTCTTTGATTCATCAAATTCTTTCTTTGATTCGTTGCCGTAGATCTTTGATTCAGTAAATTCTTTCTTTGATCTAATCTCGTAGATCTTTGATTCATTTTCATAATCATTTATTCTGGCAAAATTGAGTAGTAAAAGCAGAAAAAAGAGGCAAATTATAATTTATTTTCTTCAAACTAATTTACAATCAAACAAAAGATTGGCTTTTATATTAAAATATTCTTATTAATTCTGCATTAGTTATTTTCAATTTTTGTATCTTTGCCAGTCTAATACGTAATAACTAAATAATTAAAAATTCTCGATATGAAAAAAATCTTTCTATTAGTTTTGTGTTCAGTTGTAGTTTTTTCATGCTCCACTAAACAAGTAAATTCCTCAATCAACGAACGTGAAGTTCCAGAACGTTACGTCAATGATTTGAAAAGGACACGTCCAAATGTTGAAAAAAGAACATGGGAAATGGTTGACTCAACTGCCTATAATGTTAAGTTTCTTGAAAATGGCAATCAAGTAAGAATTAAATATCAAAGAACAGGCACAGAAACTGATTGGATAGTGCCTATGGAATACGTTCCTTCACAAATAATAGATTATATAAATGAAAACTATCCAAGTGCAAAGATAAATGAGGTTGCAATTGTTGATTTCAAAAATAAGAAGACATACCACGCAAATATCACTACTAAGAAAGAGTCTAAAACCTTAGAATTTGACTTAGGAGGTAATTATAAATCTGATGTAAACTAATTAATCAGTAGTATTCTAATCCCAATCTTCTCCAACAGGGAAGTAGTTGCGGAATGAGATAAGAGATTGTTTGTCTAATGTATGATAAGCAATCTCTTCTTTGTTTTGCTCAGTTCCAACTAAGGTCTCACCCTTAAAGTTTAAGATTGTTGAGCATCCTAAATAAACTAAATTAGCTTTATCCACACCAACCCTATTAACTCCTATCACATAAGATACATTTTCAATTGCTCTTCCAACCAAAAGACTTGTCCAAGCAAAATTTCTTGCAGATTCCCATGATGCACAGTAAATCGCAATATCATAACCATAGTTTCCGTCCTTATATGTATTCCTACACCAAGACGGGAAACGAATATCGTAGCAAGTTAGAAGGGCAATATTCCATCCCTTATAATTAACTATTTTCTTTTGATTGCCAGGTGTTATAACCTTTGGCTCTTTGCTTAAACAGAAAAGATGTTTCTTGTCATAATACTCATATTTTCCATCTGGGAAAACAAAGAAATGGCGATTAACATACCTGTTTCCCTCTTCAATTAATAATGTACCCGATATCGCAATGTTTTTTGCAATTGCCTTAGCTATCATCCATCTCAAACTATTGCCCTGCATTGTTTGTGCATCTTTAATATCTATGGAAAAACTGGTAGTGAACATTTCTGGAAAGACCAGTAGTTCGGTGTCTTTATCTAAATTATTTAAAATTGAGTCATATCTTTTTAGATTTGATTCAGCTTCATTATCAATTGTGTTAGCTTGAAAAATTGCTACTTTCATATTGTATATTTAGTTAGGTTTTTAGGATGCAAATTTACTAATTATTTAGCTATCTTAATAAGAAGATGCAATATATATTTACTGAAACTATATCTTTAGGAAGAATAAAAAAATTACCTATTGCAATTGCATGGGTGGGCTAATCTTATTTTTGTTTTAGGGAAGAGGTCTTTGATTTCATTCTGCTCCTCTTTATTCATTTGAATGGCTCTAAGGTCTAAGTAATTGAGCGTTTCTCCCATTTCCTTAAACTCTTTTGGAAAACTCCTAAGCCTATTATCCCACATAATTAAAGTGTCCAATCTCAAAACGCTTATTTCCTTTGGAAGGTCTATAATGTTATTCGATGATAAATCTAAATACCGAAGTTTGGTGAGTAAAGATAATTCTTTTGGCACTTCTTTAATATAATTCCTTTTAAGAATTAGTCTTTCTAAGTTAGGGAAAAAGATTAGTTCTTGTGGGATGTGTTTGAGCCTTTGTCTTTCTAAATTAAGTGTTATGACAGAATTAGGATGAGAGAGAGCAGAGTCAAGGTTATTAAAATAGCCACCCTTTTGAGCAAAACTAAGTGAGCTTATTGATAATAATACAATAATTATTAGTTTATTCATTGTCTTTGAAATATTGATGAGCTATTTCAATATCCAAATTGATTTGATGTTTTAACTGCTCTAAGTTTTCAAACTTAATCTCTTCTCTTAAAAATTCTTTTAGCTTGATTTTTATATTCTGTCCATATATCTCTTTGTCAAATTCTAAGATATGAACTTCAATTGTAACGGGTGAGTCAATGATTGTTGGACGCCATCCAATATTCACTAATCCAGAATATCCCTTTTCATTAACATCAACTTTGCATAAGTAAACTCCAAACAAAGGAAGTAGCTTATGTTTTTCAACTTTGATGTTTGCAGTTGGACAGCCTATGGTCTTACCTATTTTATTCCCATGAACAACCTCTCCACTTATAATATATTCTTCATTCAACATTGAATTAGCTAAACCAATATCTCCTTTTGCCAAAGCTTTGCGAATTTGGGTTGAGCTAACTTCAATATCCTTATATATAACACAATCATCTGTCCTTTCAAGAATTAGTCCTTTCTTCTTATTTTCAAGAACGAGCTTATTAAACTCGTCTGAGGATTTATTTCCAAAATGGTTATCATATCCTAATAGGAAGTATTTAGGAGAGTATTTCTTAATCAATAGGTCGAGAAACTCTTGTGCACTTAGTTTGGCAAACTCTTTTGTGAAGTGTATTGTGATAATATCTTCAATTCCCAAAGAATTTAATTTCTCGAATCTTTCCTCATTGGTTTGAAGAAGACGTATCTTGTCAAAAAGCTCTGGTTTTATAACAAGTTGTGGGTGCTTATCAAAAGTAATGACAATTGGCTTTGTGTTATATTTTTCAGCTTTTTGTTTTAGTATTGATAGGAGTTTTTGATGTCCAATATGAACACCGTCAAACATTCCGACAGTCATCACAGGACTATAGCCTAAATCTATCGTTTCATCGAAGGGTATAATATTCAATATCTGTAGTTTTATTTGATTTGCAAAATTACTAAAAATACTTTGTTTAAAGGCTTTTAGATATATTTTTTTGTTTTTCTTCCTTTTTCTCAAAGAATTGATGTAAATTCGCACCTTAAAATAAAGATTGTTTAGTTAAAAAATATAGTTTATGAACGTAGTAAGTAGAGGCAAGATATCTCAGATTATTGGTGCCGTTATAGACGTTAGTTTCGAAGAGAATGAAAAATTACCTAATATTTATGATGCTCTAAGAGTTGTTACATCAGATGGCTTGCATATTGTTTTGGAATGCCAACAAGGAATTGGAGAAAATACAGTTCGAACAATTGCAATGGATTCAACTGATGGTCTAAAAAGAGGACTTTTGGTTGAAAACATGGGAGAACCTATTTCAATGCCAGTTGGAGAGCATATAAATGGACGATTATTTAATGTTATTGGTAAAGCAATTGATGGTATTGGTGATGTTGATGCTACAAATTCATATCCGATACATCGTGACCCACCAAAATTTGAGGACCTTTCAACTTCTCAAGAAGTCCTATACACAGGAATAAAAGTAATTGACCTTATCGAACCTTATGCAAAGGGGGGAAAGATTGGACTTTTTGGAGGTGCTGGAGTTGGTAAGACAGTATTAATTATGGAGATGATTAATAATATTGCTAACAACTACGATGGACAATCTGTATTTGCTGGTGTTGGTGAAAGAACAAGAGAAGGAAACGACCTTTTAAGAGAAATGCTCGAGTCAGGAGTTATCCGTTATGGTGAAGACTTTATGAAAAGTATGGAAGAAGGAGGATGGGACTTGTCTAAGGTTGACCAAGATGAGCTTGCTAAATCAAAATGTACTTTAGTTTTCGGACAAATGAATGAGCCGCCAGGTGCAAGAGCAAGAGTTGCCTTATCTGGACTAACACTTGCTGAATATTACCGTGATGGTGACGAAAAAACAGGAGGAAGAGATATCCTTTTATTTATAGATAATATATTCCGTTTCACCCAAGCTGGTTCTGAAGTCTCTGCACTACTTGGACGTATGCCCTCAGCAGTAGGCTACCAACCAACACTTGCTTCCGAAATGGGTATTATGCAAGAAAGAATTACATCCACAAAAAGAGGATCTATTACATCTGTTCAAGCTGTTTATGTTCCTGCGGATGACCTTACAGACCCTGCTCCTGCAACAACCTTTGCCCACTTAGATGCTCAAACAGTATTAAGTAGAAAGATTTCAGAGCTTGGTATTTATCCTGCGGTTGACCCACTTGATTCAACATCCAGAATCCTTACTCCGGAAGTTGTTGGTGATAAGCATTACGAAACAGCACAAAAAGTAAAGAATATACTACAACGCTATAAAGAACTTCAAGATATTATTGCTATTCTTGGTATTGAAGAGCTTTCTGATGAAGATAAATTAGCAGTTTCAAGAGCAAGAAGAGTTCAACGTTTCTTATCTCAACCTTTCTTTGTTGCAGAACAATTTACAGGAATGCCAGGGGTATTTGTTGATATTGAAGACACGATAAAAGGATTTAATATGATTCTTGACGGAGAGGTTGACCAATATCCAGAGCTTGCCTTCTCAATGGTTGGAACAATTGAAGACGCTATTGAAAAAGGAAAGAAACTTCTTTCTGAATCAAATGTAGAATAAACTTATATTTATAGAAATGAAAGTTAATATAATTTCACCAGAGAAATTGGTTTATGAAGGAGAGGTAACTCTATTGCAACTGCCAGGGATAGACGGATTGTTTCAAATATTAAATAACCACGCATCCATAATATCTGTCCTTGCAAAAGGAAACATTAGATTAGTTACAAAGGATGAAGAGCTTTTCTTCCCAATAAATAGTGGTGTAATAGAATGTTCAAACAATAACATACAGATACTAATTCAATAAAACGAATTAATTAATTACAACCAAAAAGACTTCACAAAACTAATACGTGAAGTCTTTTTTTTATAATCAAAAACAAAACACTACGAAAAAATCCCCCAGTAAGGTGGTTTTTGCTAAGCTCTTTAAAAGATAGACAAACAAAGCAAACCTTACGAGGGAGGTTGTTGGGGGTTATTTAAAGCCTATCTTATTTCTTATTGGTTTTCTATCAATTAGCTCAACATCGCATAAATTCTTTATATCATCAATACTTAGTTTCTTCCCAGATATCAACTCTTCAATCACGTGCTTCCTTGTTATATTCTCTATCTGACCGCCACTAAAGTCATAACTCTCTGCAAGTATTGCCGCTTGCTTTGGCTTAATACCTTTGAGCATAGACATCCAAATCGATTGCTTAGCCTTCAGGCAGGGTTTGTCAAACTCTATCTTATATAAGAACCTTCTTTCAAAAGCATTATCTAAATTCTTGGTAAGGTTACTCGTCGCTATCATTATACCGTTTAATTCTTCCATCTCTTGCAAGATAATATTCTGAATAGCATTTTCTGTTTGCTGAACATTCCCTTTTCCTTCTCCCATTTCTTTTCTCTTGCCAATAACAGCATCAGCCTCATTAAAAAGAAGAATAGGGGCAATTTCAGAGTTCTTAACCAAAGACTTGTAACTCGAGAATATCTGCTTAATTATCTTTTCACTCTCCCCAAACCACATACTTTTTGTCGCAGAAATATCAACTATCATTATATCTCTACCTGTTGCCTTAGCTAATTGATATACCGTTTCTGTCTTTCCTGTTCCGGGTGATCCATAAAACAAACAAGCAAATCCACTCCTCATTCCTTTATCACTAAGTCTTTTCTGAACATTCTTGAAATTATCAATATCGAGCAAAGAACTTAACTCCTCAATTTGTGTTTTCTCCCTATCATTATAAAATAAGTCTTTTTTAATAATAGAGTCCGCAACAATAATATCTTTATCCTTAGTCTTAGTTTTTGAATCAATGAAAATATCAATGTCAGAAAACAAATCTTCCTTTGTTTTGTTAGTCAATTTAAAGTAATTAGGGTCAAGAAAACCTCTCTCATCAGTGTTTTCTATATAACCAAAAGTAAATAGTGAATTAGTCTTTGTTTTCAGGGAGCGTTTCAGGTAGTTATGCTCTTTTATACTAAAATACTCTTGATAATCATGCTCACCAACGCAATCATCATTATCATTGATAAACAAATGACAGAAAAGAATCAATAGATTATAATCAGAGACATTATGGATTATCTTTTTAAGAGCAATCATCTTATTAGAATAGTTCAAATGCCTGTTGTTTATGAATAAGTCCATCGCTTCATCTTCAAAACCCTCATTAGTTATTTCCTTATTCTCAAGATTTATTAAGTTGTAGTTAATATTTTGTAGTACCTCATAAAAATCAAGATTTGATTTGATAGTCGGTTTATACTCTTCCCCCTTCAGAATAGATTTAATAACATCAGAAGGAACCCTATAAGATTGACCATCCATACTACCTCCATTTTTCACCCTTATATATTTCTTTTTCTCCAAAGCTTCAATATCTTCAATATAACCAAACCACTTTAATATGCTACAATCTAAATACCTCAAAACATTATGAGGCATAACATAACCATCGTTGATAAAGTTCATAAAAACAGATAGAATAACAGCCTGAACGGGACTAAGATTTAAAGTTTTAGAAACAACACTGATATATTTCTTTGCATCCTTGAAAAACTCCTCATTAAGTTCCGAACGCTTAGACAACTTAACAATCATCTCAATGTTTTGGATTAACGATAGAGTTTCCTTCTTCTTAGTAGGCGTTTGACCTTGGCTTTTTTTTGTTTTGCTCTCTGACTTCATTTTGAATAAGATTTAAATTACACTGCAAAATAAGACCATCATTATGCCAAATAGCCGCAGAATGTAAAGATAATGATTAAATATTAGTTTAGAGAAATGAATCTTTGATTCAAGAAATTAGATCTTTGATTCAATTTTTTATTCCTTTGATTCAGCAAATTCTTTCTTTGATTCATTTTCTTAGAACAGCGTTTCATTTTTATATCTCTTAAATGTTATCTTTGCATATCATTTAATCATTTATTACTATGGCAAAGAATTTATTTAATCGTTATGTTTGGTTGTTGGATACCATTAGTTTTAGACCAAATATTAGTTTTGATGAAGTTAATAATCTTTGGAAGGATTCTTCTCTTAATGATAGTGGGAAAGATTTGCCTTTAAGGACTTTTCATAATCATAGGGAGGCTATTAGAAATGAATTTAGTGTAGATATTGCTTGTGACAGAAAAACTAATTTGTATTATATAGATAATTTTTCAGATTTAAAGGGTGGAAATATTAAGAATTGGCTCTTTGAAACTCTTGCCGTTAACAAGGCTATTTCTGAAACGGTAGGGCTTAAAGATAGGATAGTTCCTGAGAGTATCCCTTCAAGTTATAAGTATCTATCAACTTTTCTTACATCTATGAAAGAAGATAGAACTATGACTATTACTTATAGGACTTATTATTCAGACCATGACTCGGTTTCCGTTATTCATCCTTATTTTCTAAAACTCTTTAAGCAAATCTGGTATATTGTAGCTTATAATGAGAATAGAGAAGCAATTAGGATGTATGCTTTAGATAGGATAGTGGACTTAAAGATTAATGATACCTGTTTTGAGTTCCCTAAGGATTTATGTTCGGAGAATTATTTCAATGATTATTATGGGGTTACTATTACGGAAGATGTGGAGAAAGAGACTATTCGTATTAAAGTCTTTAAGGATAAAGTGAAATATATTCTTGCTCTTCCTCTTCATCATTCACAAAAGGAAATTGAGAGAAATGAAGATTATAGTATTTTCCAATATAAGATTAGACCAACTTATGATTTTAAACAGGCTATCCTTTCAAGCCTATATGAGTTTGAAGTTATAAGTCCTGAGAGTTTTAGAAATGAGATTAAAGAAACTATTGATAGGATGGCTAAATTATATAAAAAATAACCCTTGACTATTTTTATAATCAAGGGCTAATTCATAACTCGGATTGCTTTACTATAAGTTATTTATATATTGTAAATGATCCTTTTTCTGTAATTACTTGGTTCCTCTTTCCTGCGTAGCGATATTTTGCAATCCAAACGTAGGTTCCTTGATTAACAAATTCTCCTTTAAATTTACAGTTCCAAGCTATTTCTTGGTTTGTTGTTGAGAATAGTCTTTCTCCCCAACGATTGAAAATCTCTAATTCAAATTCCATTGGATCGTCAACATAGACTCTAAATTGAGATACTCTTGGGTCTGTATCATAAACATATACTGTGTTTGGTGCCCAAAGGAAATGTGTTTTTGAAATTCTTATAATGTTTGTTGTTGAGTCTTCACATCCTGCATCATTTTCTACATATAGGTTGATAAGATATGATTGGTTTGTGTCAGCAAGGTCAAATAGATGAACAAATAGAGATTCTGTTGATGTGCCTCCATCACTCAATTGCCATCTTCTTAAAACACTACCGTTTGTTTCATCACTAAAGATCACTGTAGGGTCGAGGTCGTCAATAACTGCTGGGTTAAATGACATTTGTGCAATTGGTAAATTATGCACTAAAACCTTAACAGTGTCGATGTTTTCGCATCCAATATCACTTAATCCATGTGCAAAATAAAGAGTCGTTTGTTCTGGAGCAACCATTAGATTCTTTAGGGTGCTATTCTCCACATTTGCATCAATAGGATATGATTTCCAGAAATAGCTATCAGCATCTCCAGTAACATATATTTGTGCAGAATCAGAATAGCAGATATTTACGTCAGGACTCGCTATAACACTTGGCTTTCTATGAGCTGTAACTATTATTTTTTCAATAGTCTCACATTGTGATGGTCCAAATTTAACGCTAACCTCATATTCTGTTTCTTCTTCAACAGGTCTTGTAGTTATTGTTGATGTGGTCTGTCCTGTTGACCATGAGTATGTGCAATTAGAAAGAGAAGAGCTTGCTGTTAGAGAGGTTGAATTACCTAAGCAGATATTAGTATCACCACTAAGAGTAACGGTTGGAGCATCATTAACAGTTACATAAATTGAGTCTTTTGCTTCACATGAGAAGTTGTCTGTTAACTTATAGTAAATAAGACCTGAGTTTTGAGGGGTATATGATAATGTATCGTCTGAAGAAATTGCACTATTTGCATAATACCATAATGAAGAACCTACTACTTCTTCTTCGTTCGTATTCCATAGCTTAATTGTGTCATCCTTACATATAGTCATTTCGTTGGCAGAAATAGCCACACCAAAGGAGCGAGGATGTACTCTAATTGAATCAACTCTTGTACAAATTCTTTGCCCATCGTCATTATGATTATCTACTTCAAAAATATAAGTAGTGCTAACCGATGGAGAAACAACAATAGAGTTTGGATCAACTATATCTTGGTAAGTTGGAGATATCATTCTATAATAGTTACCTCCTTCTAAAGAAATGTTCATATTAGAGCCCGTACATATAGTATCATTATATCCAACGTTTCCATTATGAGTAATAATAAATGGATCTAAATCAATAGGAACAACAAGACAAGAGTCAAAATAAAATACTGGTATAGCATCAAGCCTTGTAATTGTTGTTTTCATAATATACCATTGAGGACCATCTGCTGATGTAGGATTGGCAACAGTTTGGTAGTCTTCATTTGATTCAATAGGTATTGTTGCTCCTCCAGATGCTGGTCTACTATACCATTCTGTCCATGAAGGTAAGTTCCCCTCAGGTCTAATTCTCCAAGCTTCATTTGTTGCACTCCACTGAGTTGCTGAATTGTAGTTTGATACCACTGTGCATTCTGTTGCATTGGCATTTTGAATCCCTAAAATGGAGCGTCCACCATTCCATCCTGTGCAGAATGGTTTGCTTTGCATATAAAACTCAATAGTATTAGTAGTTTCATATAATACTATCATATTTGTTACTAAACTAGATGTGCAACTAAATAATGGAACTTGATAAAAACTAAGTACAAGTTTTCTACAAGGATATTCTCCTATAGATTGAAAATACATACTTCCTCCATAACCAAAATGTATATCATGATAAGGTCCCATAATACTATTCTTATAAAGAGTACTAGAAGGAAGTGAAGCGGTATAGCTCCACTGACAAAAAGTAAAGTTTGAAGCGGTAACAGTCCCAATTGTTTGAACAGATGGATCAAAAGAAATGAGTCCATTTGCACCTATAACGCAACTTAAATAAGTGTTTCCGTAAAAGTCAAATGAAAAAGGAGGAACGCCAGGAGGATTAGGGGTCCCAAAACCAAGCGACATTAATTCTCCCCAGCAGTCATCAACCGGAAGGGTGTATTGGACTCCAGAGTTAAAAGCGTAAGGAGGAGCGTATGGGATAGATTCTACAACATAAGAATCTGAAGCCCCAGGAGCAAAAATCTTTGGAGACAATAACACAGAAGGCATGTCACAGGTTAGCTGTATAGTATTTCCAGAACAATCTACCCTATTAGTTGAATCGTATATTGAGGCATCAGGACAAGCCTGGGAAAAACCATTAAGACTTAGAAAGCCTGATAAAAACAATAATAATAATAATTTCTTTTTCATATGTATCTCCGATTTTAAAGTGCAAAAATAGTTAATTCTACTATAATAACACCATATATACAATAATGTTTACTATTAAGCTAAGAATTCTTCCTTCTTTAAGACTAAACATTAGATTGAATCAAAGAAAGAATCTGCTCAATCTTTGTTTTAGTAAATTATTACAAAGATATAATTTGCTGAATCAGCGTTTCAATACCCGAATCATGCACATGATTCATAGCAAATGATGTGCATCATTTAGGGTGAAAGATGTACATCATTTTATTTAATGAAATTTTATTGAAAATTTTGGTATAAAACACCAAGGACTTAATCCTACAATTTCTATTATGCAAATATACGAAATATTTCATTAATTGTCAATGTTTATTCAAAGTTTTCCATAAAAACAAACTATCTCCCTTATTCAACATTCTAAAAACGGAATATTTCACATTCTATACATTATTATATTAGGTAGACCCAAAACCTCTCTTTATTATCATAATTTCTTTGTTTCTATTTTTTCAGTTCCCTTCATAAAGACCATCCAGCACAACTCCCACAACCTTTTTTCGCCCACAAATACTTTGAATTCCAAAAAGCCATAAAATAAATCGAAAAAAAGATTTAAAAATATCCCTTAGGTTTTCAAGCAGTTAAGTATAAAACGCAAAAAAAGATATAAAAAAAGCAAACAAAAGTTTGGTAGTTATAAAAAAGGTTGTACTTTTGCACTCCCAATCAGGACACACTCTAACAAACGGACAGAGGCGAAGAGGCAGAAGAATTAGAGTACTAAGCGGGGATAAGTTCATTGAAACAAAGGAAACCAAAGGTAGCGAAAGTTTAGAAAAGAAGAAAATCTTATCATATTTATATGATAAGTAATTTGGAAAATACGAATAGAGTCAAGAAGAACAAAAATTTTA
>JBAYYI010000048.1:0-14666 GCA_041673165.1 Bacteroidales bacterium
TCGAGACATAAAAAAGAGGGGGCTTGACTTTTTGAAAATAAAATTGGAGAATTGATTATAAGATAATTAACTTGGATTAATTGGGGTTATAATTTTTTATCGGACAACAATGAAAACTATTGATTAATACAAGAAATTTTCGTATATTTGCATAATAGAACTCGTAGGATTAAGACCTTGAGTTTTCAATTGCAAATTACCCTTAAATTTCCTTAAAATAAAATGATGCACATCTTTCACCCCGAAAGATGTGCATCATTTGGTATGAAAGATGTGCATCATTTGCATACTAAAACGGCGATTCAGGAGTTTTAAACAAAGACTTAGTGAATTTTCTTACCTAACAAAAAAGTTTTAAACAGCGTTATAAATTACGTTGATAGCCTTTTAGTTTTTTGTTATAGTAATTTGAGTGTTTTCAATGGTCTTTTGAGGAGTATAAACTAATAAAAAAGAATATTATGTCAATTTATTACAGAGCCAAAAAGAAGAGATACATCAAAAATGGAGTATCGGAAGAAAAGTTCTTCGCAGTTCCTACAACCAAAGGGACATTATCAATTGGAGAAATTGCAAGTGAAATCAGCCAAGGCAGCATTGTCAAAGAAAGTACGGTAATTCCTGTCCTAATGGAGTTTTCCAATGTTCTCAAACGCAAGCTTGCAGACGGTTATAACATAAAATTTGAAGGCATAGGCACATTTGGAGTAGCCATAACAAGTGAGGGCTGCGATAATGCCGACGACATAACCCCAAAAGAGGTCACTTATAGCAAGCTAACCTACCGTCCCGACATCCGTTTAGTTAAAGCCCTCAAAGAAGCCAAATTCTTAAAAGAACCTCCAGCACCAAAAGGCTACGTTTCAAAAGCAGAAATAAAACAAGCCAAGGAAGACGCCAAGCAAAAGAAGTCTGATGAGATTAAAGAGAAGAAAAAGGAGGAAAAATAAATGAAAATACATCTTTATATTAGAATTGTTTTTTAACTTTGCAAGAGTACGTTGGTTTGAGTAAAATGAAGTTAAAGTTAATAAAGTATAATAAAAACAAAGATTAATATGAAAGAAAATGAATATAAATTAGTAGATGAATACTATTTAAAATATAAAGCAGATAAGTTGGGTTATAAAATAATTGAAGAAGTAGAAGAAATTAAAAGAAGGTGTAATTTGAGTAATTATTATTATGCAATAGATTATTATAGTGGTATCTATGGAATTGATTTTGGTGTAAATCAAGTAGAATTAACAAGTAAGGGAAAAGTAACAATAAAATATTGGGGTTTTCTTGAGTATAATGGGAATTGTATATTAAAAGAAAGAATCGGAATGAAATATGAGGATCAGCCTTATGATTATTGTGATAGAGAAACTTGTTATGCAAGGATTGCAATAAGAGTTCTCTCGGAATTAAAGACTCCTGTTCAATATAAAGGAGAAAATGACAAATACTACAATTGGCAATATAATAAGAATAAATAAATACTTAATTATGAAAGAGTGGATTTTTGAAAGTTTCTTCGCTATTGTTGTCTCAATAGCTACAATAGCGTACACAATAATAAATGGGCTTATGCTTGCATGTTTATAGCTAACTTTTAAGGATCTAATGATATATATTATAGTAAATATCTGATTGTTAGTAATTTTTAATTGTTTCTATGTTAATAGTAAGAAGAATTGTAATAATTATTTACCCTTACATGTTTGCTTGGTAATTTATTTTGTTTAACTTTACACTTTTTGTCGTAATAATTTAAGATTTTTGTATTGTAATGATTCAAGCAGATAAAAGTTTATTTAATGGATATAAATTTATTGATTTATTCGCAGGTATAGGAGGTTTCCATCTAGCATTAAATTCATTTGGTGCTGAATGTGTTTTTGCTAGCGAATGGGATAAAGAAGCAACTCAAACATATTCTGAAAATTTCAGTTCGGTTCCCGAAGGAGATATAACGTTAATAGACGAAAAGGATATACCTCAGCATGATATTATTTGCGGAGGTTTTCCATGCCAAGCATTTTCGGTAGCGGGGAATCAAAAAGGGTTTGATGATACAAGAGGAACGTTATTCTTTGATATAGCGAGAATTATTAACTATCATAGGCCTAAGATAGTTTTTTTAGAAAATGTCAAGAATATAGAAAAGCATAATGATGGGAAAACAATAGAAATTATACTGAATACTTTAGATGAATTAGGATATGTAGTATTTCATAAAGTATTAAATTCATCTAATTATGGATTACCACAAAATAGAGAGCGAATATATTTTGTTGGATATAGGAAAGATTTAGGAGTAAAAAAATTCTCTTTTCCCAAACCCCCCAATACAATTGTTTCAATTAAAGACATTTTAGAAAATGAACCAACTAATGTCAAATTTATAGATAGACCTGATATAAATATATATAAAACATTTTCTAATCTATTCGATTTAACATATAATAGACCTTTACAAATAGGTAAAGTAAATAAAGGTGGACAAGGAGAGAGGATATATGACGTAAATGGACATGGAATAACTCTTTCTGCTTATGGTGGAGGGATAGGTGCTAAAACTGGATTGTTTCTTATTAACGATAAGATTAGAAAATTAACGCCGAGAGAATGTGCTAGAGTGCAAGGATTTCCTGATACATTTATTATCAATAAAAAGATTAATCAAGCATATAAACAATTTGGGAATAGTGTTTCTGTTAATGTATTACAATATATTCTAAAAGAAATACATAAGTATTTATAATTATGATGAATAAAGAACAATTACTCGGAAGCCAAACGGCAAGAAATGGATTTAGAAATGAAGATGATATAGTTGATAAATTTAATAATTGGAAAAATGATGAAGAGGCTAAGAAATGGCTAATCATTATGAATTATGCAATTGAGAACATTGAATTTGTTAGAGCTATTAAAATAAGTGGAAATAAGGCTGACGTTCAAGTTCAAATTACAATTAAATTAATAACAGCAATTGATGCTCAAAACATTCAAGTGAAGCTTGTAAGTAACACAAAAGGATTTAATCAAATCGACAAGAGGTGGGTCGATCGGTATGTTGAATTATGGGGGATTCCAGCAGATATTGTGTTAATATTGAAGAGATATACGGGAGAAATAGAACCAAGTATTATTAACCCAAAAGATAAAAGGAGAATGTTTATTAATGAATTTAGTAAATTAGAACAAGATTCATTGCTTGTATGGTTGAATGACAATAAATCATTAATTGCAAGCGATATACTTAGAGGGAGAGGTCAGTTTGCTGCAGAATGGATGCTTGTAGCACAGAAAACTCCAACAAATTCAAGATGGATACTAAAGCCAATAAACATATGTATAAACTATTTCAGTCAAGGAAATATAGAATATACTGTAAGAGGTAATATAAAATTAGGAAGAATAACTATACAAAGAAAAGGTGGTGATGGAGGAAGAGATACAGCAAAAATGCTTCAGTTTAAGATTGATCCTACTGAATTATTTGATGTTAAAATATAAGAGTTTCTATATGATTTCTTTAATAACTCCATAACATAAATTCTATATCTCCTAACTGCTATTTCTCTATAATTCTATGGAGTTTTGGTTGGTGGTTTTGGATTTATTCCTCTTTTATTTCCTCTTTTCAAAAGGATTGAGTAATTTTGCATCTTAAATTTTGTTTAATCAGATAAATACATATAAGAAATGACACAAAAAACATATAAGTCGGTTACGCCACAAGAGGCGGTTAAGGTGATTAAGTCAGGAGACCATATACATCTATCTTCTGTTGCAGCTACTCCTCAATGCTTAATTGATGCGATGATTGAGAGAGGTAGGAACAAGGAATTTAAAAATGTATATATCCACCACTTGCACACTGAGGGCGAAGCTCTTTACTCTAACGCTGAGTTTGAAGGGATTTTCCAACATGATGCTTTCTTTGTTGGAGGTAATGTTAGAAAAGGTGTTCAGGCTGGTTATGCTGACTATATCCCTGTTTTGCTTTCTGAAACTCAAAAACTTTATCGCCAAGGATACCTTCCTGTTGATGTTGTAATGCTTCAGGTTTGTCCTCCAGATGCTCATGGTTATGTTTCAATGGGTACTTCTGTTGATGCAACTTTGGCTGCTATTGAGATGGCTAAAATTGTTATTGCGGTTGTTAATCCTTGTATGCCTCGTTCTTATGGTGATGCTATGATTCCAATGTCTGTGATTGATATTTTTGTTGATCATGATGCTCCTCTTTTCCCTGCTCATTTCTCTGACCCAACTGATGAGGAAGTGATTATTGGTAAGTTCTGTGCTGAGCTTATTGAAGATGGTGCTTGTCTGCAAATGGGTATTGGTGCAATTCCTAATGCTGTTTTGGCTCAACTAGGTTCTCATAAGGACTTAGGAATACATACTGAAATGTTTGCTGATGGTGTTTTACCACTTGTTGAAAGCGGTGTTATTAATGGTAAGAATAAGAAATTAGATAATGGCAAGATGATTGCTACTTTCTTAATGGGTTCTAAAAAGGTTTATGACTTTATTGACAATAACCCAATGGTTGGTATGATGGACGTGGCTTATACTAATGACCCTTTCATTATTGCTCAACAACCTAAGATGACTGCAATCAATTCTGCATTACAAATCGACTTAACTGGTCAGGTTTGTGCTGATAGCATTGGTTCTAAGTTCTATAGTGGTGTTGGTGGACAGGTTGACTATATTTATGGATCTTCTCGTTCAGATAGAGGAAAAGCTATTATTGCAATGCCTTCTATGACTAAGAAAGGAATTTCTAAGATTGCAAATATCCTAACTCCTGGTGCTGGTGTGGTTACTTCAAGAAATCATATTCACTGGTTCGTTACTGAGTTTGGAGCTATTAATCTTTATGGAAAGAGCTTACAACAAAGAGCAAGACTGCTTATTTCTGTTGCTCATCCAGATCATAGAGAGGAATTAGATAGGGCTGCTTTTGAACGTTATGGTTCTCACTATCACTTTGTAAGTAAATAGGTGGGAAGGATAATAGCAATTGATTACGGACATAAACGTGTTGGTTTGGCAGTAAGCGATAATGAAAGAATTATTGCAACAGCCCTAACAACTGTAAGTGCTGATAAGATATTTGAATTTTTGGATGATTACTTAAAGAAGGAAGTTGTTGATGAGTTTGTTGTTGGTTTAGCAAAACAGATGGACAATACTCTATCGGAAAGTTCCGTTTACATAGAACCTTTTGTTGAGGCATTAGGTAAGAAATATCCAGAAAAGAAAATTATTAGAGTAGATGAACGTTTTAGTTCTAAGATAGCTACCCAAACAATTTTGCTTTCAGGAGCAAAGAAAAAACAACGTAGAGATAAGGCATTAGTTGATACAGTTTCTGCTGTTATTTTGCTACAAAGTTATATGAATTAGAATTAAGAAATATGATATTACCAATAGTTGGTTACGGAAATCCCGTACTAAGAAGAATGACAGATAAAATTGACAAGGATTATCCGCAGTTGTCGGAGCTTGTTAACAATATGTTTGAGACAATGTATCTTGCAAATGGTGTAGGATTAGCTGCTCCTCAAATTGATTTGTCGATTTCTTTGGCTGTTATTGATGCACAACCATTCACCGAAACATATCCTGAGGCAGATGGCTTTAAGAGAGTTTTCATTAATCCAGAAATTATAGAGGTTTCAGAAGAGAAGTGGACGTTTGAAGAGGGCTGTCTTTCCCTTCCAGAATTGCACGAAGAGGTAAGTAGGCCATCTAGCGTTGTGGTTAGATATTTTGATGAGAACTTTAATGAAAAGGAAGAACTACTAACAGGACTAAGAGCAAGAGTCTTTCAGCATGAGTTTGACCACCTACAAGGAAAAGTCTTTGTTGATAGGTTATCCTCAATTAGAAGAACTCTTTTGAAGAGGAAGTTAAATGACATTTCTAATGGAAGAGTTGCAACAAGTTATAAAATGAAAAGACCAAACACAAGGAAGTAAATCTCTTTGATTTAAAAGAAAATAATATGAAAAAGTTTTTATTACCCATCTTAGCTATAATTGTCTTTGCTGCATGTCAGCCAACAAAAGAAAGTAGGTTGGAAAGGATTGCAGCTTTAGAGGTTCAAACTATGCAAGATGCAAAAGAGATTTCAAAAGAAAGGGCGGACTCACTTCTTTCGATGTACGATTCCTATATAATGGACTTCCCAACCGACACCAACTCTGCAATTATACTTTATAAGGCAGCAGATGTTAGCACAAATGTAATGTATTGCGACAAGGCTATATCTTATTTAGAACGTTTGATTTCTGATTTTCCTGATTTTTATTTAGTTGAAATAGCTAAGTTTAAGATTGGGAGTGTTTATGAGAAAGCTTGTAATAATAAGGAGAAAGCAAAGGAGGCTTATGGTAAGTTTGCACAAGAGTATCCCGATTCTGAATTTGCAAATGATGCTGCAATATTATTCCAGATGTTGGATATGTCAGATGAGATGGATATGATAAGAGGATTTGAAGCAAAAAATGCAGAAACTATAACTGTTGAAGATTAATAATGTAGTTTTATTTAGTATTTCTTTGCTAAGTCAAAGATTATTAGTAATTTTGCAAGCGAAATAGAAATAAGCGAGGGGACTAAATTGTCCCCTCTTTTATTGGATGATTTTTATATATGATTGATAAAGAGAAAGTTCAAAGTATTGTTAATGAAGAATTAGAGGGGTCTGATTTATTCCTTGTTGACTTGAAAGTCAGTAAGGATAATAAGATTTTTGTGTATATTGATGGTGATAATGGAGTAATTATTCAAAATTGCATCGATTTATCAAGAAAAATAGAAGGAAACTTCGATAGAGAAGTTGAAGACTTTGAATTAAGTGTGTTTTCCTCAGGAGTAGGAGAGCCTCTGATGAATACTCGTCAATATAAGAAAAACATTGGCAGAAACATCTCAATAATAACAACAGATGGGTTGAAAACTGAAGGAGAACTTTTAGGTGTTGATGATGATAAGATTCTGGTTAAAGAGTTTGCAAAAAAGAAGAAAGACACTCCCATTGAGAAGGAAATCGCCTTTTCAAGCATTAAAGAAGCTAAAATAATAATAATATTCTAAATATGAAAGAAAAGTTTTAATTATGGAAAACTTAAATTTAATTGATACATTCTCAGAATTTAAAGAATTTAAAAACATTGAAAGAGAGACCTTAATGCGTATCTTGGAAGATGTGTTTAAGCAATTGATGGCAAAGAAATATGGCTCAGACGAAAACTTTAGTGTTATTGTTAATATTGATAAGGGAGACTTGGAGATTTGGAGAAATAGATTAATTGTTGAAGATGGAACTGTTGAGGATGAAAACACACAGGTTTCTTATTCTGAAGCAATCAAAGTAGAGCCAGACTTTGAGATTGGAGAAGAGTTTTCAGAAGAGATTAGATTTGCAGATTTTGGAAGAAGAGATATTTTGGCAATTCGTCAAAACTTAGCTGCTAAGATACAAGATTATGAGAGAGCTAATATATTCACAAAATATAAGGAAAAGGTAGGGGAGATAGTTATTTGTGAAGTATATCAAATTTGGAAAAGAGAGATAATGGTTTTGGATGAAGAGGGCATTGAGCTAAATCTTCCAAAAACAGAACAAATACCAGGAGACTTCTATAGAAAAGGAGATACTATCAAGGCAGTTGTTTTAAAGGTTGAGATGAGAAACGGAGTAGTTCCTCAAATTACCCTTTCCAGAACATCACCAGTATTTTTAGAAAGATTGCTTGAACAAGAGGTGCCAGAAATCGATGACGGACTTATTACAATTAAGGACGTTGTTCGTGAACCAGGCGAAAGAGCTAAGGTTGCTGTTGAATCTTATGACGACAGAATTGACCCAGTTGGAGCATGTGTTGGGATGAAGGGAAGCAGAATTCATGGAATAGTAAGAGAGCTTAGAAATGAAAACATAGACGTTATTAACTATACAACAAATACTGAACTATATATAACAAGAGCACTAAGCCCAGCAAAAGTAACGTCTGTAAGTTTAGATGTTGAAAATCACAGAACAGAAGTATTTATGCCATCAGATCAGGTTTCTTTAGCAATTGGTAAGGGAGGAGCGAATATTAAATTGGCAAGCAAACTTACAAGATATGAAATAGATGTATATAGTGATACTGATATGGATTACGAAGATGTGGATTTGAACGAATTTACAGATGAGATTGAAGAATGGGTGATAGATGAATTGAAAGCAATAGGCTGTGATACTGCAAAAGACGTTTTAGCATTAACTGCAAAAGAGTTAGTTGAAAGAACAGACTTGGAAGAAGAAACAATAGAAGAGGTTTTGAAAGCTTTTAGATCAGAATTTGACGAAGAAGTTGTAGATGAAGTCGAGGAAGAAGAAGTTGAAGAAGGCGAAGTTGAAGAAGAGCAAGAAGTTGAAGAAGAGCAAGAAGTTGTAGAAGAAGAAATAGAAGAAGAAGCTAAAGAGCAAGCACAAGATAAAGACGAAGAAGAGCTATAAGAGGTTGGTCAGAGAGAGAAAAAATAATTTAAAGATTCAGCGAACAAATAAGAAATAATAAATGTCAGGAGAAAATAAAACCATTAGATTAAACAAAGTTGCAAAAGAATTTAACGTTGGAATTTCAACGTTAGTAGATTTCCTTGCAAAAAAAGGTAAGAGTATAGAAAACAATCCTAATACAAAGATTGATAAAGAGCTATATGATATACTTTCTTCTGCATTTATCTCAGAACGAAAAGTTAAGGAAGAAGCAAGTAAGTTGGATTTTTCCACTCAAAAAACTAATCAACAAACAATTGAAGTAGAAGAGGTTTATTCAGAACCAAGCCCTAAGGATAATGTTGAAGAGGTTAGTGTTGAGGAAATAATGATTAAAACTAAAACTCTTGAATATACTGAGCCTACACCTAAGAAAACAGAGTCTGTTAAGAAGGAAGAGAAAGTAAAGAAAGAAGAGCCTAAAGAAGAGGTTAAGAAAGAGGAAGTGAAGAAGGAAGAGGCTGTTGAGGAAGTAGTTGTAGAGCAAAAGAAAGCAAAGGCAGAAAAGAAAGAGGAAGAGAAGGTTGAGATAGTAGAGAAAGAGGAGCCAAAGCAAGAGGTAGTAGCTAAGGAAAAAGATGTTGTTATTGAAGCTGAACAAGAAACAAAATCTAAGGAAGTGAAAGAAGAGCCTCAAGCAACTCAAACCAAAAAAGACAATGATGATAGCCATTCATTAAATATCATTGGAAAAATAGACCTTGACTCAATTAACTCCAAAACAAAACCTGACAAAAAATCGAAAGCAGAACTTGCACACGATAGAGAAGAAAAGAAAAAGGTAGAGCAAGATAAGAAAGATAAACAACAAAAGGATAATAAGACTAAGAGAAAACCTGCTACAAAGGAAAGTGTAACAAAGGAAACTCCAAAACATAGTCCAGAAAGGAAACAGGAGACAAAAGAAAAACCAGTTGTTGTTAAGGATGCACCAAAAGAAACACCAGTAGTTGCTGTTGAAGAAACTGTTGATGACAACTTCATAGAAACACAATACGTTAAACTAACAGGGCCAATTGTTTCAGGAGCAAAGATAGACCTTTCTCAGTTCGACAAGCCAAAGAAACAAGTTATCACCGCATCTCAACAAACCGATGCAGATGGCATAAAGAGAGATAAAAAGAAACGTAGGAGAATTAAACAAGCTCCAACAACAAGTAATATTGCAAAGCCAACACTTGTAGGTCAACCAAATCATCCTGGTTCTGCAATAGACCCTGCAAAGACTAAGCCAAAGGCAGGAGCTGGAGCAGGTGCTGGAGCTAAATCCAAATTTGCTAAGCCTAAGAAAGAACTTAAGAAAGTTGAGATTAGCAACGAGGAGATTGAAAAACAAATAAAAGATACTCTTGCAAGATTATCTTCAACAGGAAAATCAAAAGCCTCTAAACATAGAAGAGACAAACGTCAATCGGTTCAAGAGCATCATCAAATACAGTTCCAACAAGAGCAAGAAGAACAAAAAGTATTAAAAGTTACAGAGTTCGTTACAGCTAATGAGTTAGCAACGATGATGGACGTTCCAGTAACTAAGATTATAGCTTCTTGTATGTCATTAGGAATGTTTGTTTCGATTAACCAACGTCTTGATGCAGAAGCAATACAACTTATAGCAGAAGAATTTGGTTTCACAACCGATTTTGTAAGTGCTGAAGTTGTTGAAGCATTAGAGGGAATTGAAGAAATAGGAAACGATGAAGACTTAGTTTCAAGAGCACCAATTGTAACGGTTATGGGACACGTTGACCACGGTAAAACATCCCTACTTGACTATATCAGAAAAGCAAACGTTATTCAAGGAGAAGCAGGAGGTATTACTCAACATATTGGAGCATACGAAGTTGTTCTTAAGAACGGCAAGAAAATGACATTCTTAGACACTCCAGGTCACGAGGCATTTACTGCAATGCGTGCCAGAGGAGCAAAGATAACAGATATTGCAATTATTGTTATTGCATCTGACGATAGGGTCATGCCACAAACCATTGAAGCAATCAACCACGCTCAAGCAGCAGGAGTTCCAATCGTTTTTGCAATAAACAAGATAGACTCTGTTGGATCAGATCCAGAAAAGATAAAGACCGAATTAGCAGCAATGAACATACTTGTTGAAGACTGGGGTGGTAAATTCCAATCACAAGAGATATCAGCTAAGAAAGGAACAAACATATACGAACTACTTGAAAAAGTACTTCTTGAGGCTGAACTATTAGAACTAAAAGGTAACCCACTAATTAGAGCTAAGGGAACAGTTATTGAATCATCACTTGATAAGGGTAAGGGCTATGTTGCTAAAATCCTAATCCAAGACGGATCAATGAAAGCAGGCGACTTTGTTTTGGCAGGAACCAACTATGGTCGTGTTAAGGCGATGTATAATGAAAGAAACCAACAAATTATCACCGCAGGGCCTTCAGTTCCAGTTCTTCTTTTAGGACTTAATGGAGCACCACAAGCAGGTGACACTTTCAACGTAATCTCAACAGAAAAAGAAGCAAAAGACTTAGCAAACCGTAGAACACAACTACAAAGAGAGCAAGGTCTTAGAACTCAAAAACATATCACACTTGATGAAATTGGTAGAAGAATTGCAATTGGAGACTTCAAACAGCTTGACCTTATTGTTAAGGGAGACGTTGACGGATCAGTTGAAGCTCTATCAGACTCATTACTAAAACTATCGACACCAGAAATTCAAGTAAACATAATCCACAAATCAGTTGGACAAATTACTGAAACTGACGTCTTGCTTGCAACAGCATCAAATGCAATCATCATTGGATTCCAAGTGCGTCCTTCAATGGGAGCAAGGAAACTGGCTGAGGCAGAACAAATCGACATCAGACTATATTCAATCATCTACACAGCTATCAGCGAATTGCAAGACGCAATGGAGGGTATGCTATCACCAGAGATTGAAGAAAAGATTGTTGCTAACCTTGAAATTAGAGAAGTATTCAAAATCACTAAGGTTGGAACAATTGCAGGATGTATGTGTTTGGACGGTAAGATAAATCGAAACACCAAGGTTCGTGTAATTAGAGATGGTATTGTTGCATATAGCGGAAAGCTTGCTTCACTCAAACGTTTCAAGGATGAGGTTAAGGAAGTTGTTATAGGACAAGACTGTGGTTTAAATATTGAAAACTTCAACGACATCAAAGTGGGTGACATAATTGAGGGATACGAAGAATTTGAAGTAAAGAGAAAATTATAATTAAATAAGGTTTTTTATTGCCCTCGTAGTTCAACGGATAGAATAGAAGTTTCCTAAACTTTAGATAGCAGTTCGATTCTGCTCGAGGGTACAAAATATATATTATTGTTATGACTGAGAATAACTCAAACAACGAATTTAATTTGCAATCCACCATTAGTTTTTTATCAAAACATAAACTAATACTGATTTTAGTCTTCATCCTATCAACAACCTCCATAGGACTATTATCACTCTTTCTGCCCAACTACTACAAATCGCAAGTAGCCCTTATGCCAGCCGATAGCAATGCAGTCTCAAAAGCAGTCCTATCACAAATGGATAACTACGATGTTCTTAGCTATGGAAAGGAAAAGGATGCAGAATACCTATTAGAACTACTTGGCTCAAGCACAATAATATCAAAGACCGTTTCAAATTTCAAACTTGATGAGCACTACGACATCAAGGAAGAAAAAGGCAAGACCAAGAGCGAAAAGCTAAACCAAAGATTAGTCTCCAATATAAAGATAAAAAGAACCGAGAACTTAGGCGTTAAACTAACTGTCTGGGACACCGACCCTCAATATGCAGCCGACATAGCCAACTATATGACAGAGCAGATGCAACTCCTTCGCAACGACATGAAACGCGCAAAGATGGACTCCATCGTTAATGCCCTAACAGCATCAAGAGATGGATTAGTTCTTCAAATAGGATCCCTTGCCGACAGCATGTCAAGAATGACCAAGGACAAGAAAGTCTTCAACCCCGATATGATGTCAGACCGTATGAGCCAAGAGATGGCAAAACAAATAGCATCAGGCAATAATGCAGGAGTGAAGCGTTTGGAAGACAAGCTTGGAACAATAGGGGAGAGTGGACCACAAATCATAAGCATAAGAGAGCAACTAAAAATAAAGATAGAAACCCTAAAAGTTTGGGATGAAAAGCTTGAACAAGTAAGAGTTGATGCCAAAAGTAATATACCAACCGACTTCATCATAGACAAAGCCTACCCATCCGACCTAAAAGATAAGCCAAAACGCTCAATCATAGCCCTAATAGGAGGACTATGCTGCACCCTACTTGCAATCTTCGCTCAAATACTTAGAGATAAAAAACAAAGCTCCAAAGAAGTAAAATGAGACTTCTTAATCAAATAACTGATTACTTAGAATCTTTAGTTCAACCAGCAAAAAAGGCATGGAAGAGAATAAGTGATAAGACCCAAACCTCAATCATTATCTTCCTTCTATGTGCCTTATTTATTGGCATAGGCTACTACTATATCGACTACGAATACTACTACTACGGACTAATCCCCATAATCTTACTCACCCTCCTTCTTTTCTACTACCGCTTAGATAAAGTCCTATACCTAATAGCCATACTAACCCCAATTTCCATAACCATGCTTATTGGAGAAAGCTCAGCAATGACAATCCCAACTGAGCCCCTGCTTATCCTTTTCACCCTTGCCTACGTCTTCAAATTCCTAATAGACGGACACCACGACAAGAGAATATTCACCCACCCAATAAGCCTTGCAATCTTTTTCTACCTTCTTTGGATGTTTATAACAGCCCTAAGCTCCACCCACGTCTTGGTATCCTTCAAATTCTTTGCCTCAAAACTATTTTACATAATACCCTTCTACATAGCCCTAATCCCACTACTTGCCAATTTCAAGAAGATAAAAATAATTTACCTATCCTACGCCATACCACTAGCCATAATAGTAATCTATACCTCCATAATGTTTGCCCTCACAGGCTTTGAGTTCGACAAGTCCTTCTACATCATGCAACCCTTCTACAACGACCACACAGCCTACGGAGCAATCCTGGCGATGTTTCTTGTCATGACCAGCTTCCACCTAATAACCAAAAACAAAAACAAGTGGAAAATAGCATTCTACGCCCTACTCTTCTTAGTCTTTCTAACAGGACTAATCCTTTCCTACTCAAGGGCAGCATGGATGAGCATAGTGCCAGCCATAGGAATATATGCAATACTTAAGTTCAAAATCAAGCTCAAACCCCTACTAATTGTAGCATTAGGAGGCATAATGTTTTTCTTTGTCTTCCAAACCCCAATCCTACAACTACTATCCAAAAACAGCCAAGACTCCTCAGGAAACATCGCAGAGCATATATCCTCAATATCCAATATCTCAACCGATGCCTCCAACGTAGAAAGATTAAACCGCTGGGCATGTGTCGTTAGGATGTTTGAAGAAAAACCAATACTCGGATGGGGACCCGGAACCTACCAATTTGAATACGCAGGCTTCCAAAAGTCCTATCAGCTCTCAACCATATCAACCAATGCAGGCACCTTAGGCAATGCCCACAGCGAATACTTAGGACCTCTTGCAGAAAGTGGCGTCTTAGGGATGCTGTCAATGATAATCCTAGTAATAACCGTCATCTATACCGGAATAAAAGTATATAAGAGAGCCGAAAACAGAAACGAAGGCAGGTTAGCAATCTTTCTCACCATGTCCCTAGTAACCTACTACACCCACGGACTACTAAACAACTTCTTAGACACCGACAAACTCTCAATCCCCTTCTGGTTCTTCACCGCAACAATAGTCGCATTAGATATCTATTCTAAGAAGTCTAAGGTTTAAGGTCTAAGGTCTAAGGTCTTGTAGAGACGCGATTCATCGCGTCTAATGTCCAAGGTCTAATGTCCCAGGTCTAAGGTTTAAGGTCATTAAGGTCATTAAGGACTTTAATGTCTTTAATCTCCTTAATTTGACTTTTGACCCGTTTTGTAATAAATATTCATTGTTGTCCGATAAAACTTTTTCAATAATATAAAAATATAGGCTAAACTTTTGCAAGTTCAGCCTATTTTGATTTACTTTGTTTCTTCCACAAAAAAAAGATAAATCATATG
>JBAYYI010000049.1:0-14638 GCA_041673165.1 Bacteroidales bacterium
ATGGCTCCATATATGTTTTATTGGCAACAAAAGTAATTTGTTCTTTGGTAGTAGAAATTGTTTCTTTGAGGAGGAGCGGGATATCTTTCAAGGTTTTTTTACGGTAAGCGATAATGTGTTCTTTTTCCCACACTTCAGCTTTATCCATAGTTGCCTTTTTCAATTCTAACATTCTTTCAGCAGCTCTAATGGCTAAGTAATAGAATACGGTCAATTGGTTCATAAAGCTTTTAGTCGCTGGTACAGCTATTTCAGGACCACAATAGATAGGTATTGCAACATCACTTTTCTCTTGTCCTAAAGTAGAATTCATATTATTAACAACAACTACTTTGCTTATTTTTAAACCAGAAGCATCAATATCATTAAAAATATCAATTAAATCTTTGGTCTCGCCACTTTGAGAAACACCGATGATTAGGTCATTGTCTTTGAGGGTATTAGAATACTCACCTCTAAAGTCACCAGGTAGAATTGGAATAATTTCTACTCCGGCTATTTCATTGAAGAAGAGAGCTGCTACTTTTGTTGCATTGTAGGAAGTACCACAAGCTATGGAGTAGGTAACACCTTTGTTTTCCTTTGTATTTTCCAGAAGGTTAATAAAATCATCAACACTTTTTAGATAGAGGTTGTTCTCGATATTTTCATAATAGCTATCTAAAGCTTTGATGAGAAGTAGTTTCTTCTTAGAGAAGCCGCCATTCATTAGCTCAAGCAACAAGTTTTTTTCATCTGAAAAAAGGTATTTATTCTCAAAGTCTTCTTTAACTAAAACTTCATAAATTGACTGATAACCATTCTTGACTTTCTCATAATATTCATCAGATTTTTTATCATTTAAAAACTTATCAAAGAGTTTTTTCTTTTTATCAAAATCTTCAACTGAAGCTATATCATTGGACAGCTTTTCGATTCCGGCAAAGATATTTTCGCGTTTTAGGAATTCAATCATTCGTCGTCCGGTATTTGATCCCCCCTGATAAATTTTAATTAACTTACCAGTAGATTCTGGTTGCGAATGAATCTCTTGTTCCATAAAGTATTTATATTGAGGAAGTAATTCAGTATCTTCAGCTCTTAATTTTGATCTAACTAGTGGTTTCATTATCTTATCACATGGTTCATAACATTCGTTTTTTAAACCTGCTTTTTTAAAACATAAGCTTTTCTGAGCAAAGAGCTGATAACCTTCAGAAGTATATTCTACAAATTCACCTTCACGTAAGTTAACTAAGTTTTTTGTGAAACGAAGGACTGCTGTTAAATCTGAAGAGGCTAAGCCAAAGTTAAGTCCATCAATTTCACCCATACCGAAATAGAGACTAGAACCTGCTTTGATAGCCCACGAAACTTCTGTTACTGGGTCACATATTACAGCTGCATAAGAGCCAACAGCCTTTTTACCAGCATGAACAATTGCTTTCCGCATAGCTTCTTTTCTAAATTCATGATCACTCTGAGTGGATTCTTTTTGTTTGTTTAGTTCAATATCAAAATAATGTTCTACTGTATGAACTAACATCTCACCGTCATTATCAGAAACAACATTATGACCTTCAGCAAGTAAGAAATCGCGTAGATCACGTGTATTGGTGATGTTTCCGTTATGGGCTCCGTATATCTCTTTTTTACATTTTACCCAGTGAGGTTGTGCATTCTTTTTATCGACTTGTCCAAATGTTGCCCAGCGAACTTGCCCACAAAACACTTTTCCCACTTGTTTCTCAATCCCTAGAGTTTTAACCAAGGTGCTAGGAGCACCAACATCTTTGAGCAAA
Organism: Bacteroidales bacterium; assembly: GCA_041673165.1. Classification (GTDB taxonomy): domain Bacteria; phylum Bacteroidota; class Bacteroidia; order Bacteroidales; family P3; genus UBA10566. The sequence goes on from JBAYYI010000049.1 coordinate 1,782, forward strand.
GTAATCTCATTTTTGTTCTGGAAAACTGCTCCAGTTGAATCATAGCCTCTATACTCTAATGCTCTAAGTAGAGTAGATGCATATTTGCCAAGATCCAGAGATATCTTATTTAAACTTAGTCCCAAAACACCGCAACCAATTCCGAATATAGGGATTGGAATATTCAATTTAGCATGCTTAAATTTTTTAAAAAACTTCTTCATTAATTCTCCGTATACAAATATTAATACTTTAGCTTTAATAACAAGAACTCAGCAAAGATTAGATCTTCTTTTGTAGTTATCTTTATGTTATTATCACTCTCTAAAACTGTAGTTATCTTCATACCTTTTTCTTCCATGAGGGAAGCGTCGTCAGTATAAAGTTTTTTTTCTCTCACTGCTTCTTTGTTCAAGTTTAGAATGTCTTGATAAACAAAACATTGTGGTGTATGAACATTAACAAGATTCTCGCGGGGTATAGTTTGTTTCACAAATCCTGATTCGCATTCTTTTACAGTGAATTTCACTTTGCTAACTGGTATTACCCCTGTCCCAACTTTAACTTTTTCAATCATTGTCTCTATTATATCTTTACCAAAAAAAGGTCTTACTCCATCGTGAATCAAGACAATGTCACAATCGGGAGAGCAGGCAAGAAGGGCATTATAGACAGAATCCTGTCTCTCTTTTCCACCTTTAACAAACTTGATATTTGCTTTAGGATAATTACTCCTAATACTCTCACTGGCTTCTGCAAAATCATCTTCAGGTAAAGAAATTATTAATTCATTAACTATTTTTTTTGTCAAGAACCTTTCAATAGTGTGAAACAAGATTGGTTTATTCCCTAAGAGTAAAAACTGTTTTTTTACTTTTCCTGGGAGTCTTTTGCCTGCACCGCCAGCTGTAATAATAGCACTTATTTTCACATTTAACCTATAACTTTATAAAAGATGCCTCTGTCTTGGTGAACACCTTCAATTCTTTTCTCTTCAATTAATTTATGAAGTACTTTATTAATTGCATTGATATGAACATTCAGCATCTGGCTCATATCTTGAGATGTGCAAGGTCTTCTTCTGATAGTTGAGATAATTTTATCTTCTATTTCTACACTACTGGGATTTTCATCATATAGTTGTTTATTGACTTTCTTAATAACTTCAACTAAGATATCATCAGGTAAACCTGCTTCAAAGAAGGCTCTAATAGAATCTAATTTTTCAATATCCTCTTGGATAACCCATGGCTCAGTTCCAGGTCTGTCTAAGGCATTAAGCTGGACCCTTTCAGGCTTAATCTGCTTGATAACATCTCTCATTCTGCTCAACTCTTCGGGGAAGTCATTTAATCCAGGAACGAAGAATATCTCTAACCACATTTCTCCTGGAAAGTGTTGATTAAATTGTATTAGATTTTCAATTATCTCTTTGATTAAAATATCCTTATGAGGACGATTAATTGCTGCAAAAATATCCTGATCTACTGCATCAAGAGAAGGCATTATCATATCTAACTTCTGTAATTCTTCCTGAATTTCAGAGCGATTGATAAGACTGCTATTGGTAATTAAGGCTAATTTGTATTGCGGGTATTTTTCCTTAATATAATTAATTAATTTACCTATTTCAGAGTAGAGAAGAGGTTCTCCTGCCCCTGAGAAGGTTATATAGTCTAGTTTAGGATTTTTTGCAATATAGTCATCTAGTTCTTTGATAACAGCATGTAACTCTACCAGTTCTTCTGGTTTTTTTATTAAATGAGTTGTTTCACCTACTTCGCAGTAGACGCAATTCATTGAGCAATATTTGTAGGGGACAACATCTACACCTAAAGAGATTCCTAATCTCCGTGAGATGACAGGTCCAAACAGGTGTTTATAGTTCATTATTTCCTCTAAAAAGTGGTTCCAAATTGGAAATGAGGTTGCCATGTCCTATCTTCAAAGTTCCAAGCATAATCAAAACCTATTAGTCCCATTGGGGTTCTAATACGTATTCCCAATCCAGCACCTTTCTTAAAATCTAAAAAGTTAAAATCATTAAGGGAATTATAACTGTTACCGGCATCTAAGAATCCCAGTAGTATAAGTTGATCCCCTCCTATAGGATAGGCTAATTCGGAAGAATAGAGGATTTCTCTTGTTCCTCCGTCATTAGGTCCAATTGATCTATCTCCATAACCACGGACTCCATCTGGTCCGGTCCCTCCTAGATAGAATCTCTCATCAGGTGGGACAGAAGAAGACTGACCAAAGGATGTTACATATCCAAATCTCCACTTGTTGCGGAGTACAAACTTAAAATAAGTCTCAGTATAGAAAGAAACTTGAGAAATAAATTTATAGTAATCAAAGTTTCCGCCTAAGAATCCTCCAGCTAACTCATTATATATAGTTATCTGAGATCCTTTACTTGGAAAGAAAATATTATCTCTGGAATCACGTGAAAGTGTAAGTCCTAAAGAACTGGTATTTTGCCAACCTAAAGTATCTAATTCAATTAAGCTTTGGTTATTGATGGCAATAACTTGGCTCTGGTTAGTGATTGAATATTTTTTTGAGTAGTAGGAATAGGATAAGATAGCTTGAGATTTATTAAGGACTTTCAAAGGTCTACCAATTCTCACACTACCGCCACGGGTCATAATTTCGTAATAATAATCATCCCACTCTCTTTTTGTATTATAGAGACTGAAGCCAGTTAAGGTATTAGTGTCGAATGTGTATGGGTTAGTGAAGCTATACTGTACATTTTGAGTAGAACCTCCAAATTCATAAGAGATGCTTGTTTGCCAGTTGTTGCCGTAGATATTGTTATGAGAAAAGCTTAACTGTCCAACAAAGCCATCAACACTGTTATAGCCTACTCCACCGTTAGCAGAACCTGATGTTTTATCTTCTACGCTGAAATAGAGGTCAACATCACCATTTTTGTTAATGGGTTTGGGCTCAATACCGATATTTGGTTCAAAGAAACCTAAATTATAGATATTTTGTTGAGTACTAAGAATTTGTGATCTCTTAAAGAAATCCCCTGGATGGATTGCTAGCTGGCGACGGATAATTTTTTCTTTTGTTCCCCGATTTCCGGTAATATGTATTTTTCTAATTTTGGCTCTAACTTGTTCGTCAATATTAATTTTAATATCAACTCTATCATCTACCATAAGGAGTTGAGGCTCTATGGAACTGTAGATAAATCCTTCTTCAGAATACATCTCTCTGATTTGGTCTTGACGAAGTTTAAATTCTTCCATATTAAAAGGTTCATCTGGGTCAAATTCCAACACTTTCATAATCTCTTCTTCAGTGAAGAATTTATTTCCAATAACTAAGACATCACCATATTTATACTGTTCCCCTTCAGTAAGGAAAATATCAATCTGAATGAATTTATTATCTACTGTTTTTACGTCGTGGCTTGAGATTTTAGCATTGATGTATCCTAATTCTTGGTAATAAGCTTCGATTGCTTGTAAATCAGCTTCGAATTGAGCTTGTTCAAACTTACCAGACCGGAAAAGATTAGTTGTCTTAGTCTTCATTTTCTTTAACAACTTTTTGTCAGATATTTCTTCATTGCCATGAAAACTAATTTTATTAACTCTGATCTTGTTACCATCATTTATTCTAATAGTAACTGCTACTCTATTATTATCTAATTCTTTAACATCATAATCAATCTTAACATTATTATAGGCTTTTTCAATATATTTTTGTGTGATTTGTTTAGTTACCTTATTCTTTAAAAATTCTGAATAGTAGCTACCTTTTCGTAAAAGAACAAATTCTTTCAAACTGGAATCACTATATTTTTTATTACCTTTATATGCTACTGATTCAACTACTGGATATTCTGAAACATTAATAATCACTTCTACACCATTAGAGATATTCTCTTTTTTAATATAGATATCATTAAATACTTCTAAGGCATAGAGACTTTTTATAGTTTCCGAAACCTTAGAGTAATCTACAAAATCCCCAATCTTTAGTTTTGAAACTGTTAAAATTAACGAATCATCTATATTAACATTTCCTTCAACGCGAATATTTCTTATTAATAATGTCTGAGCAGCAATTATTGAACTAAACACCAATAATATGGTAATTAGCAATAGTTTCCTCATCATTTGAGGCATAGTTCCTCCACAATTTTTATTTAATTCTTCTAAAAAGTATAAATGTAAATAACCTTGTATTTAGTAAAGTTTTTTTTTTAGTATTTGGAAATGTATGCCAAAGCAAAACATATTTATACATATTTATTCATTCTAATGTGCCTGTAACCAGTTATCTCCTACCCCAATATCTACCGATAGCTTAACAATTTTACTGTATTCTTGGGGTAGTGCACTTTCCATTACTTGTTTAATTAAAGCTTTCATCTCCTCCAAAGCACTTTTCTTTACTTCAAAGACAAGTTCGTCATGAACTTGGATAATCATTTTGATATCAGGATTGTCTTTAATTTTGGCATGCAGATTATTCATAGCAATTTTAATTACATCTGCAGCTGAACCTTGAATCGGCATATTTACAGCAACTCGTTCAGCTTCACTAACAAATCTTTTATTACTACTATTTATGCCTGGTAAGAAAAGTCTTCTGCCACTAATTGTTTCGCAGTAGCCGTGAGATTTTGCTTTTGTAACCATATCACTCATAAAATCCTTGATAGTAGGGAATGTCTCAAAGTAGTGAGCAATGAATTCTTTAGCCTCTTTTTGAGTAATATTCAACTCTTTACTTAGTTTTTGAGCTCCCATCCCATAAATTATTCCAAAGTTAATGGTTTTGGCTGATCTTCTCTCATCGCTAGTAACTTCTTCAATTGCTTTGTTATAGATTAATCCAGCAGTGCTTCTATGAATATCTCCATTTTCGTTGAAAGTTTTTATCAAAGCAGGGTCTCCTGAGAAGATAGCTAATAGCCTTAACTCAATCTGAGAATAATCAGCTGCTAAAATGACAGAGTCTTTAGCTTGAGGAATGAAGGCTTCTCTAATTTTACTTCCTAATTCAGTGCGGATAGGAATGTTTTGAAGGTTGGGGTTAGTAGAAGACAATCTCCCAGTAGAAGCTCCAATTTGGTTAAAACTGGAGTGAATTCTTTTACTCTTTTCGTTCACTAGTTTTGGTAAAGCCGAGATGTAAGTAGATTCCAATTTTGCAAGTTGCCTATATTCTAACATAAGTCTAACTATTTCATGCTCTTCTGCTAGGGTTTCCAAAACTGTTGCATCAGTTGAGTAACCTGTTTTAGTCTTTTTTACTGGAGGAATACCCATCTCTTCAAAGAGGAGATTTGCCAGTTGCTGAGTGGAGTTTAGATTAAACTGATAACCAGCAATATTATATATTTCTGAAACTAGATTATTAATCTTTTCGTTTACTTCTTCAGAGAGTTTTTTGAGAAAATCTCTATCGATATAGGCACCATTCATTTCCATTTTCTTGATGGAATAGGTAAGAGGAATTTCAATTTCAGTGAATAATTTGTGAAGTCCTTGTTGTTTTAGTTTATCTTTATAAATTTGATAAAGAGACAAGGTTGCCCAAGCATCTTCTGCAGCATAGAAAGTAGCATCTTTAGTTGAGACAAGAGAGAAGCTTTTTTGAGCCTTTCCTTTTCCAATCAACTCAGAGATTGGTTGCATGGTATGGTTAAATTCTCTCTCCATACATTTATCCAGACTATTCCCATTGTTAGTGGGATCTAAGAGGAAACTAGCAATCATTGTATCAAAGAGATTATTGTCTAATTTCAATCCTTGGTAGTCTAAAACTTTTAAATCATATTTGAGATTATGCCCTACTATTAGTTTATCTTTGAGATATTTTGCTAGTGTCTGGAGTGTTTCTTCTAAAGGAAGATTATCAGCAGCAAAATGATTTAAAGGGACATAATAGGCTCTTTCTTTATCATAAGAGAATGAAAGACCTACAAGCTCAGCATCTTGGGTATTGAGAGAAGTTGTCTCTGTATCCAAGGCTAGGTAATCCTTTTTGTTAGCTGAGAGAACTTGTTCCAGTTCAGCGATTGAAGCTATAAGAATTGCTTCAAATTTTATCTCTTCCTGTTGGGGTGATATAGGATTTTCGGATTCACTAACAGCAGAATTATCTCCAAAAAGAAGAGCTTGTTCATATTGACCTTCCTCTAAATCTGCTTTAGAAGTTTTTAATTCTACTTGGGGAAGGCTCTTCTTAATAGCTGGAATCACTTTCAGTAATTTATTTTTCAGAGTATTAAGTTCAAACTCATCAAAATAATCTTTCAAGTTGGATGAATCATTGAGAGAGCAGACAAATTCATCAATCCCAGGTATTTCAACAGGAACTTTAGTCTTAATTTTAGCTAATTCAAAAGACTTGTAAGCATTCTCTTTTTGTTCAGTTAGTTTCTTTAAGGTTGCACCTTTTTGACTATCTAAATTTGCGTAAATATCATCCAAATCTTTGAACTCGGTAAGTAGTTTCTCTGCAGCCTTAGGACCTAACCCTTTAACCCCTGGGATATTGTCTGCTGAATCACCTACAATAGCGAGATAATCAATAAACTGTGACGCCTCAATACCATACTTATTTTTTATTCCTTCTTCGTCCAAGATTGAATTCTTAAAGGGGTCTAAAAGATAAACGTGAGGTTGAACAACTTGAGCAAAGTCCTTATCTCCGCTGACAATGTAAACATCAGCTTGGTTTTTAAAGTGTTCAGCAAAAGTTCCGATAATATCATCAGCCTCATAACCGGAAAGAGAGATTTCCGGGATGTCGATGAGCTGAAAGAACTTTTTAACAGGTTCTATCTGTTCCTTTAGGTCGTCAGGCATAGGCGGACGATTAGCTTTGTAATTCTCATCCATTTTATGTCTAAAAGTCTCTTCTTTTCTATCAAAACTAACCATTACATACTTAGGTTGATGTTCATCGACTATCTTCAAAAAAGAGTTAATCACTCCATAAATTGCACTGGTGTTGACCCCTTTGCTATTAATCAAAGGATTACGAATGAAGGCAAAATAAGCCCTATAAATCAGGGCTGTGCCATCAATTAAAAAAAGTTTATCTCTCATAATCTTCTCTCTTATTTTGTCTTTCTGATTTGTTTACTTGTACAAATTCCTCTTTTAGATTTGTCCAGTAGTTATTTTCCATAATTCCACCATAAGAAAAGAGGGAAAAATCCTTATATCCCAACTTTCTACTAAGGTTGATCTTGGAAGTAATCTGTTTAACCGAATATTCTTTCTTGTTGTTATCCCAAGCTCTTAATCCGACTACAACTTTATCTTTATGTAGCACTAATTCAGGGTCTTCTAATTGCTGAATTAAGATGCGATCCTCTTTAGTATAAGCCATTAAATAGACTTTATCAACAATCCCCTTCTCTAACCAAGTTTGCCAATTCTGAGAATATTTCCCTCGTGCTTTTACTTTATCGGCAACTACTGCTACGCTTACTTCCAATCTTGGATTCAACTCTTTAACTCGCATATAGATAGTTTCAACGAAGTTAGTTAGAACTTCTTCTTTCCACAACATTCTATTACTATAGGTATTAGGAATATGTTTCTTTTCAAAGTCTATCATTGCTTCAGGATGGTAGCCATAATCTTCACCTGGATATCTGACATAATCTAAGTGAAGACCAGCAAGCTGAGGATAGTTTAACAATAAATCATTGATTACATTGAGAGTGTAGGTTTGCACTTGTTTAAGCCCAGGATCTAGGAAATAGCCTTCTGCACTGTTAAGAGGCATTGGCTCACCAGCTAAATCAGTAGTAATCCAGTTGCTGTGTTTATAATATATATGATCTAAAGGAAGCTTAGTTAGGTCATGCGGGGTTACTACCAATACAGTTATCCAGGCATGAACTTTGATATTATACTTTTTTGCTTCTTGTAGTAAATATTCTAAAGCATCAAAATTACTATCCTTCATAATATAAGAACGTGGATCTAAATTAAGATAGGCATTATCTCGTTTATTGGGGTAATAAATTGCATCTGCACGATAGCGAACCTCTGCCAGCAAAGTGTTTTGCCCATTGGCTTGAAGATTAACTAAAACAGTATCAATTGAACCCTCACGAACTAAATCCCAAGGCAATACCCATACAGCAGATATAGGCTCTCCTTCTAGTCCTATAATTACTGCTAATACAATGATTATGAAGAGAAATTTTCTCATTAGGAATGTTTCCTTATTTTGATATTTAAGATTTTCTTTAGAATGGAATTGATGAATATTGTGTCAAGCTTTTTTGCCAAGCAATCAATCTATCTATTGATTTCCTCAACTACGCCCAAAAAGAAGGCCTTTCACAGGGGTTATCTAGAATTAACATGAATCATCTTGAATTGTTATCAACTATTTCTTGCTGAGACGAAAGTGGCAAGCCAAAGTATCTTGACCAGCCAGGACTTGTATTTTTCTCTTGTTCATAAGTGGTCATTTACTAAATTTTATCTACTTGATATCTGGAATTTGATTGGCCATTAGTCCAATTGATGCCTAATGAACTCCCAATAGACACCCAATGAACCCCCAATGAAGAACAAATTAACAAAATATGTATGCCAAAAAAGAATCATTTTTGGAGGAATGGCAGAGATTTTTTCTGATTTGTTTTCAGATTGGCCTTGTAGAACCGCATTAAATCGGTGTTTTTTTGGTAAGTTAGCAATCAATTAAAAAGAGTGCTAAAAAATATTTGCTTTTTCTGATGTCTTGATTATATTAATACTAAAAGATAAATCAAATAATAAAAATTGGAGGAAATTATGAACTTCTTAAGAACAAGAAATTACACACCAGGTTGGTCATTATTTGACGAGTTTCTTAATGGTTTTGAGGCAAACGATTATAGAAGGATGGCTCTTGATATTATTGAAAATGAAAATGAATTTATTATCAAGGCTGACCTTCCAGGTTTTGATAAGAAAGATATTAAGGTATCAGTAAACAATAACCAGTTAACTATCGAAGCAGAAAAGAAAGTCGAAAACAAAGTCGAAAATGAAACTATTCATAAAGAGGAAAGATTCTCCGGTAAATATATGAGAACTTTGTCTCTTCCTGAAAATTGTTCAGCTGATAATATTTCCGCAAAATTAGAAAATGGGGTTCTTGACCTAATTATTAAGAAAACAATGGTTGAACCTGCAAAACAGATTACTATCGAATAAGTCTCCTAATAAATAAGCAATAAGTTAATAAATGAAGAAGCTCCGGATAACACTGGGGCTTTTTCTATTTTAGGATTGAAAAAGCCTTTGTTCTTACCAAGCAGCAACAGCCTGATACAATCTAACAAATGCAAGATGTTAATTACTCTAAACTTCTAAAAAAAAGCATAATTTTGCCTGAGACATTACCCATTTGAGAAAATATAGTGCAGGAAATGGTAAAATTGATAGTCTTATTTTAAAAGAGTTAGGAGATAAAGAATGAAACTAGCAAAATTTAGTATAACGGCTTTATTAATATTTTTTACTTTAGGAACTTACAATATATATGCCCAAAATCAAACTGTTGGTATGTTTGTAAATGAAGAAGATAGCTTTAATGGCTACACCTTATTTACTCCCATGCGTTCATCTACTATTTATTTGATTGATAACCAAGGAAGAAAAATTAATTCCTGGGATACTAATAGCGAAAAAACTATAGGAGCATATTTATCAGAAAATGGTGATTTAGTTGTTTCTAAAACTCCTAATGGGGCTAGTATAATAAACGGTCCGATTGCTACTGGTATTGTGGAAAAGTATGATTGGAACGGAAATCTGCTATGGACTTTTGAATTAAACAATGCAGAAGCTCGACTTCATCATGATTTTGAAGTTTTACCTAATGGTAATGTGCTTATGGTTGCTTGGGAAATAAAAACAACAGCTGAAGCAATTGCCCAAGGACGAGACCCCAGTTGTCAATAGCAGTTTAAATTGGTACAGTTTTGGCAGTTTAAAATGGTACACTATTGTAAATCAATATTTTCCAGCTGACCTTTCTTTACCATATCCTTAAGTTTCCTTGAATTAGTTTTTCTTTTCTCACTAAGATAATCTGCAAGTGGTTGGCTTTTTTCAGCTGCATCTTCTATAATCTTTTTCATAGCTTTCAAAATAGCCTTTGCTGAATACTGGGCCACTTTTATCTCAATATTTATAGCCTTATTATTAACTTCATCATTTACCATCTAGTCGACCTCCTTTCTGGGGGAAATAAAAATAGCGGCCCAGACTTTTACATCTGAACCGCTAAGATTTGATTCTATAATTTTTAATTTTTAATTTTATTACTGATGTGACGTACTTTATGAAGAATGTATCTTAAGTAATACGACAAGGGAGTTATTCAAGCCTGACTCCTTCATTATTCATTAGAGATCAAAGAGATATAATATTAGGGCTCTACATGACAAAAAAATCCTTAATTACTCTTTTAATATCTATCATTGGTATAGGGGCAAGCACATCTACAATCTTGGGCAAACCATAGTAATGCTATCTTTTCTTACGTACAGGCATCCAAATTTCACTGTAGGCATAATTCTCCTTTTCTTCATCCATCTTGGTAAATGAAAATCCAGGAAGTTGAACCACTTCATAATTAGAAACAGGTAGCCATTCTGAATATGTTTTTGCATAAGTCTGTTGCAATGTTTCTGGGAAAGGACCTTCATTTGGGAAAACTACCCAAGTGCATGCTGGAACTTCAATCACATCTAAAAGTTCACTTGCATTTTCTTCTGTGGTTAAAACCCCAATTAAATGAGTAAGTTCTCCTTCGTCTTTCATAAAATTATGCTCATGTTCATAAGAAACATTGACAACTTCATAAGGTTCAATATTTTGAATGGTATACATTGCTTCTCTTTGCTCTTGTGTAATACTATTGGCCAATTCTTTAATGGCATTATTTACTCCTTCAAATTGCATTGGCACTCTTTTGCTTACACCAGCAAATTTAAATGAAGGCATTTCTACAATTTTATAATCCATACTTTCTCCTCCTTTAACATCGATATAAAATGAAAGTTTGGGAAACGATTTGCTGACACCTGTTTTCGCAACTTCCGATGGTAAAAATCCACTCCAAGATTTAAATGCTCGAGTAAAGCCATCCATTGATTCATAACCATATTTGAATGCCACATCGGTTACTCTTTCGTTATTTAACAAATCCTTATTTGCTTCTGATAGTTTTCTGTTTTTAATATATTCACTCAATGTTAATCCAGATAAATAATAAAAGATTTTCCGAAAATGATAATCTGAAACACCAGCGTATTCGGATATTTCTTCAAGTGTGATACCTGCAGTTAAGTTTTTTTCAATATAGTTGATGACTTGATTTAGTTCTTTTAACATCGTTTCACTCCTTTCATAAATCGATTATAGCAAAGGATTCAGTATTAAACTCGACTTTTTGTTAACAAATATTGTCGTATATGATAAATAATGTTCATTATTTAAAACTGTTCTCGTATATATCAAAAAATTGTGTTATTTGACTTCCCTGCTTTCGTACATCCTCATTCTCTTTGAGTACTTGTGCTTCTGAAGAGGTTTGAAGCACGGTTTGGTTTGGAAAATATATATTTATAAACTAATTATCTTTAGTCATGATCCCACCATTTAGAGGTTTTCGCAGTAATGCTTATTGCTATTGCAATAATTAATAAAATAACACCTGATCTATCAAAAAGGTAGAGCGGGTGTTTTATTTATTGTCTGAAATTCTTACATAGTGTAAATATTCGATTGTTTTGTTTGCTTTATGATTTCTATTTTCAGTTTTATCTGCTTTGAACCTGTTATAATCCATAGAGAACACTCCGTATTCTCCACGCTTTGACATAATTTTCTCTATATCCTCTAAGCTCATAATTCCTTCGTTGTTATAACTAAGAAAAATAAACTTCATATTTGCCTCAGATATCAATTTATCAAAGGATTCAAGGGCATGTTGTTTTGAACAGTAAAGAGATTTTTGATATTGATAATCTCTCATCCCCGAAACACCCTTTATCTGTGGATCATCATTTTTGCTAATAGTTTCTAATATATGATAGTTAGTCGCATATTGCCTGTGATTATATGGTGGATCAAGGTAAAGAATATCGCCACTGATAGATTTGATTAAATCATTAATGTCTGAGTTAAATACTAGATTATCATACTCGCTATGTATAATATCTATCGGTTTCATTAACAAAGGCTTTAATGCAGAATTTTTAAATTTCTTTAAATATGCCCCATATACTGATGCAGTATTAGCTAATTTATCAATATTTTCTAGAAGCGTAGCTAACAAAAGAAAATACTCGCTTTTACTTATATTATTCTGAGTAAACCATTCTTCGATTTTTAATCTGATCGCATCACACTTCATTCCATTATAATCAGTAAAATACTTTCTAATATATTCTTCAGAACTAGTACCACCAGGGCAATAATTATTATAGATAAAACCTTTTACACCATCTAAGTTCGATAAATACTCACAAACATAATTATATTTAAAAATATCATGGAGTTCTTTTAACTCTGGCAAAAGCGAACATAGTTTCTTAAAGGGGAAATGCCCTGAATTACCAATATAATGCATATTAAGAACATAGCTATAATACTGAATGTCATTTGCAATAATCCTATATCCTTTGTTTTTGAAATATCTCCCGACTATTCCAGTCCCAGCGAATAAATCACAAAAAGTTGTGCAATCTTCATCAACTATTTTATTGATAGATGAGTAGATAAAATCTAATAAACTTTTTTTGCTTCCTATATAATTCATATTACTTGTTTTCATCCTTTTCATTATTCTCTAATAATTCTAAAGGAGATACCCCTAAAAAA